>JAESUT010000121.1 GCA_016762995.1 Gammaproteobacteria bacterium | reverse complement strand
GGGCAATGGTTGCACATCCCTGTGCAACTATTATTTGATATTGAAAAAGTCATCCCTGTGCAACTTAGTGTAGTTTATTCGATTAAAAGATAGCCGTTATTAATTACAATTTTGTCCTGCTCCAGAGACTTACAACGAAATGCTATTTCGTTCCCATTGAGCCAGATTTCAGTGCGGATGGTTTCACCGGGATAAACAGGTGCCGAGAAACGCAATCGCATACGCTTAAAGCGCGACGTATCATAGTCGCAGCAGCTCTTTACCAACGCATGCGTTGCAACGCCCATCGTACAGAGCCCATGCAAGATCGGCGTCTTGAATCCTGCATTTCTTGCGACGGCAGGCGAAGCATGGAGTGGATTAAAGTCGCCCGATAGGCGATAAAGAAGCGCCTGCTGCGGCAGCGTCGGCAGATCGCAAGCCTTATCTGGCTCGCGCTTAGGTATGATATCGGTCTTCGGAGTTGCCTTGCGTTCTCCGCCGAATCCCCCGTTCCCCCTAGCCAATATAGTTGTAACGAGCGTACAGATATCTTCTCCCGTTGCGACATCGCTAACTACCCTGTCCGATATGATTAGCGCTCCTATACGTTCACCCTTATCGGTTACGCGAGTTATACGCGTTTTCGCCTCGATAGTGCCTTCGATAGGAAAGGGTTTATGCATGATAATTTCCTGCCCTGCATGCAATACCTTCACCCAATCCAATCCTGTGTCATCTTCCTTCGCCCAAAAACCTGGATGCGCCATCATTACCGATTGACTCGGTAATACTTTTAGATTTTCTTCATAGACGAAACGCAGGCTCTGCTCATCTAGATGATCGATTCCCATGCCTACACCCAAGGCGTATAACATACAGTCTTTGGCTGTGTAGACTTGCCGAACAACAGGGAAATCTTTGTTCAGTAGCTTCTCAGGGTCGAATGTCATTAATCTACTTCTCCATTGATCTTGCGTACTGCCTAAATCTAGTTTTGAGCAAGAGTGTCAGGAAGACCCTTCGATCAATTCTCGAGCAACAACTTTTATGGCCAAAACCTCTTCCGCACCCTCGAATATAGAGAGCACGCGAGCGTCCACGAAAAGGCGACTCACCGCCGATTCTTCTGCATAGCCCATACCCCCATGAATCTGTAGCGCCTCGCGGCAGAGCATCTCGGCAGCGCGACAACTAAACAGTTTCACGAGGCTAGCTTCCATCAGACCGGCACCATCATCCATTAATTCCGCTACTGCGTAACTGAATTGCCGTGCCGCTGCGAGAGTCGCTAGTAGCCTTGCTAATTTTACCTGTGTGAGCTGAAAATCGGCGACAACGCGGCCAAATACCTTTCTGTTTTTTGCATAGGAGAGTGCATTCTCGAATGCAGCCTGCATTACGCCTGTCGCACGAGCCGCTGTTTGAATTCTACCGCCGGCGAAGCCCGCCATAGTAAAATAGAACCCCTTGCCTTCGCCTGCTTCCTCGCCAACGAGGTTCTCAGCAGGTACGAAAAAGTCTTCGAAGAATAAATCGTAGGAATGCATGCCGCGATAACCGATAGTTGCAATCGCCTTGCCAGTTACAGAACCGCCATTTGGCTGCGCATGTGTAAAGTCATGGCCGCTGAATGACGGCTTTTCTACTAAAAACAGACTGAGCCCTTTATGGCCTAATGAGGGATCCTTGTTAGTTCGCGCCAATACAACAAGCAGCTCTGATTTTCCCGCAAAGGTACACCATGTCTTGCTACCGTTGAGCAGCCATCCATTCTCGGTTGGCGTTGCCTTAAGAGAAACCGCAGCCACATCGGAGCCAGTGTTAGGCTCGGTGATCGAAATTGCGCAGAGCATCTTTCCTGCTGCAAGCAGTGGAAGCCATTTCTGCTGCTGCCGTTCGCTCCCACCACTAAGCAGTGCGCGTGCTGCGATCTCTGGCCTAGTTATCAAGCTGCCTGCGGCTCCTAGGGAGCCTCGAGATAACTCTTCCGTCACCACGATCATGCCTAGGCTATCTGGACGATCGTCTGGCTGCAGCCCCCCGAAGCGTTCCGGTATACAGGTACCGAAGCAACCGAGCTCCGCTGCACCTTGGAGGATCGAATCGGGAATGTCTTCATCAAAGCGGTGGATCTGTTCGGCATGGGGCATCACCACTTCATTGGCAAATCTAAAAAACGTTTCCCGAACCAGCTCCTTTTCTTCGCTTAGCAATGAAGGCAGGCGTTGAATGTCATTTTCAACTATCTCGCTGCCTAGGCTCGACAGGAATTCTGAGCTCGCGTAAGTATCTAGCAGACTCCTGTAAACAACTCTCCCGTGAATCTTCAATAGCTTTTCTCTATCGAGGCCGACGTCAGTTGCCCGAGCAACCAGGCGATTCAGAACGCCCTGCAAGGTCTCTGCACAGAAGCTCAGGGCGAGCTGCTGTGTGAATTTATCTGCGGGTAACTTCTGTCCGTAGTCATTAAGCGCCGCGGCTGCAGACAACTCCGCCATGCAGAAAGCTAATTCATAACTGGGAAGCTGCCAGTCATCCAATAGCTTTCCATCAAAGTCTCCGCCGCTTGAGCATTGCCCCTTTATATACGAACAAGCAGCCATCACCTGTTGCCTCAACACGGCCAGTTCGGTATTCGCTGCTTCGAGATGTTCAGTGTGTGATGTCATTTCTGTGGCTCAAATGCCCCAATTGAATAAGCTGACTTAGAATCGTCTTTCGGCAGGAGTGCATGCTCGAAGAACCGGGGATTTTATTCGATATCGCATGGAATTGCGATACATGGCCTCGCGGAGACAGCGGGGTAAAAGGAATTACAAATCCTGATCAGAAAGAGCGCAACGCCTATGTGTGAGCACATCTAAACGAGGCATTCAAATTGCAGAATATTTACCTGCGCTCTACTATGGCCTTGTCGACCATCTCGCTGAATATCTCTCGAAAGCCACCGCCGCTCGACGGAGAAACTTGGGCCATGATAACGATCACTGTAGATTCTATCGGGTCGATAAAAAATCGCGTGGCCGCAGAGCCATCCCACCAGATTGTATCTTCGGAAACTGGGAAACTGTACTCCGCAGGATCCATAACCAAATTGAAACCGCCTAGGGTCCAGCCGGAACCCAGCCAGTAACCGCGGTTGCCGATGGGCATAGCTTGATCGGGAACAGCATTCTGATACATCAAAGCTACGGTCTCTTCTTCGAGGATAGTTTTCCCTTTGAATTTTCCACCATCTAAAACCATCTGCGAAAAATTTAGATAATCTGGAACGCTGGATAAGAGTCCTACCCCGCCTTCGATCAATGTCGGTCGGGATGTCCACGGCACCGATTCTATCTTGTAGGGCTCTAATCGACCGTTGCTAGGACGATAGAGTTCTGCCAAACGATCCGCATCGGCTCCTTCTGCCCAGAACATTGTACTGTCCATCTCTAGAGGATCGAGAATATTTTCCTGCAAGTAGTCTTCGAATGGCTGTCCCGACCAAACTTCTACTAACTTTCCTAATATGGTCGCATGGATACCATAACGAAACTGCGTGCCCGGATCTTGAAACAAGGGAATGTGCGCAGCGTTAGTTGTCATCTGATCCAATGTGATTCTCTTATCCCTTACATTGTTCTCCCTGTACAGTGCGGAACTGCGGCTACCCAGGCCCGATGTATGCGTAAGAAGATTCGCAACCGTGATATCACCAGTACGCACCTTAGTTTGTGTAATATCTGCACTGGATGAATCCAATAATACTCGCTGGCTCTCGAACTCGGGCAAGTACATCTTTATAGGGTCATCTAACTGAAACTTACCTTCCTGGTACAACTTGAGAACGGCAGCGCTAGTGATTTGCCTAGCCATGGAATAAATTCGAAACAGCGCATCGTTTTGCATCGGCTTACCACTTTCGAGGCTAAGCTTACCCAGCGACTCAAAATAGACTAACTTGCCATCTCTGGCGACTGCCGCAACGACACCTGCCAACTCCCCATCATCGATATGCTGCTGCAAGCGCTCGGTGGCTTTTGCCAGACCCGCGGCAGACATACCCACTGATTCCGCCGGTACAATTTCTTGCCCATTGCTAAATTGAATTTGGCAAAACAACAAGCTAGCAAGAGAAAATTTTATCCACCGTTTAACAGTCATACTAAGTTTCAACCCGTGTTTGATTTAATTAATTTAGTTCTGATTGAGCTTCTTCGATCCAGTGATCTATTCTCGACTCCAGTAAAGGCATAGGAAGTGCACCAGCGCCAAGTACTACATCGTGAAATGTCCTAACATCAAAATTATCCTGCAATGCCAATTCGGCGTTTCGGCGCAATTCCTGAAATTTCATCATGCCGATCTTATAGGCTGTAGCCTGTCCTGGCCCAGTTATGTAGCGCTGAATCTCGGAGCGTATCGCACCCTCCGCTTGTGCGGAGTTGTCCATAAAATATTTTACAGCACGCTCCTCGCTCCACTGCTTAGCATGAATGCCGGTATCGACAACTAGGCGAATCGCTCTCCAAAGCTCGCCGCTCAAGCGCCCAAAATCTGAATAGGGATCTTCAAACGCACCCATCTCTTTGGCTAGCCATTCCGCATACAGTCCCCAACCTTCAGTGTAGGCGGTTGTGCGATACTGCGTGCGGAACCTAGGCACGTCGGTTAGCTCCTGCTGAATCGATATTTGCATGTGATGCCCGGGGCTACCCTCGTGATAGGCCACGTCCTCGAGCTGAAATATCGGCAGTGTGGACATATCGGACATATGCGAATAAAACACCCCAGGTCGGGAACCGTCGGGTGTACCCGACGCGTAGTGCTGTGCGGCACCGGCTTGCTCTCTAAACGATTCTACGCGCCGCACCTCCAATTGCGCCTTCGGAAGACGGCCGAAATAATCAGGCAACTTCAGCGTGATCGCATCGAGATACTCATTGTTTAGATCGAGATAATCCTGACGCCCCTCGTCCGTATTAGGAAAGTAGAAACGCTCATCCTCTCGCATGAAAACGAAGAAGTCTTGAAGAGACCCTTCGAAATCTACCGCCTCCATTACCTCCTCCATCGCAAGGTGCAGGCGCTCGACTTCCGCCAATCCAATTTCATGGATTTCATCAGCGCTGAACTCCAATGTAGTCATTTGCGCAAGACGGTAATTGTAATAGTTTTCTCCATCAGGAAGCGCCCACACTCCGCGAGACATCTCAGATGCGAATGCCTTGTCTTGTTCTAACCAGGTGAGTATTTCCTGATAAGAAGACATAACTTCACCCGCCAAGATCTCCTGCGCTTGAGCTATGTATCCTTGAGCTTGATCGCTACTGATCAAATCGGAAGCTACGAGCGCCTCAATTTTGCCTTGAATATCTGTCCAAATCGGTGAGTTCGGCGAACTGTCATTGGTATTGAAAGGAACGCCAGAGGTAACTCTCTCTATTTCAGTCATCGCGAAGTCATAGGCGAATGCCGGCTGTCTAATTCCCGCCCTCGATGCGGCCCGTGCACGGTCGAGCAGTTCGCCAAAGACTCGATCAAGCTCTCCCAATCGAGACAAGTAAGCTTCTATATCGGATGCATCATCGACGCGATGGTAGTTAATTAGAAAATTTGGCAGCGAAGCATGCGGACCCCCACGCCCAAAAATATAACCGTGTTGTCTAAACGGAATGCCCGCTTCGGCACGATCTAGTGAATAGCTCCACATGTCATAGGATAGCTTGCCATCCTCGTTAAGTAGGGCGTAATCGAAACCTGCTTGCATGGCGGCGACACTCTGCCTGCGCCATGCAAGCTGTTCATCAATTCCGGCAACGCTGTAATCATTCAACTTGTCGTAGTCAGATTTATCACCCAGGCGCGTTTTGGTCTGGGGGCTGAAATCCAGTTGCTCCGCATATTGCTCATCGAACCAATCATTCAGGCGCGCTGTTTCTGTGATGAGCATTTCAATCGCATCACTTTGGATTTCGGCAGCAACCGGATTTTCCGTCTCGGCGGCTGATTGCTGAATAGGTTCTTGCTCACCGCAAGCAACAAGCATCGAAATGGAGAGAAACAGGAATAGGCGCATAATTTATCTCATTAGGTTCATTGGTCTATTAAGTTCATTGAACTATTAGATTCATTGAGCTATTAGGTTCATTGAGCTATGTAGGACGGAAAGAAAATTGTAACTGTGTTTCCAGTTCCATACTCCAGCATTTGGCGAAAACACCAACACAAAGCCAGAAACTAATTCTTTTACTATTACTTGTCCAGCAGCGCCTGCCAGGGATAAAGCGGGTCCGCTAGCGCTATAAAATAGGGATTCAACAATTCTGGCTTGGAATTGTATCTGAGTGGCTGAAACTGCAAATCTACAATCTCACCGCCGGCTGCGGAAAGAATGCCATGGGCAGCTGCCGTATCCCATTCGCTGGTGGGCGCCAATCTAGGATAGATGTCCGCACTGCCTTCAGCCAAAAGACACATCTTTAGCGAACTGCCCATGCTCAATAGAGTCATATCACCAAAATGTTTCTCGATCTTCCCGACAAGCGCATGCAATTGCTCCCCTAAATGACGACGACTAGCGACGATGCGCACACCAGAATTTTCCTGCATAGCTCGACTGGTGATCGATTGCGCTTCGCTGCCAACTTGATTGGAATTCTGCTTCCAGGCTTTGAGACCGATGCCTCCAAAGTAACTAATGCCGGTGACCGGCACATGCACTACTCCCGCTACAGATTGGCCGTTTTCGATCAGTGCAATATTCACCGTGAACTCGCCGTTGCGACTGATAAATTCCTTAGTGCCGTCCAAGGGATCAATTAACCAGTAACGTTGCCAGGATTTTCTTAGATCATAGTCAATTGCATCAGATTCTTCTGACAGGAGCGGAATGTCAGGTGTGAGGCGGCTTAGTCGATCAACTATTAAAAGATGGGCGCGCCTGTCGGCGTCGGTAAGCGGGGAATTATCCTGCTTCGTACTGACCTCGATGGCCTCCTCTGCATTATAGACATCGAGAATTTCACACCCGGCAGCGATCGCTATCTCATTCACGGCATTGAGCAGTTGCAGATTCGGCATCGGTGAAAACATCCTTTAACGAGAAATAAATCTAAAGACTTGCGGCCGCGCCGCGCTAGCACTGCCTCATGTTTCGACTGTATCATGTTGCATGAGCCACCAGTTCTTGCCAAGGCTTATTTTTAGGAGATAACAATGCCACCGTGGATAGACATCGATACCATTATGTTCGATATGGATGGCACCTTATTGGACCTACATTTCGACAACTATTTTTGGCGTCAGCTAATTCCAAAATGCTATAGCGACAAGCACGGAGTGAGTGAGGCTGCCGCACTCGAGATCATTCACTGCAAGTATGCCGAAGTTAGAGGCACGCTAGATTGGTATTGCCTCGACTACTGGAAGCAGGAATTGGAACTGGATATAACGGAGCTTAAGGCAACTGTTAAGCACAAAATAAATGTCCGCCCAAATGTTGAAGAGTTACTGCAAAAATTGAAGGACAGCGAGAAGCGAGTGGTGCTGATCACGAACGCGCATCCAGCTAGTTTGCAGATAAAAATGGAACACACCGGCATCTCGCACTATTTCGACCAATGCATAAGCTCACACACACTCAAACTAGCCAAAGAGAATCATGGCTTCTGGAAGTCTCTGCAACGCTTGGAAAAATATGATCCCGAACGAACCGTATTATTTGATGATTCATTGCCAGTGCTCAGGCAGGCGCGGCGAGAGGGCATCAAGCATCTATTCGGGATCGAAAAGCCCGATAGCAAAAAACCTGCTGTATTGATCGATGAGTTTCCGCAAATTGATGACTTCTCGGAGATCATGCCATCCCAATCGAACGGCAACGCCCTGGCGTAACATGGAGTTTAGTCAACAATGGCAAAGAGTACGGGCACCAATAAAAATATCGAACTCCGCCGGCTACGCCTAGACAAATGGCTCTGGTCGGCGCGCTTCTATAAGACTCGCTCCGTAGCCAAGCAAGCGATAGATGGCGGCAAGGTTTACTGCGAAGGCAGTCGCTGCAAGCCGGGCAAGGAAGTAGAAATCGGCATGGAAATTCGCTTGCGGCAGGGCTTTGACGAGAAAACTGTGACCATCAAGGTGCTATCGGAGCAACGCCGCGGCGCTCCAGAGGCGCAGCTAATGTATGAAGAATCCGAAGAAAGCATCGAGTCACGCCTGAAATTGGCAGTACAGCGCAAGGCTCAACCCAGCAACGGCCCCTCAACCGGCAAGCCCAACAAGAAAGATCGACGCCTCATTCATCGCTTTAAGCAAATCTAGGGAGTACCGCACTGAAAGAATTACCATCTCATCCTGTCTTGGAACTATCTAAGGAACCACTTAGAAGCGATCTAGCTGTTTTCACCAATTAATTTCACTGTAAAGTCCCGTTAGCACTGACTAATGATATTTGCCATAATGCCGCTCACCTGAAACGAGTCATCGCTCATGTCGGGGCTAACGCATTATCAAGCCACTGTGCCGCAGAGCCACAGCGCGAACATTTGTAATCAGAGACTTTTCAGGAGATACCTTGAGCAAAGAATTCAATGAGTGCCTGCAACACTACAAGCTTCCCGAGTTTGACGCGGCATGGGGGGCAATTCATCGAGGCATCGAGAAGGAAAGTCTGAGGGTATCTACCGATGGCCACATTTCACTTATCCCTCATCCGCAGGCACTGGGCTCTAGCCTAACCAACCCTTTTATTACCACCGACTTTAGTGAATCTCTGCTCGAATTCATCACGCCCGCCTATAGCGATATTGATGAATGCCTGAAGACGATGGAAAACATACACCGCTTCACTCTGCAGAATCTCGAGAACGACGAGATGTTGTGGGCATCTAGTATGCCCTGTCCGCTAGGCAGCTCAGAAGACATCCCAATAGCACAATATGGCTCCTCAAACGTAGGCAAATTAAAGACTCTCTACCGCCATGGGCTGAGCAATCGCTATGGTCGACTGATGCAGATTATCTCCGGCATCCACTATAACTTTTCAATGCCCGAAGAATTCTGGGCACCCTACGCCGAAATATGCGGATTCAAGGGTGATCTAAAAGATTTCAAAACAGAAAAGTACCTGCATCTCATTCGAAATTTCCACCGTTACTCTTGGTTGCTTATCTATCTATTTGGCGCCTCACCCGCAGCCTGTAAGTGTTTTGTACAGGGTCGCGAGCACGGTCTAGAAGAACTCGATGACCACACCTTATATATGCCGAATGCGACCTGTTTGCGAATGGGTAATTTGGGATACAAGAGCGAGGCACAGAAGTCGTTATTCGTTTGCTACAACGAACTAGACTCCTATGTGGATTGCCTTCGCGAGGCAATGAACACCCCCTACCCCGAATACGAAGCACTGGGTCAGAGCGCCGACGGCGAGTATCTGCAGCTCAACACGAATCTGCTGCAACTCGAGAACGAGTTCTACAGTACAATCAGGCCAAAACGCGTGGTGAAGAGTGGTCAGCGACCATCAGAGGCGCTGATCCAAGACGGCATCGAATATATTGAAGTTAGAGCACTAGATCTGAATCCCTATCTCCCCTTTGGGATAGATTCAGAGCAGATTCATTTCCTAGACAGCTTTTTACTCCACTGTCTATTAGGAGAGAGCCCTGAATGTCATAAGCAGGAGTTCTTCGAGGTGGCAGACAATCTTGCCAAGGTAGTTGAGCACGGTCGCGACCCGGAACTCTCTCTTAACTTGGACGGCGAATCCAAGCAGATGAATGAGTGGGCTAATGAGATCTTGGCAGAGGTCGGCAACGCCGCATCGATGCTAGACCATCTTCACGCTAGCACGAACTACACTAGCAGCTTGGCCGCACAATCTGCCAAGATAGCCGACCCGGACCTCACGCCTTCAGGCAAAATCCTGAAAGACATGAAGGAAGGCGGCTTATCCTTTTTCGAATTCTCCCTGCAGCAATCAGCCAAGCATCGCGACGAACTGCAGAACAATGGCCTGAGTGAGGCCACCGCGAAGATGATGCGTGATACCGCTGCACAATCCCTCAAAGATCAGGCGGACATCGAGAGTTTGGACACAGAGAGCTTCGACGAGTATCTGAAGAATTGGAACGATGCATAGCGGTTCTTGCCGTAAAACGAATATGCTAAACTGCTGCGCTCTAGCAAGGGCGCGCGAAGCGCGAATCACATAAAAGCACAAGATAGAATATTAGGAGCAGTCGATGGCCCTGGCAATTCCCGGCAATAGAATAATCAATGTAGGCGTTTTCTTGGCCACGGTGAGCACTATCGTTATTGCGCTGTATATGGAGCACGTGATGCTATTTTCACCCTGCGGGCTTTGCATCACGCAACGCGTCTTCTTTATTCTCTGCGGCCTGGTATGTCTAACCTCTGCAATTCACAATCCCAACCCCGATGGGCAGAAGATCTATGCATTCATTGCGGCTGCGATGTGCGTCTTCGGTAGCTATTTTGCTGGACGGCAAATTTGGTTGCAGCACCTACCCGAAGACTTAGTGCCCGCCTGCGGCCCCGGCTTCACTTATATCCGCGACAACTTCCCGTTCATCCAACTGCTAGATTTCTTACTAGTAGGTGATGGCAACTGTGCCGAAGTACAGTTCCGATTCCTTGGCATTTTCTCTATCGCCGAAATGTCCATCATCGCCTTCGCAGGCCTATTCTGTGTTTGCTTGTATACGGCATTCCGTCGCCAAACAGAGGGCGCTTCTGACTAATTCTATGGCGCCCTACTAATTCCTTCGCCAGGCAAAGAACTTCTCTAGATAAGGAAAATATTTTACCGGAAGGCGCTCACTGCGCCAGGCGTTAGCTGCAAATTTGTTCGCCTCCAACAAAGTTGGATAGATATGCGTCACCGCCGAAATTTTCTTCAAGCCCATGCCATGGGTCATCGCAAAAACAAACTCTCCAATCACCTCACTGGCATGATGTCCAACGATCGTTACTCCAAGAATCTTATCCTTGCCCGGCACTGTGAGTATCTTGATAAACCCATGCGCCTCTCCATCTGCTAGCGAACGATCGTGATGCTCCATCTCATAGCGAGTGAGTTCATACGCAATGTTTTTCTCCTTCGCTTCTATTTCGCTTAGCCCGACTCGAGCGACCTCAGGATCAGTAAACGTTGCCCAAGGCACGACGTTATAATTCACCTTCGAGCGCCACAGTCCGCCTAACATTGCATTCAATGAGGCGAACCAGGCTTGAAAAGATGCCATGTGGGTAAACTGATAGGGACCTGCCACATCACCGCAGGCGAACATATTTGGCAGGCTGGTTTGCAAATATTCATTAACCTCCACCGTACCTTGCTTGGTCAACGCCAGACCCAATTTCTCTAGGCCGAAGCCTTCCACGTTTGCCTTGCGGCCAACCGCCAACAACACCTTATCGAACTCGACTCTAACGGCCTCTCCTTTATTGTCCGCCTCCATGTAATCTCCATCATCGCCGGTACCGAACTTCAATAGCTTGTGGCCGGTGAGAAGTTGAATGCCCTGCTCTCTAAATGCCTTCGAGACTATCTCAGACACTTCCTCATCCTCTCGGGGCATAATGCGATCAGCCATATCTACCTGCGTTACCTCTGCACCAAGATTACTAAACGCCTGCGCCAATTCACAACCAATCGGCCCACCACCCACAACCAGCAGCCGCTTCGGCAGCTCATCCAGCGACCACACCGAATCAGAGGTCAGGTAGTCAATTTTATTCAGGCCAGGAATCGGCGGCACGAATGGACGCGCTCCCGTGGCGAGGATTATCGAGCGGGTAGTGATTAATCGATCGTTCACCTTTACCAAATATGGCGACTCGATAACGGCATCACCTAACTCAACTTCGACACCCAAGGATGTGAAGCGCTCTACAGAGTCATGGGGTTCTATAGTTTTGATCACGCCCTGTACACGCGCCATTACAGCAGAGAAATCAACTTTTCCTTCAGCACCATCGATTCCAAATTCTTTCGCCCGCCTTATATAGGACATAATGCGACCACTGCGAATAATCGCTTTGCTGGGAACGCAGCCCGTGTTCAGGCAATCACCTCCCATCTTGTCTTTCTCGATTAGAATTACTTTCGCTTTTGCCCCCGCTGTAATCAGCGATGCTACAAGACCTGCCGACCCCGCGCCGATCACTACGACGTTGGCATCAAATTTTTTCGGCTTCTCGAATTTCTTCAGCGCCTTATTACGCTGCACACTATTGAGAATCAATTTGGCAATAAGCGGGAAGACTCCCAGCAACACGAGAGAGGACAAAACCGGCGCACTTACCAGCCCCGAGAGCGAGGTGATCTGCGACAGTTCGGAACCGGCATTCACATAGACGACGGTGCCAATTAGCATTCCAACCTGACTCGCAAGATAAAACGAGGTTGTGCGAATAGCCGTCAGCCCCATCAAGAGATTCACCACAAAGAAGGGAAACAGCGGAACCATGCGAATACTGAAAAGGTAGAAGCTGCCATCCTTCTCTATACCCTTGTTCAAGGGGATCAAGTAGTCGCCGAATTTTCTCTGCACCCAGTCTCGGAGCAACACGCGAGAAACTAGAAAAGCCACGGTGGCACCAATGCTGCTAGCGAAGGAAACCAGCAGCGTTCCCCAGAACACGCCGAATATAGCGCCGCCTAACAGCGTGATAATGATAGCCCCTGGAATGGAGAGAGAGGTGGCTATCACGTACCCAACGAAGTAGAGAAGCGCTGTCTGCGCAAAATTCTCATCCTTGTAGTCTTGAATGCTAGAGAGTTGAGATTGCGCGTATTCAAGGGTTAGATACTGCCCTAAATCCAAAGTGATATAGCTGAGTACAGCTATTGCTACTAGGGCGACTACGATAAATTTGGTTTTATTCACAGATTTTGCCTTCAATTCCATTTACAGGAGGATTACCTACCATTAAGGGACGCAGCCCAGTTTCTGGCATATAATTCTGCCAACTAATATTTGCGAACACAGATCGGTATGCTATAACCGTTTGCGCACCATTAGCGAGAAAGATTTCGCTTCGCCAACGAAGCACAATATTACGCTTCAACAACACTAAAAGGGTTCATCAAATCGTGTCCAATTTTGACTTCGCTCGAAAATACCCAGCAAGTCGTATGCGCCGCATGCGCCGCGACGAATTTAGTCGCCGCCTCATGCGCGAGACTCGGTTGAGCACAGATGACCTGATCTTTCCGGTTTTTATTGTCGAAGGAAGCAAGCAGCGCCAAGCGATCGAGTCTATGCCCGGTATATTTAGGCTGAGCATAGATGAATTACTAATCGAGGCAGCCGAGCTAGTAGAGCTAGATATACCTGCTGTCACTCTGTTCCCATCGCTAGATGACACCACTAAGAGCCTAGACGGCAAAGAGGCCTACAATAGCGATGGCCTAGTTCAGCGGGCTATTCGAGCATTAAAGGACAACTTTCCCCAACTCGGCGTAATCACCGACGTTGCCTTGGACCCCTATACGACGCACGGTCAAGACGGCATCATCGATGCAAGCGGTTATGTACTCAACGACGAGACCGTCGAGGCACTCAAACAACAGGCGCTCTCACACTCCTTGGCTGGCGCCGATATAGTTGCTCCTTCGGACATGATGGATGGCCGTGTTGCTGCAATTCGCAGCATTCTCGAAGAAAATGCGCAGATCTACACTCGAATCCTAGCCTATTCCGCTAAATACGCCTCCAGCTACTACGGCCCATTCCGCGATGCCGTAGGATCTAGTAGCAATCTGGCCGGAGGTAACAAATACAACTACCAGATGGATATCGCTAACAGCGATGAAGCCCTGCAAGAGGTTGCACTGGACTTAGCCGAAGGTGCCGACATGATAATGGTGAAGCCAGGCATGCCCTATCTGGACATCGTAAGCCGGGTGAAGCGCGAATTTGGCGTACCGACCTTCGTCTATCAAGTAAGCGGAGAGTATTCTATGCATATGGCCGCCGCACAAAACGGCTGGTTAGATGAGGAGGCCGTCGCCATGGAATCCTTGATCGCCATCAAACGTGCAGGCGCCGATGCGATTCTTACCTATTTCGCAAAGACCGCAGCCCGCCTATTAAAGGGCTAAACTATCTGAAGAGTATTAGCGACGAATGCAAGTTGCCACTTGAAACCTGAATTTTTGACCTTATCATAGGCATCATGCGAGCATGTAATCGAGTACATCGATTCTAATAGCCCCCCATTTACGACTCTTAACACCCAAATAGCTTAATACAAGGAAATCTCTTATGAGTGACAATATCGTCCACACTTCTGACAGCAACTTCGAAGCCGACGTACTTAAGGCTGAAGGTCCCGTCCTAGTTGATTTCTGGGCGGAGTGGTGTGGCCCCTGCAAGATGATTGCTCCCGTACTCGAAGAATTAGCCGGCGAATATGCAGGCAAGCTGAAAATATGCAAGATGGATGTCGATGCTAACGTCGAAACCGCACCTAAATATGGCGTACGAGGCATTCCTACTCTGATCATTTTCAACAATGGCGACGTAGCCGGCACAAAGGTTGGCGCGCTGTCTAAATCTCAACTCTCGGCTTTTATTGACAGCGTGATTTAAATTGCGTTTAATGTGGCATCTCAAATATCTAGAGATGCCACAGAATGTGACAAAATCGAATCAACTCAATATAAAAATTGATCGATAGAACTACCAAACTCTAATACTAAACACCAAATACCCTAATTCCTTATCACGACTTGCCGATTGCTAGTTCGGTATCCTGAATCAAAATTAAACAAACTTGAAACCCCACCTCAAAATATCGACTAGTATTTACAGGTGGACATAATGAAAAAGTAGGTCTATATTGCGGAAAAGTTGAAACTAAAATTAGAACGTTGATCATTTAATTATTCAAATCGATAGCCTAAAAGCTACAGTCAACAAACTAACTACCGATAGTAAACGCAAGTGATACAATCGATGTCACCGCAAATGGCCTTACATAATGGTCCGTCATTAGCAGCATAAAACAACAATCTTCGCATTACACACAATCAAAAGCCTGAAGCCAAATTCTTAACGAAACCCCTAACTATTATTATTTTATCTATAACTCCTAGATGTGCGCGCCAATAATAAATTGGCTAGCCCAGCTATACCTGACATAAATCAACTTACCCAATCCAGAAACTCCTAACCTAACAAGAAGATCCAAACACATGAACCTAACCGAATTAAAACAAAAGCCAATCGCCGAACTTTTAGCTACAGCCCGCGAAATGGGATTGGACAATGTTTCGAGAATCCGCAAACAGGACATCATCTTCGCCTTACTTAAGAGGCATGCGAAGAGCGGCGAGGACATTAGTGGCGATGGGGTGTTGGAAATATTACAGGACGGATTCGGATTTCTACGCTCGGCAGATTCTTCGTATCTAGCAGGGCCGGACGATATCTACGTCTCGCCCAGTCAAATAAGACGCTTTAATCTTCGCACCGGTGACACAGTCGCTGGAAAAATTAGACCGCCAAAAGACGGCGAGCGCTATTTTGCACTACTAAAAATTCACGAGATTAACTTCAGCAGCCCTGAAGAATCCAAGAACAAAATTCTTTTCGAAAACCTCACCCCTCTATTCCCAGACGACAGACTAACTCTTGAAGTCGGCAACGGCAGCACGGAAGACCTTAGCGCCCGAGTCATTGATTTGGCTGCACCCATCGGCAAAGGACAACGCGGTCTCATCGTTTCGCCACCGAAGGCAGGTAAGACATTAATCCTCCAGAACATGGCGCAGTCCATTGCTAAGAATAATCCTGAATGCAGACTCATCGTTCTTCTAATCGATGAGCGACCAGAGGAAGTAACAGAGATGCAGCGCTCAGTGCGCGGCGAAGTAGTTGCCAGCACATTCGATGAGCCGCCTGCCCGACACGTACAAGTGGCAGAGATGGTGATTGAGAAAGCGAAGCGTCTAGTCGAGCACAAGGAAGACGTAATCATCTTGTTGGATTCGATTACGCGCCTTGCCAGAGCCTACAACACTATTATCCCATCCTCCGGAAAAGTCTTAACCGGCGGTGTCGATGCGCATGCACTGGAACGCCCGAAGCGATTTTTCGGCGCAGCAAGAAACTTAGAAGAAGGTGGCAGCCTCACTATTATCGCTACCGCATTAGTCGAGACTGGCTCTAAGATGGACGAAGTCATCTACGAAGAATTTAAGGGCACGGGTAATATGGAGTTGCATCTCGATCGAAAGATCGCAGAGAAACGCATCTATCCTGCTATCAACGTGCGAAAATCTGGCACACGTCGTGAAGAATTACTAACCTCCGAAGAAGAATTGCAACGCATGTGGATCCTTCGCAAGCTGCTTACCTCGATGGAAGATGTGCAGGCGACCGAATTCATTCTCGACAAACTGAAAGAGACGAAGACTAACGAAGAATTCTTTAATTCGATGAAGCGTAAGTAATTCGCTCTTGAGAATTCCCTGTATCAACCTGTTAGCAACGTAAACGGCCAGCCATGTCATTTAGAGATTTGCGCGACTTCATAAAGCTTCTTGAGAAAGAGGGCGAGCTCAAGCGAATTCAGACGGAAGTCGATCCTTATCTCGAAGTTACCGAGATAAGCGATCGCACGCTACGCAGCAACGGTCCCGCCCTACTCTTTGAAAATCCCAAAGGCTCGAAGATCCCGATGCTTACCAACCTATTTGGTAACACGCGTCGCATCGCCCTGGCCATGGGACAGGAAGATATCGAGGGGCTTAGAGACGTAGGCAAATTGTTAGCCTTCCTTAAAGAACCCGAACCACCGAAGGGGTGGAAACACCTTTGGGAATCACTGCCCAGCTACAAGAGCGTGCTGAACATGCCTGCCAATGTTCGCAAGTCCGCTCCCTGTCAGGAAGTAGTCATTGAAGGCGATGACATCGATCTGAACTTTCTACCCATCCAAACGTGTTGGCCGGGGGATGTAGCGCCTCTCATTA
>JAESUT010000169.1 GCA_016762995.1 Gammaproteobacteria bacterium | reverse complement strand
TATCGCAACTAATATGGCTGGCCGTGGCACAGATATCGTATTGGGCGGCAAATGGGAAGCTGAAGTTGCCGAATTGACAAACCCTACTGAAGCACAGATCGAGAAAATCAAAGCAGAGTGGAAACTGCGTCACGATCAAGTTATTGCCGCTGGTGGCCTGCACATCGTTGGCACCGAGCGCCATGAATCAAGACGTATTGATAATCAGTTACGTGGCCGTTCTGGAAGACAGGGTGATCCCGGGTATTCCCGGTTCTATCTGTCTATGGACGATAACTTGCTGCGAATCTTTGCAACAGATGGTGTAAAGAATTTCATGAAGCGCTTAGGTATGGAGCATGGAGAAGCCATAGAGCACAGTATGGTGACAAAGCAAATTGAGAAGGCCCAGCGTAAGGTCGAAGGTAGAAACTTCGATATCCGCAAACAACTGCTGGAATACGACAATGTAGCGAATGATCAGCGTACGATCATCTATCGCCAGCGTAATGAACTCATGGCCAGCGACGACATCTCAGCGTTGTTGAAAGACATGCGTACAGAAGTAGTAGGGCAATATGTCGATGAGTATATCCCTCCTCAGAGTGTTCCCGAGCAATGGGATATAGAAGGATTGCAGAAAGCGATAGATACCGAATTTTCAACTCAGCAAGACATTCAGAAATGGCTCGATGAGGATGATCAACTCTACGAAGAGCAGCTGAAACAAAAAATCGACGAGATACTCACTGCGAATTACGAGCAGAAATGCGCTGCAGTGGGCGAAAAAATGCGCACTTTCGAGAAGCAAATAACATTACAGATATTAGATGGTTTGTGGAAGGACCATCTCGCGACTATGGATCACTTGCGACAAGGGATATTTTTACGTAGTTATGGTGGCAAGAACCCGCGACAGGAATACAAACGCGAAGCGTTCGCTCTGTTTCAAGACCTGATGACAAATCTACAGCAGGAAGTTGTTAAAGTGTTGAGCCACGTGAAAATCCGGCAAGAAGATAGTGCAGATACTATTGAGCAGCAACGCGAGCAGGAGCGTGCTAAAGAGAGAGTGAATTTTCAGCATCAAGCTGTATCGGCACTCTCCGAGCCACCAGCGGGCGGGGCATCACCTGCAGCGCGGGAGCAAGGAGGGGGCGACAAGGCACCTCCGTTTATTCGAGAGATGGCGAAGGTAGGAAGGAATGATCCCTGTCCTTGTGGCTCGGGCAAGAAGTATAAGGTCTGCCACGGCAAAATAGGCTAGGCATCGACGTTGTAATAGTCTGAAAAAGTATCAGCAGAGTAAGGATTTTGAGATGGCGGTTGGCCCCCAGAGGAAGGTAAGCATCACCCCCATTGAAGGGATTCGCTTAGCAGCAGTTGAAAGTCAAATTCGTTACGCTAATCGACTCGATCTTGTTTTGGTGGAAATTGCAGAGGACTCCACAACAGCTGGCGTGTTTACCCAGAATGCATTCTGTGCCGCGCCGGTTCGCATAGCCAGGCGGCGAGTTGAGGCTAGTGCTAGCCGTTATTTCTTGATTAACACAGGAAATGCGAATGCTGGCACTGGCGACGAGGGGGAGCTCGCGGCTATGGCATGCTGTGATGGCTTGTCGGAGATTGCGGGAACCTCATCCGAACAGGTATTGCCGTTCTCCACAGGGGTGATAGGCGAACAACTTCCTTTTGATAAAATACTCGTAGCGCTACCTGCGCTATATGAAGCATTGTGTGACCGCGCATGGGAATCGGCAGCGCAGGGAATAATGACAACCGACACGCGACCAAAGCTAGCTTCGGCAAGTTTTACTGTTAACGGTTCGCAGGTAAACATAAGTGGGTTTGCGAAGGGCTCGGGCATGATTCGTCCGAATATGGCGACACTGCTTGCTTATGTTTTTACGGACGCGCAGATTGAAAAACCTCTCCTCGAAAATATCTTAGCTAGGGCTGTAAGCAATTCGTTTAATAGAATTACAGTCGATGGCGATACCTCTACCAATGACTGTTGCATGTTGGTCGCCACGGGCAAGGGGGCTCTTGTTATTACGGACGCTGACAGCGATGCTGCTAGACAGTTTCAGTCTGAATTAAGTGCTGTTTTCGAGCAGTTGGCCACCGATTTGATTCGAGATGCAGAAGGCGCAAGTAAATTCATTACGATCGAGGTAAATGAAGGCGCGTCTGAGCAGGAGTGTCTGGCAGTAGCGTATGCGGTAGCGGAATCTCCCCTTGTTAAAACAGCTTTCTTTGCCTCTGATCCAAACTGGGGAAGAATTCTTGCGGCTATCGGTCGTGCCGGCCTTAACGATTTCAATATCGAGTCCGTCATTGTGGCGCTTGGCGACACACTCTTAGTGTCCAAAGGAGCTGTAGATGCCGCGTATAGTGAGAGTGCAGGGCAGGCAGAGATGGATAAGGATGAAATCCGAGTCCAAATTAACCTGGGTCGCGGGAAGGCTAGGACAAAAGTCTGGACATCGGATCTATCTAAGGACTATGTGCGTATCAATGCGGACTATCGCAGTTAGCACCGTGCTGTGAATAAAAACTCGATTGTTCATGTTGCTGTCGGTGTTCTTCTCAATGACAATCAGGAAGTGTTGATTGCACTACGTCCTGCCCAATCACATCAAGGCGGCCTCTGGGAATTTCCCGGAGGTAAAGTGGAAGAAGGCGAGTCGGTTGAGCACGCGCTGAATAGAGAGTTTGAGGAAGAATTAGGAATCAATGTGCAGGCTTGCACTCCGCTGATTCAGATCAATCATGAATACAGCGACAAGTCGGTACACTTAGATGTTTGGCGTATTGAAAAATTTTCAGGGATACCACAAGGAAGAGAAGGGCAGGCGGTTGAATGGCGTGTACTTTCTAAACTAAGAGAGGCAGATTTCCCCAAAGCCAATGAGCGCATTATCCGCGCACTAAACCTACCCGAGTTAATTTCTATTACTCCAGATGCTCAGAATTTCGGCGAGTTGCGCGATATTATCCAACATCAGTTAGGCCTCAATTCTCGTCTAATTTATTTTCGGCAGAAGTCGGCGGATGAGGCTACCTACCTTAAGTGGTTCAAGTGGGCTGAGGAGCTATGTCAGGTTAGTGGGGCAAAGCTTCTGTATTCCCCCTTCAGTAAAACCATGAACAAAGAACGCCTGCCTAGTCTTAGGGCGCTGCATTTAACCTCCCAGCAGGCTTCGATCATCGATTCGCGCCCGGTATCTAGTGAGAAGCTATTTGGCGTATCATGTCATGACATAACTGGGCTTCAGCATGCTGAAGCGCTTGATGCAGACTTTGCCTTTCTTTCTTCGGTTTCTGAGACAGGTAAATACGCTGAGTCGCAAAGGTTTGGATGGGACGGTTTTAAGCAATTGGCAAGTCGTGTTAATTTACCTGTTTTTGCCTTAGGAGACATGGAGCCTCAGGATCTCTCCACCTGCAAAAGCCATCGAGGCTTTGGCATCGCTGGAATCTCGGCTTTTTCACCTCTCTAAGCACGCTGAACACCCTGCTAATGGACATTTAAGGAAAGTCTTCGCTAAGTCCAGCAAGCTACTGATATAAATAGAATTAGCTAGGTATAAATTAGCGAGTAAATCATGCTTTTTTGATAAAGTATTCCCGAATTAGGCAGATACAGCGATGTGGAGAGCCAAGAAGCGCCGCGCGTTGTTACGGGCATTTATGTGACGTAGGTCACTGAGATTTCCGCTAACTTGTTGAAAATACAGAAATACTTTAGAACATTAGTGCACGAAATGAATGAGCCCGTCTTGTTGTCGGGCTCTAGAGAAACTTTGGGAATTACTATGTTACAGAAATTGGTATTGGCGAGTTTAGTTGCATCAAAGCTCTTAGCAATGAATGTAGCCTTTGCGGATTCAGCCATATTGGTCGCTGATGGCGTGCTGGTTGAGAAAAACCCAGTTGAAGTGGTGCCCACAGATGAAACAAACGATGAAAACGGTGTAGCAGATGAGCCAGCGGCCGTAGGGGCTGCGGTAAACGCATCCTACGTCAGTTCTGACGGTTGGGCAGTGACCGGTACAGATTTCATAGATGCAGCCGTCGCTGTTTTCGATTTCAATACCACCGCTAGTGTAAGCCAAGCAACCCTGACATTGCCGATCGAGACGGTCTATACGCAAAATGGCGTAGCACCGTTAGAAATCTATATGTATTCAGATAATGGCGTAGTTGAATTTACCGACTATTCCGCTGGATTTTCTGCAGCTATCGCAGAGATTGACGCCGTAGGTCTTACTCAGATCGATATCGATGTGACAGGGGCGGTTAATTCGGTTTTGAATAGTAGCCAATATGTTGCGTTTAGAATTAAGAGTGCAGTGCTGCCGTCTGCGGTTTTGACGACGAGCATTCCTGCATGGACAGGCGTTAAATTTCGCACAAACTACTCGCTAACCTTTACCCCAGGAGCGGTTCCAGCAATTGCCACAGATTCTGCCCGCTTCGATGGATATACGCTGGGGGTTCAGAATGTAGAAGTGGCTGGAATTGGTGAGATCGCTTTACAGATGCAGATGGTGGATGCGAACAATTTAATTTTTCAGCTAACACAGGCAGAAATTACAGGTACTGGGGTAGCGGCACCACCTGTTTCCGGTGCTGGTTTACTTAATTGCAGCGCATTCTCTCCTCCTGCGGTATCGAGCGTCGCGATTGGTGCATCGAGCTACTCCGTTAATTCCGGGATTTTGGATGTGCCGAGTGTCAACTTTAATGAAGAGCAGCTTTCCTTCAGGTTGGAATTCATAGAAGGCTCGAACCCGATGCGTTTCGAAACTCTTAGCATTGGTGCCGTTCAGTCAGGGCCTTCGGAGGCAACGATTTCAGCATTGGGTGGTGGTTTAATCACTGAATCCAGTCAGGACTTTGTGCCTCTCTGCCACGGTTGGGTGTTGATAGGTGACTCTGTGCGTAACCGCGTAGTTGAGCGAAATCTTATATCGGGTGAAACGGGTAACACCTATAGCTTTGGTCAAATACCGGATCAATTCACAGTAGATGAAGACAATGGAATGATCTTCATGACCGTACACCCAGAGACGCAGAGACTTTATAAGCTTGACTTGAATACAGGGAGTATTACTTCGAATAATGTAACGCAGACGCTTTCTGGGTTTACTTATAGGTGGTCGCTGCGTGATCTTACTCTAGGTGAAGATGGGAACGTATTCGCACTTATGTTCGACAATATACAAACGGACCCTGGTACTGGAACTGTGCCTTTCTCATCTACGGGTCTTTGGTTGGGGCTGATGTCAGAAAATGCTGATTTCTTAACGGAGAGTATCCCACTAGAAGATCCGGTAAGAGTTGAATACGACGATGTCTTGGACCACGTATTCTTGGCTACTGCTTCAAACCTTGCTACTTTCGATTTTGATACAGCGACAAATGCACTTACCTTTCTTCCTAATACGGATATCGCGGTAGGTAGTTCCTGCACGGATTTCACGACCTCACCTGACGGCACGAGACTCGCCTACACCTGCCCTAATGGCAATCGCAGTACACAGAATTTTAGTATCGTCGACATGGCGCCCGATGATTATTTCGATTCCGATGGAGAGTGGTTCTTAGGTAGTTCGCCGGTTAGTGCGACCTTTAACAAAGCAGGAACAATTCTAATTGCCACGGACAACGACAAACTCTATTTCTTTGATGTAATAACGCATCTAATTTTAGAAGATTTTGAGTTGGGGTTGCTGGAAAGCGAGAAGATTAAAAAGATTCGAATCTCACTGGATGGAAATTTTCTTATTATCTTTCTTGAGAATGAAGTGCACGATGAGAGCAGTAAGTTCTATTGGATGCCAATGCCCGCTATAACGGGAACACCACTTTAATCAGCAGGGTTTTGTTTTTCTAGAGGCAAAGATTTGGGTTACTGGTCGTATTCATCCGCTATGGCAGGGTAAACGGATTCTCCAGGAATGCTATTGCGTTCGCTAGCCCATCCTCCAAAATCGATTAGCTTGCAGCGTCTGCTACAAAATGGCCGGAAGTTATTCTCATCCGTCCACTCAACTGACTTCTTACAATTTGGGCAGTCGACGACAGTAGTTTTTATGTTCATTATTCAGTTACCATTTCCATATATTTACTGTGAAGCGCCTCAATGTTTACTTTGAGTTGCTCTAGGCTCGCTTCGTTAGGCACGAGATCATCTGCGCGCTGAACTCTCTCATCGCGATTAATCTGTGAGGCAATGATAGATCGAATTGTTTTTTCGTCGCCTCCATCCCTTCTTAACGCTCTTGCTATCTGGGTTTCTTCATCTGCATCGATCACGAGCACCCTCTGTACCAGCTTGTGCTGCTCTGTTTCTAATAACAGTGGAGATTCTAGAATTGCATAAGGGGACTTAGTTGCGTCCAACCGACGCTGCAGTAATTCCGCAATTAGCGGGTGCAATAAACCCTCTAGCCAAGATTTGTGTTCGGGGTTCGAGAACACGATGCTGCGAAGCGCGGCCCTATCAAGGTTCCCTTCAGTAGTTAGTATACCGTCGCCGAAGTGAGCGGCAATATCGCTGAGCGCTGGCTGTCCTAGTTCGACGACTTCTCTCGCGAGTGCGTCAGCATCAATGACTTCAACTCCCAATGCTAGAAATATCTTGGCCGCGGCAGACTTGCCGCTACCGATTCCGCCAGTAAGGCCGACTATAGTTTTTTTTACAGTGTTCATTCTGACAGGGCCTGAATAACAATTGTTGAGAGCTTGTTCTAGCTGATGAAGTTGTCGATATAGAATGCGCTTAATTGAGGGCCCCATATCAACATGAGAAACCCGGCTCCGGCGAGAAACGGGCCGAATGGCATTGGCACGGACTTGTCTCTTCCTAAAAGTAGTATCATTCCGATACCGAACACAGCGCCTACGAGTGAAGAAAGAATAATTATAGGCAGCAGACTCTGCCAACCCATCCAAGCTCCTAGGGCGGACAACAACTTGAAATCCCCGTAACCCATACCCTCTTTTCCAGTTGCCAGTTTAAACGCCCAGAAAAAGATCCAGAGTGTGAGATATCCTGCAATCGCACCAATCACGGCGTCCCTTAGCGTAACGCCGAACCCGAGATCGATTGTGTTGACGAGTAAGCCAAGCCAAATAAGTGGCAGCGTGATGTTGTCGGGTAGTAGCTGATGATCAAAATCGATAAGCGTAAGAGCTATTAATGCCCAGGTTAAGAATAGCAAGGCTATCGTTAGCCAAGTGGCACCAAAGTGAAATGCGACTAAGCCTGAAAGAACGCCACTCACAAATTCGACGCTAGGATAGCGAATTGAAATTTTTGCTTTGCAGTTAGAGCACTTACCGCGGAGAAATAGATAGCTCAGAACAGGGATGTTTTCCCATGGCTTTATTTTGTGATTGCAAAGTGGGCAATGTGAATCAGGTTTCTGCAGATTGAATGTTTTAAACTTAGCAGAGGATTCGTTGCTGTCAGGAGTGGTATTTTCTATTTCGAGATAGTCGCAGCATTGCTCGCGCCAGTCGCGCTGTAGCATTATAGGTAGTCGGTAGACTACTACATTGAGGAAGCTTCCGACTAACAGTCCTAAAATGATACAGACGGTTAGTAGGAAAGCTGGGCTAGAAGAGAGGAGGTCAGTTATTTCCATGCAGTGTTATAACGGTTACATCACCGCGCCGAGTTGGAAAATTGGCAGGTACATCGCAATCATCAAGCCGCCGATCAATATGCCCAATACAGCCATGATCATCGGCTCCATCAAGGCGGTGAGTCCGTCTACTGCATTATCTACTTCGGCTTCATAGTAGACAGCGCACTTATCCAGCATCGAATCCAAGGCGCCTGATTCTTCTCCAATACCAACCATTTGAGTAATCATGGCCGGAAACAGGGTGGTGTTCTTAATGGCAAAATTGAGCTGTTGCCCAGTTGTCACATCGTCTCTAATTTTTCTGGTTGCTGTGGAGTAAACGATATTACCAGTAGCTCCTGCCACTGACTCTAAGGCGTCTACGAGAGGCACACCGGCGGAAAAGGTGGTTGATAATGTTCGCGTAAAGCGCGCATAGCAAGAAGTGTTTAATATCGGGCCAACTATGGGCAGCTTCAGTGAAATTCTGTCTACCATTTGTGCGACTTTCACAGATCTCAATTTAGCTTCCTTAAAAACGTAACCAAAGAGAGTGATTCCTATCAATATTTTCCACCAGTGTGCGATTGCCAAATCAGAAAGGCCTAATACGAAGAGTGTAAATGCCGGTAGATCGGCACCAAAGCTAGAGAAGGTGGTAGCGAACTGAGGTACCACTTTGATAAGCAGAATCCCCGTGACCACAAGGGCAATGCAGACTACAGCGATCGGGTAGTTCATCGCCTTCTTTATCTTAGACTTCAGTGCTTCGGATTTTTCTTTATACGTGGCCAAGCGATCAAGCATGGTTTCTAACGCGCCGGATTGCTCGCCGGCATCTACTAAGTTGCAGAATAGGTCATCGAAATAGCGTGGGTGTTTGCGAATACAGTCGGCGAAGGTATTACCTGCGGCTACATCGTCGCGTATACGGCCAACTAATTCGCGCATAGATGGGTTTTCTAGGCTTTCGCCGACGATCTCAAATGATTGCACAAGGGGGATGCCTGATTTCATCATCGTTGCTAGCTGGCGCGTGAACACGGCAATATCCATAGGCTTGATTTTTTGTTTTCTAGGCCCGAATAGATCCTTTGACTTGCGCTTGACCTTGGTCGGAGCAACTCCCTGCTTGCGCAGTTGCGCCTTCACTAGAGCCTGGCTACTCCCCTGAATCTCGCCTTTGGTCTTGTTACCGTTTTTATCGGTACCTTGCCAAAGGTAGGTGGTTTGTATTGCTTCAGTAGCCATAGGGCGCCTCGCCAAGTTATCTAGTCGTTAGATCGCGCTAATGATAGCACGATAGTGTGGAATTTTGTATTTAAGTCAGTCTGTTAGCCTCTTCTAGGCTGGTCAGTCCCTGTGCAACTTTGAGTAGTGCTGCTTGCCGAAGATTAAGATATCCGTGCTTTCTCATGTGTTTACGGAACTGCTGTGTTCTGCCCCCCTCCATGATAATTCGAGACAGGCCCTTGGATACAGGAACTACTTCATAAAAGCCGACTCTCCCTCTAAATCCATCCACACAGTCGTCACAGCCTGTTGCGCGGAAGAGCTGAGGGTTTGGATGCAGCTGCGTCGTCAATCCTTGCTCTATAAGTATTTTTTCAGGTATTTCGATAGCTTCTTTACAGCGTTCACAGAGCTTGCGCGCCAGCCTCTGCGCCACAATCAGGCTAATAGTGCTCGCGAGGTTATAGCGAGGAATGCCAATATTGCGCAGCCTGTTGAGGCTCGCCGCGGCGCTCAGCGTGTGCAGAGTGGTAAGTACTAGATGACCTGTCTGTGCTGCACGTAACACGATCTCTGCCGTTTCCAGATCCCTGATCTCGCCCAACATAATAATGTCCGGGTCTTGGCGGAGGATCGCGCGCAGTGCGCCAGAGAATGAGATCCCCGTCTTCACGTTTACAGCAAGTTGGTTAATTCCTTCGATGGTAATTTCGACGGGATCTTCCACTGTCGATATATTTCTTGTGCTTGCATTCAAACTATTTAGACCACTATAAAGAGTTAGGCTCTTCCCGCTGCCCGTGGGGCCAGTAACCAGAATTAGGCCCTGTTGTTTTTGCAGAGCCTGCAAGTACGCTTCTTTTTGCCCTGGCTCCATGCCTAGAGTGTCTATATTGAGATTAGTGCTCAGAGGATCGAGAATTCGCATTACAATCTTTTCGCCCCAAAGTGTGGGTAGACTACTGACGCGAAAATCGATAGATCTTTTTCCCGCGAGCCGGATACGGAGTCGACCATCTTGAGGAACTCGTTTCTCAGCAATATCAAGATGTGCCATGATTTTTATTCGCGACGCGAGTCGGGCAGTAAGCTTAACTGGGGGTCTAGTCATTTCACGTAACAGGCCATCTATGCGAAATCTAATTCTGTAGACATTTTCATAGGGTTCGAAGTGAATATCCGAGGCGCGCAGGGCGATGGCTTCTAACAGTAAATTATTTATGAAACGTACGAGGGGCGTCTCATCGAAAGTGTTTAACTCCTCTTCGCCTTCGCTCAAGGTTGGAGAGTTGATAGCGATTTCATCTTCAAGTGTGCTGTCGATAACTGCCTGGCTTGAATAGCTGCGGCTGATCCGTTGCAAGTACGCCTTGATGGCTGAATCTAGCTTAGTATCTTCTGCAATGATCAATTCTATTTTTAGCCCGCAATGAAACGCGATTTCATTTATAGCGCTTAGGTCGCCTGGATAGGATATAGCTAAGAATAGACGCGTACTGTTAGCAGAGAGAGGGAGTATTCGATGCTTTTTAACTAGATCGGCATCGACAACACTCACCGGACAATGGTCAAGTTCAAAGCTCTCGATCTCAATGAGAGGCAATTGAAACTCGTCCGCAGTAGTGACAGCTAGTGCATATTGATCTACATGCTTATTGCGTACGAGGTAGTGGGCTAGAGGTGTGCCTTGGTGTTTAGCTTCTAGAATAGATTGCTGGGCCTTCGCCTCATCGATCATTTTTTCTGCTACTAATCGCCGCGCTAAGCCGACTATTTTGTCAGCCATTGAAGAGTTCTCTGTTAGAATTAGGCTTGTTTTGGTTTTTGAATTGTAGGACAAGCTTCGGCTTTACCCTCAATTGAACAGAGAATTCAGAGCTGGAGTGGTTAGTCATGAGTCGATGGAAGGCGGGTGTCATACATTTTTCAATCAGCTTGACGATATTTTTAGGGCTATTGTCGGTAATCTTATTTATTTGGTATCCAGGAATTTTGTTTAATATAGATAGAGGTTGGGCGGGGCTACAACTAGTGATTGGAGTCGATCTTGTGGCTGGACCTCTTTTGACTTTAGTCGTGTTTAAAGCAGGTAAGCCGGGGCTAAAATTTGACCTTAGTTGTATCGCAATTTTTCAAGCCGCTTGTATGGCTGCAGGGATGTGGGTTATCTACAGTGAACGCCCCTTAGCGCTGGTGTTGGCCTACGATACGTTCTTCAGCGTCGATACAGAGGAATTTCTGAAATATGAGCACGACCCGAAAATACTTGAAAGTTTTCCAGGGCCCTATCCAAAGCTAATTTATATCGAGCTACCGGAGTCTGAAATTGCGGCGCAGATTGCTTCGATTCGAGCTCAATTCATTGGTGACCCGCTGTATATACAGATAGAAAATTACCGAGCGATGCCTGATTCGCTCGATGGACTAAGAAGTGTGTTTAGAGCTGAGCAAACCCTAAGACGTGGCGCATCAGAAAATATGCGGAATCAGCTTGATGAATCTTGTCTACTTAGTAAATTTATATCACCTGTGGTTAGCGGTTTTGTTTGTTTTGATACCAATACTCGAACGCTAAGCAAGTTCTATGGGAATGCAAGTGCGGCTATAGCAATCGTCGAGGAATAGAGACCGTGTGAAGCAAGATAAAAGAGGTGGTTGCAGCCGAGCACATAGAAAGCGCATACAGTCAGCTTTTAACAATACCCGCCAATAACGCAACTCCCGCCTGATACCCATTTAACGGGTGGTACTACTCCTTGTGCAGCTAAGGTATAGGTAGTTCCAGCTAAATCCGTGCCATCTGCCATCCAGATTACAGTGATAACGCCATCTACAACGTTGATACCGTGCGTAGAAGCAGCCTGGGGCTGTATCGGAGGAATGCCATTCGTGCCGGCATCAACATCAGTGATGGCGGTAAAACGGTCCGAATGAGCCTGTACTAGTATCGCGCCGCGATAAAAGCCAATTGCTAGGATTGCTTCTGCAAACCGAGCGCGGTTTCTATAGAGGTCGTAAGCCGGTAGTGCTACTGAAACCAGAATTCCGATGATAGCGGTGACTATCATGAGCTCGATGAGGGTGAAGCCTGTTTGCTTATTCTGATTCATCTGGCTGCCTTTTGTCTCCCATAAACTTTGGGGGCGGTATAGCGGGCGCAACAGTGTTTAGAGGGTATAAGGGATTATTGATTAGAGTCAAGATGAGAGGGTTTTTATTCTATGACTTCGAGGCAATAGAGAGCTTCAAATTCATTGAATAGCTGGCACCGCAATGGGTATTGGGTGCCAGCTATTTCAAACTCAAGTGAGACTTGAGTTAACTAAGCTGAGCCGTCGTCTCTAGCAGAAACCACTAGTTAGACAAGTGCCGCCTTCAGCCCACTGTACTGGAGGCGTGATGCCGTTAGCTGACAGGGAGTAGGTTACGCCAGCAAGAGCTGAGCCATCAGCTCGCCAAGTCATAGTGATCGCGCCGCCAGCAACAGAAGCGCCGTGTGTACTAGCAGCAGCGGTAACAGCAGCCGGTATACCAAGTGCGGCGTTGGCTAGTGAAGCAATTGCAGCAGGGCTACGTGTCTGAATTGCAAGCTCTACAGCAGTCTTGCGAGGTGTTACTGCAAGAACTAGCTCAGAGAATGCAGCGCGGTTAGAGTAGTTTTGGTAAGCAGGAAGTGCTACCGCCGCTAGAATACCGATAATCGCAACAACGATCATCAGTTCGATCAATGTAAAACCATTTTGTACTTTCTTCATAATGTATCTCCAGTATGGAACACTAACAAATTAAAAATCCTGTCCGTAGAGTTAACAACGGTAGATTAACTTATACATTTTCCGTGCCAGAAGATTAGAATCCTTTAACCATTTGATACTAATGAGTTAATTGCTATTTTGTAGTATTTTGGCTGACGAGCTCAGCGCGTCATCAACTGACAATAGAGGATAAAACTGACAAAAATTGTCACTAAAGTAGATAGGTCACCCTATAAGGCTGTAGCCTGACTGCTGCAATCCAGATGAGGGCGGTCTGGATAAGCAATTGCTTATGTCCCTTCGGCTCTCTTACACTAGCGCCATCATCAAATAAGTCGCAGAGCGGATCCCTACAATCGAAGTCAATAAGCCTAGATCAACAGTGGCACCCATAGAGACTGAGTATTTGATACGTTTCGGCGTCCTTCTGGCCGCATTAATCTCTTTAGTAATCCTAGTTTACTCACCGGGAATAACAGGTCCGCTCCTGTTCGATGACTACACGAACCTTAGCCCAGTTGGAGAAGACGGTGGAGTCTCGAGTTGGTCGACATTCATACAGTTTATCTTTGGCAATCCCTCGGGGCCTAGCGGTCGTCCAGTTTCAATGCTGTCGTTTCTAATAGACGCTCGAAACTGGCCGCCGAATATTGCATCCTTCAAGTACACGAACATTATGATTCACGTTCTGAGCGGTCTCATGCTCTGCTGGTTCGTGAGCGAACTGATGCAAATTCTCGGCTTGTCAGCACAGCGCAGCGCTCTGCTCGGTCTTCTCGTAGCGGCTGTATGGATGCTGCATCCCTTTAATGGGAGTACGACTTTGTATGTCGTGCAGAGGATGACACAGCTAATGACATTTTTTGCATTAACTTCATTGCTTTGTTACTTGAAGGGGCGGCGGCTTGTTCTGTCTAGTCCTGCCAAGGGGCTGTTGCTACTCTGCCTTTGTTTATTTCCCTTTGCTTTACTCTCTGTATTGAGCAAAGAAAATGGCGTGTTGATTCTTTTTTTAATTTTGGTTTTTGAATTCAGCATCTTTCGATCGCAGCCTAAAAACACGGAGTTAGTAATCTGGTTCCGTGCTGGCATTGTGGCGCCTTTGGTTTTGTTTGGAATGTATTTGCTGCTTACCTTTCCTGATGCGATTGCGGGTTATGAATTCAGGCACTTCAGCCTCTTTGAGCGACTTCTAACGCAGTCTCGGATTCTCGTGATCTACCTAGGTAAAATAGTGTTGCCTATTGATGCGGGTGTAAATTTGTTTGGTGACGACCTGCGTATCTCCGAGTCATTGTTCAATCCTTTGACTACGCTGTTCTCTGTGCTTCTCCTTGCTGGACTCGCAACTGCGGGCCTGTACTGGCGTAAGGCTCAGCCTGTATTGTTCTTTGGAATTGCATGGTTCTTTGTGATGCATCTCTTAGAGTCCACTTACTTGCCTCTGGAACTGTATTTTGAGCATAGAAATTATATGTCGATGATAGGGCCCCTAATTACCTGTGTATGGTATTTGAATAGCCTGATGCAGACTTCTCATTGGGAGAAGTGGAAGCGCGCTGGCATGCCCTTGATTGCTATTGCGCTAATGTCGATGGCCTGGACAACTTGGCAGCATTCGAGGCTTTGGGGGCACACTGGCGATCTGCTGGCACACTGGGCTGAAAACCAACCAAATTCCAGTAGAGCGCAAATTACCTATGCTGATTTACTTTCTCGAGTTGGGGATATGGAAGGGAGCCTCCTTTATTTAGAGCGAGCACATGAGTTGAACCCGAGAGAAATTACCACTTTGCTACATATGTGGAATAGAGCCTGTGAGGCTGGCGTAAATCCACCGTACAGCCTAGAGAATATTGGTAGTAGGGGAAATTTAGAGTACTACCACAATGATATAAATTTTCATCTGACGGCGTTAATAGAAAACCTAGCCGCAGCAAAGTGCGATTTCCCAAGTTATCAGGTAATGCGAGCGCTATTTGACTCTGTTGCTGCACTGCCGTTGGCGGATGACCGCAGAGCCAGCTATCACGTCTTATACTCGGATCTCTTTGTGCACTATCGGCAGCTTGACCCTGCGTTGATTCAACTACGTTATGCATTTGATCTACATCCCATTCCGAATATCCCTATTCGCCAGGCGATGATCAGTGCATCGGCAGGGCGCAATTCTGATGCGTTAATATTTCTCGAGAGAGCGAGAGCTGCTGACAAAGAACAGTCAATCTTGTTACCCTCCTTTGAAGACGACATCGTAGCAATGGAAACCGATATTAATGCTCGGCTAGATAGTCGGTAGCGGGCGCGCCCAGGAATCAATATGACTCAATCTGATCAATACTGTTCTTTATCAATTGTGATCCCAGCGAAAAATGAAGCGGAGAACTTAAAGGGCTTCTTGCCACGCTTGCTCGCTGTGGTGGCGGATGCTGAAGTGATAGTAGTAAATGATGGGTCTACCGATGATACGCTGAGTATCTGCGAGCAGCATGGCGTTACTGTCATTACGCACCCTTACAGCAAAGGGAACGGCGCAGCCATTAAGACTGGAGCAAAAGCAGCGAAGGGTGAGGTGATCGTCTTTTTGGATGGGGATGGGCAGCATAAGCCCGAAGACATACCACGATTGCTGGAAAAGCTCGCCACGGGCTATGAGATGGTAGTGGGTGCAAGAGATAAGCAATCGCAGGCAGATTCTTTTCGTGCAATTGCCAATGGCGTTTACAACTGGCTTTCATCTGCCATTACCGGGCATAAGATTCTAGATTTAACATCGGGTTTTAGAGCAGTTAAGGCGGAGAGATTCAAAGAGTTTCTCTATTTACTGCCTAATGGATTCTCCTACCCCACCACAAGTACGATGGCATTTTTTCGCGCGGGCTATTCGGTGGGCTATCTGCCAATTCAGACGGAGCAGCGCTTGGGCGAAAGCCATATCAGTCTGATTAAGGATGGTATTCGATTTCTACTCATAATCTTCAAGGTCGGCACACTGTATTCGCCACTGAAAATTTTCTTGCCAATAGCTTTTGGTTTTTTTGGCATAGGGGTGCTGAATTACATTTACACCTATGCGACTCAGGGAACTTTCACAAATATGAGTGCAGTATTATTGATGACGGCAATCATCGTATTCCTTATTGGGCTGGTGTCAGAGCAGGTCACAGCATTGATGTACAAAGACAGTGACAGGGACTAAGGTTTGGAAATGCGCATTCCGGGCGACAGACTTCTGCTTTCTCAGGCGAGCTGGACCCGCAGTTAAGCTGCGGTTCATTTATCTCGGTCTATAGTAGACGCATGATATTAAGAGGCTGATTTATAAGTATTTTTTTCAGCATCGATTTAACGAAGTAGATGCAACTACTTGATAAAATGACTGATGTAGTTTATGTTTACGCGGCTCTCAAATCAGCTCAATTGATAAGATGATTTAGGGCAGGACTGATAGCCGGTTGCATAAGTTGCAGAGTATTTACCCTAAAGGATAAGCAGGCATGAAACACGAGTTTCATTTTTTGCTGAGGAATTAAACGATGAAAAATTCGGTGAAAATAATTTTTGTATTGACGAGCCTTGCACTAAGTCAGATCGGTATGGCTGAGGGAAAGACTGTGAATGACGGCGTCTTCACTGCAGCACAGGCAGAGTCTGGCAAGGGTGTATACAACAATAGCTGCAAGACATGCCACGATATGCGCTTTTATCGCGATATCCTAAAGTCTTACAACGACCAGCCAGTGCTTTGGTTGTGGGAGTCAATCTTGGGAACGATGCCAGCCGATAATCCGGGTTCACTGATGCTCGATGAGTATACAGACGTAATTGCCTATATTTTGTCTGAGAATGGGTTCCCCGCAGGCGAAGTTAAATTGGATCCAGATAACGGTATGGACACAATCAAGGTCTTGAGCCCCTGACTTATAAGTAGGCCGAAAAATAGATCAAAAAAATGCCGAATTAAGTTCGGCATTTTTTTGCATCTCTTTCTGTAGGCTAGCTTTTCTGACAATTCGGGCTGCTGCTAGTCTGAACAATTGTCCAAAATCCTTCGAATTCTATTTTTGTCTCGAGATTCTATATCCAGGTCATAGTTACTGGCAATTGCCTGCCACATGCCAGCATAGTCGCACTGAAATTCTTTGCGCGGCAGGTAACGATCCGGACCTCGCTCGCGTTTCTTCTTAATCTCTCGCCTTTCCACCAACATGATGTTGAGAGGATCATTAGCAAATCGTAATTTCTTCTCTTGAGGCCAACGATCACCGCCATGGGTGTGCGCGTACATGAGTGGGATGACATGATCTATGTCGATTTTAACGGCTACCTTAAAAATCTTGCCGGTATATTCATCTAGCCATTCACCGGTACGCACTACACAGTTGCGCGGATTAGTGTATCGAGTCTCAGTACGGCTCGTGAGTATCAATATTTCCTGCCGAGTTGATTGGCAGTCGTTGTCATAGTCGACTTCGAAGTCCCAATCAT
>JAESUT010000120.1 GCA_016762995.1 Gammaproteobacteria bacterium | reverse complement strand
TAATACCCGAATACTCACGCCTAGAATCGACTTTCCCTTCGGAGATCAGCCCTACGCGCTGTTTGCTGAAACAACATTGACAGGGTTGGCAGTGCGATCGAACGGTGACAGCCTGATGGTTGCTGGCGTAGACGAAAATGGCGTTGTTAAGCTGATCAATGCAACAAAGCAGACAAATCTCTTCTCGTCCTTCGATATTGGAGGAGGGGATGCTGATATTGAAATCGAAAACTACCCCGTGGAAGTTGTAGCTCGAGACGTAGAGCAGATTTTTATCGGTGGAGATCAGCGCTGGCTCTATTTTATTTCTAGCAGCGGCCTTATCCGCGTTCTAGATCTTGTAGCTGTCATGAACGGAGACAGCGACCGGTTTAGTGTCCAGACAGTATTGACCGAAGACGGGGTCAGGCCGACGCAGGTGGTATTCCTCTCGGGGGGTATTTCGTTATTAGTTGCCGATGATTCTGGCGCCATATCACAGTGGTTTTTCTCGCGTCAAGAGGGCCAGAGAAGGCTGCAGAAAGCCCGAGAGTTCAGCCCGGCAGTGCAACCGATTCTACGCATGACGTCGGAGCAGCGTCGTAAAAATTTTGTAAGCATAGATGAGCTAGGTAGATTGACGATCTATAATACTACGGCGCATCGTGCAGTTTTCTCAGAAGACATTACTGACAGGGTGCCCAGTCTGCTGGCGCTTGCTCCGCGTGGCGATGGTCTATTGTTAGAAACCATTGATGGAGGGATAGGCTTCTGGGAAATTCACAATGAGCATCCCGAGATATCATGGTCAGTGCTCTGGGATAAGGTTTGGTATGAAAGCTACTCGGAACCTGATTATATTTGGCAGTCTTCTGCCTCTAGTAATGAGTTTGAGCCGAAGTATTCTTTAATGCCGCTGACATTTGGTACTTTAAAGGCGGCTTTTTATGCGATGTTTCTAGCGGCACCTCTGGCGATATGCGGCGCTATATTCACGGGCTATTTCATGGCACCTGCGATGCGTCGCAAAGTGAAGCCTCTGATCGAATTGATGGAGGCGTTGCCGACAGTGGTGCTGGGTTTTCTCGCAGGCTTGTGGCTCGCTCCTTTTGTCGAAAAGAATTTGCTAGGAATATTTTCGATTCTAATTGTGCTGCCTCTGAGTATCTTAGCGGCGAGTTTTGCGTGGACGAAGCTGCCAAGGGGAATTCGCGATTTAGTGCCTGATGGCTGGGAGGCAGGCATATTGATACCTGTCATACTTATTTTTTCTTATTTGTCTTTTGCCCTAGCTGTGCCTATCGAAAACAGTTTCTTCGGTGGCGACATGCGCTTCTGGATCAGCAACGATTTGGGGATCAGCTACGACCAGCGCAATGCTATGGTTGTTGGTTTTGCCATGGGCTTTGCTGTTATACCGACAATATTCTCTATAGCAGAAGATGCAATCTTTACAGTTCCTAAGCAATTGACTTATGGCTCATTGGCCTTAGGTGCAACTCCTTGGCAGAGTCTTCAACGGGTGGTTCTGCCTACAGCGAGCCCCGGTATTTTTAGTGCGCTCATGATAGGGATGGGTAGAGCCGTTGGTGAAACAATGATCGTGTTGATGGCCACCGGCAATACGCCGATCATGGACATCAATATATTTGAGGGTATGCGAACGCTGGCAGCTAATATCGCGGTAGAGATTCCAGAGTCGGAAGTAGATAGCACACACTATCGAATTCTTTTCCTGGCAGCTCTGGTGCTTTTTATGTCCACGTTCGTATTTAATACGATTGCCGAAATTGTTCGGCAACGACTGAGAACCAAATACAGCACAATATGAATAGTGAGCTTACAACTTGGATGCGCAGAGGCACTCCCTGGATCTGGCTAAATGCTGGTGCTGTTGCTATTTGCATGGTGATGGTCGTCGGTTTGCTTATGCTCCTTACGGTACGAGGCATGAGTTATTTTTGGCCCAGAGATGTATTACAGGCCAACTATGCGCCCCCGACATCCACCGGCGAATTACTGACGACACAAGTAATTGGCGAGTTCGTCGAGAGTGAGATGGTAGTAGCTGCACAGATTGTCTCCTCGGGTATTCCGGTAGATGAGACGCAAGATCTCTACGAAAGGCAGCTATTAAAACTAGGCAATAGAGACCTCACCGGGGCAGACTTCACCTGGGCTCTAAGCGATTTTGTTAAGGACGTAAAATACCCTGCGGAGGTTGTGGCGATGGAGCGGCGCGAATGGGGTAACTTTTATGGCTTCTTACAAGATATCCAGGAGAGCGGTGAGTCAATCGCATTCGCGGGGGATGCTGCGGATATCGAAGCGAAGCGGTGGATAGACTTTAATCAGCGCTTGCAGCGCGCTCTAGATATTAGAGACGATATCTATGTTATAGAGAATCAAGAGATTGGCGCTATTAACTACGCCATGGAGAAGCTAAGGCTGCGCGAACGTCGCCTGGAGCTTGATGGCGAAGAATCGAAAGAGACATCGGCCGAGATCGCAGTGCTCCGAGCAAAGTTGGATACCGAATTCGCGGTCTTGCAGAATGATCTCGTAGTGCTTTATCAGGCTGTGAATAGGGATGCGGCGATTTTTCTTGCGGCGAACGAACAGAAAATAGAAATTGTCTTCGCAGATATAGTTCGCGCCTACAAGCCGAATCAAATGGGCCTGTTTTCGAAATTGCTTACCTACTTTTCTAAGCTTGGTGAATTCATGACCGCTGAGCCGCGCGAGGCGAATACGGAAGGGGGGGTCTTTCCAGCTATATTCGGCACGGTGATGATGGTGATGCTAATGTCGGTATTTGTAACGCCATTCGGTGTAATGGCCGCAGTTTATTTGCGAGAATATGCACGGCAGGGGTTTGTTACACGAGTAATCCGAATTGCCGTGAATAATTTGGCAGGTGTTCCTTCCATCGTCTATGGCGTCTTTGGATTGGGCTTCTTTATCTACATTATCGGTGCAGAGATTGATCAGATGTTTTATCCGGAGGTGTTGCCAGCCCCAACATTTGGAACGCCTGGTTTGCTTTGGGCATCGCTAACCTTAGCGCTGCTTACTGTTCCCGTCGTGATAGTGGCTACCGAAGAAGGGTTGGCTAGAATCCCAAGAAGTGTGCGAGAGGGAAGTCTGGCACTAGGTGCAACTAAGTTCGAGACGTTATGGCGTGTTGTTCTGCCAATGGCAAGTCCAGCGATGATGACCGGCTTGATACTCGCTGTGGCGAGAGCTGCAGGTGAAGTAGCTCCATTGATGCTCGTTGGCGTGGTTAAGTTGGCTCCAACTCTGCCATTAGATGGGAATTTTCCGTATTTGCATTTGGAGCAAAAATTTATGCATCTTGGATTTCATATCTACGATGTTGGTTTTCAGAGCCCAAACATCGAGGCAGCGAGGCCGTTAGTTTTTGCGACGGCTTTATTGCTGGTTATAGTTATCGCGAGCTTGAACTTAACCGCAGTCGCATTGCGAAATCACCTTCGAGAGAAATACAAAGCACTGGATGTATAACAATTATTTGGATGGATTAGCTAGTGATGAATGATAAGAGCAGTGAGCAGACCCAAGACGCGCCGTCATCAACCATGAAAATGGACGTGTCAGCTGTTCTGGGCGATAAGACTAAGACTGGTGGAGAGGCGCTCTCAAGCTGCATCGACATTGAAAGCTTGAATCTTTTTTATTCGAAAGACAAGCAGGCACTGATTGATATTAATCTGACTATACCAAAGCAGCGAGTGACTGCGTTTATCGGGCCTAGTGGTTGCGGTAAATCGAGCCTGCTTCGCTGCTTTAATCGAATGAATGACTTGGTCGATGACTGCGTTATCGAGGGCTTAGTGTCATTAGATGGTAGGGATATTTATCAGAAGTCTGTGGATGTCGCCGACCTGCGGCGCCGGGTAGGAATGGTATTTCAGAAGCCCAATCCTTTTCCAAAGTCCATCTACGAAAATGTCGCCTATGGACTGCGCATTCAAGGAATTAATTCGAAGCGTGTTCTAGATGAGGCGGTAGAAGAATCATTAAGTGCGGCTGCACTTTGGGACGAAGTAAAAGATAGGCTTAACGATAGTGCCCTTGGCCTGTCTGGAGGCCAGCAACAGCGCTTGGTTATTGCGAGAACTATCGCAGTTGAGCCAGAAGTATTGCTGTTGGATGAGCCGGCATCTGCATTGGACCCAATTTCAACCTTAAAGATTGAAGAATTAATAAACGAGCTTAAGACTGACTACACAATCGTCATAGTCACGCATAACATGCAACAGGCCGCGCGGGTGTCAGACTTCACCGCCTTCATGTACATGGGTAATATGGTTGAATTCGATTCAACTAACTCAATTTTCACTAACCCACGACAAAAACAAACTGAAGACTATATTACTGGCCGCTACGGTTAGGGTGGACAAGTCATTATGGACAGGAATTTACGATGAACCCTCAAGTCGAAAGTCACGGCGATCATATTTCCAAGCAGTTTAATTCTGAGCTGGAGGACGTCAAGAACCAATTGTTAGAGATGGGCGGTGCTGTGGAGCAGCAGCTGGCGGATGCGCTCGTCTCGATGACCTCTGCGGATACCAGCATTGCCGCCGATGTTTTGGTGCAGGAAGACGTGATCGATGCCATGGAGATTAAGATTGACGAAGAGTGCAATCTAATCCTTGCAAGACGGCAGCCAGCGGCCAGCGATTTGCGCTTAGTCTTGACCATCATCAAGACTGTCCGTGACCTAGAAAGAATAGGCGATGAATCCTCGAAGATTGCACGCATGGCAATTAAGCTTGCCGAGGAAGGCGACTATCACGAAGGGATGGTGGAATTCAGACATCTAGGAGATAGGGTGGCTAGGATGGTCAATTTGACACTAGACGCCTTCGCGCGCTACGACGTGAAATCTGCCTTGGAAATTGCCCACGACGACCTCGTGGTTGATAACGAATATGGCTCCGCGATGCGATCCCTCATTACTTATATGATGGAAGACCCTAGAAGCATTAGCCGCATGTTGAATTTGCTATGGGCCTTGCGTGCGTTGGAGCGCATTGGCGATCACGCAAAAAATATTTCTGAGCACGTTATCTACTTGGTCAAAGGGTTGGATGTTAGGCATGCTCCGCTAGCAAATATTGCCGATCAGATATTGGAATCAGATTAGGCCTGCTCCGCTTTCTTGCCGGTAGAGTTTTGACTCTAATTGTCAGCGGCGGAGTGAGAGGCTGCCCGACTTAGTGGTAGCTTGCAAATGAAACAACTGCCCTCGCCATATTTGCTCTGTATTTCCAGTTCGGCCTCGTGCCTAGCAAGAATGTGTTTCACGATGGCCAGTCCCAAGCCGGTTCCGCCGGTGTCTGAAGAGCGACTCTCATCGATTCGATAGAAGCGCTCTGTGAGTCTTGGAAGGTGATGGCTCTCAATGCCGATGCCATTGTCTGCTACTGCTATGTTTAAGGAATCCGCCCCTATTTCAGCGGATAGTATGATGTGTCCGCCAGCAGGTGTGTATTTGGCCGCGTTTACAACCAAATTGGAAATAGCACTGTAAAGTTCACTCCGCTTACCGACGATTACGAGGGAAGGGGGGCAGACTAGCTCGAAAGTATGCGCCTTGTCCTTGAACATCTGTTGGGTGTCGTTCTCGATTTCGGAAAAAAAGCTTGGCAGCTCAATAGCATCCTGTGTCTTTGTAAGCCCCTTCGTCTCCAGGCTAGATAGCACTAGTAAGTCCCTAACTATATTTTCCATCCGCATGGAGTGCTGTTGCATCTGTTGCATGGGTTTATGCCACTTCGCGTCTAGCTCGTCGAGGTTGTCGAGCATCGCTTCCAAGTATCCCTTGATGACAGTTATAGGGGTTCCCAATTCGTGAGAGACATTACCGACGAAGTCTTTGCGCATGGACTCGAGGCGGTGTAGTTGTGTAATGTCGCGGACAATCATTAGGCGCTCGTTCTCGCCAAATAAGGCTATCTGAAACTCGAGTATTTTATTGCTCTCCCCCGGCGCCTCTATTTTTAATGTCTCATCATAGCTTTCGCTATGGAAATACTCCGCGAAGCTGGGGTTGCGAATGAGGTTGGTGACGGATTGATTGCGGTCCTTTGGGTGTTGCAGGCCGAGCAATTTCTCTGCCGCGAAATTCCACCAATCGAGATTGCCCTGCTTATTGATCATGACAACGGCCATTTCCAGGGCGGCCGAAGACTCCTGCGCCTTGTCGATTATATTGGCTAAATAGGAGCTCGCGCGTCGCTCTTGCTTCTGCAGGCGATAAATTCCATCGAATATATCGCCCCAGAGCCCAAAACTTTCGGGGGGCTCGGAATCACTCTCTGAAGAATCTCGGTTCAGCCATAGATTGAAGCGTCGTAGCTGATAGAGGTTGTATAGATAGTAGATACAGAGGCTGACCAGCATAACCCAGCTGACATGACCCACGGCATAACCGATGACGGCAGCCAGCGATAATAATACGCAGAGCCGATTGAGTTCAGAGCGCCAATTCTGCAAGTTGAGATACCTGAAACATGAACATTGGTTTGGCCATTGGATTGCACAGAGACAGTCATCAGAGACTGCTGGAAGGCCGTTGTAGTATGGGCTTATTGTATGTGTATGCTAGGGCACCGGCTAGTTCTAACTGCTTGATTGTGGCCTAAAATAGGGAGTTTTAGTTGTTTGTGAATGGTCGATATTTTGAGGTTTTTCTATGCCTCTCACCGCCAAGAGGCCGCTGCGCCTCAAGGGCTAGACTTCATTTGAAGAAGATCAGGAAAATAAGGGTAAAAATGCTAGGATAGTTCTGTATATGGGCTGCATTATCACTATAATGCGCTCAAATTTTTCAACCAGTCATTGTATTAATAATGTGGAAATTACTATGAGTTTACGTACTAAAATGTCTTCAGCATTGCTCGTCTCGATAGGGCTTATCTCGTCTGCTGCGCTAGCGGATGAAGGTCAGTTCTATGTGGCACCAGGGCTACAATGGATGGATTTCGATGATACGACTGGCCTTAAAGACGATGTGAACTACTTTTTTGGAATCGGCTACGATTTTACCGATCGATTGAGCTTTGAGCTGAGTACCTTTGATCTGGATACTAGACCTTCTGGTGCTAGGAGAGAGATTGACATTGATCACTACAAATTGGACCTCATCTATGATTTGGGTGTGAATCTTGGCGCTTTCGATACTTTCGTTGTCGGCGGTGTAGGTAATAGCAATTTTGGCGGTGAGAATGACACGCTGTGGGACATTGGTGGCGGATTAAGCTACAAAATTTCCGATAGCTGGTCTTGGCGCACTGCAATTCGGTCTTTTCAGTACTTTGAGCGTGATCACGAAGATTCCGATATAGGCATTGATACTGCCTTGATCTACCGTTTTGGTGGCAATAAGTCTCGCCCGGCAGTAGCGCGGACAGCAACTCCTGCTGCACGCCCTGCAGCGGCGCCAGCGCCAGATGCCGATAGAGACGGTGTTCCAGATAGCCGTGACAACTGCCCAGACACACCTAGAAACTACGCAGTCGACGCAGATGGTTGCCCGATTCCTGTGGAAGAAATGGCGAGAGTAGAGCTGATGGTTAATTTCGACTTCGATCGATCTGAGGTCAAGTCAGAATACTTTTCTGAGATAAAGGAAGTGGTTGATTTCATGGTGCAGTTTCCAGACATCGATATTGAGCTCGAAGGCCACACAGATAGCCGTGGTACAGAAGCCTACAATATCGATCTTTCAGACCGCCGTGTCGCCGCTGTGCGTCAGGTAATGATTGACCGCTTTAACGTGCAGGCAAGCCGTGTATCGTCTCGTGGCTTTGGTGAATCTCAGCCAATTGCCAGTAACGACTCTGACGCCGGCCGTGCCGATAACCGACGTGTGATGACTGTAATCATCAACACAGTTCAGAATTATCGACTACGCTAGTAGACTCTACTTTTGGTAATTTGTACTAAAGATACGTATTACTAGAGATAGATAGTCAATTGCAAACCTGCCCCGCACTGCATTCTGTAGTGCGGGGCATTCATTTCTGCCATTATTGATAATTGATGCCCTTGCAATCAAAAGCAAATTCCAATTCCAACTCATTGCCCGGAAATTCGTCTCTTGCCGTCCCGGATATCTCGGATTTAAATTTCGACTGGCATAGCGAGGGCGAGCGTCGCTCGTCTCCCAGTGCTGCATGGCGGCGATGGTTGTTCGACTCGAGTTCGCTTACCAAGTTATTAATTCAGAAAAGTGGCGGGGACTTTCGTGTTGAGGTTCGCGACGAGGAGTGGTTGCTGCTTCCAAGGCCAGCTGTTCGTTCCTGTTTTGGGCCTTTGACGGCAAGCCATAGATTCTGGTCCCGTAAAGTGGTGCTAGTAGGCAATAATACTCCCTGGGTATTGGCGCACACGCTGATACCAGAGTTTAGTCTAACCGGGCCGCTTCAGCGCGTGTTAGAGCTGAACGAAAAGCCGCTTGGCGAGTACCTGTTCAGCCACCCTAACTTGATTCGAGGCGGTATAGACATAACTCCCATGGAAGACAATTCTTGGGGAAGGCGCAGTCTTTTCTATCTCTTCGAGAAGCCAATAATGGTTGCCGAGTTTTTCCTGCCCGCGATCTTAGACTAGCCAAATTATTCGATTCGACTTTTTCGCAAAGCACTCTATACTTTAGTTAAGTAATCTTCGCGCGTGTCTAGCTCCGTTACTTGGGAGCCCTTGATCGGCGTAGGCAATGCGACACAATGGATGTGTTCGCCAGATTATTTATCTACAGAGAAGGAGCCTCTGCATGAATAATAAGAAACTAGCGCTCAATGCTGATGATTCTCAGAAACCGCAAAGGATCGCTGCTAAATCGATAGATGCTGCCCTAGATGTAACTCGACTCTACCTCAAAGAAATTGGCCATACGCCTCTGCTGACCGCCGAAGAAGAGGTGTACTATGCCCGACGTGCGCTTAAGGGGGACAGTGCAAGTAGGCGTAGGATGATTGAAAGCAATCTGCGCCTTGTCGTAAAAATCGCGCGACGCTACCTGAATCGAGGGCTCTCTCTGCTTGATCTTATAGAGGAGGGTAATTTGGGGTTGATACACGCTGTGGAGAAATTCGATCCAGAAAAGGGATTTCGTTTCTCGACTTATGCTACCTGGTGGATTCGACAAAATGTCGAGCGTGGTTTGATGAATCAGGCTAGAACCATTCGCTTGCCGGTGCATATTGTTAAGCGGCTAAACGGCTTCCTTCGAGCTCAGCGAGACTATGTGAGGACAACCGGACAAGAGGCGGGCAGTCGCGAAATTGCCGAGTTGACGGGTAGCTCACGGTTGGATGTCGAGCGATTGATGATTCTGAATGAGAGTATAAGCAGTGTGGATGCGCCTGCCGCCGCCGATTCAGAAACTACTGTGGTGGATATGCTCAGCGCAGAGACAAAACAGAACCCTAGGAATTATGCTCAAGCATCTGAGATGCGGGCTCGAATAGAGTGTTGGCTGCAGCAGCTTTCCGAGAAACAGCGGGAAATTATCTGTCGACGTTTCGGGTTGAGAGGCTTCGACACCGACACGCTTGAGAACGTGGGTGTCGAAGTGGGTCTTACGCGAGAACGGGTTAGACAAATTCAGATAGAGGCGCTGCAGCGACTCAAGATACTGATTCGCAAAGAGGGGCTAAACCGTGAACTGCTAGGGGAAGCTGTTTAGAGTCCTGTCCATCTTTTACACAGACACCACTCCGGGGCTTGAACCGTCGCCGACGCTGCCGTATCCTCATTCTCCGACTAAGCAAATCGACTCTGCAGCCATAGTTAGAGAAATACTCAGGAATCCAACGTGTTCAATAAATCCAATGATGGTGCCCTCAAGGGCAAATTAATCATCGACCTGTCTAGAGTGTTGGGCGGGCCATACTGTACGCAGATGTTGGGTGATCATGGTGCCGAAATAATCAAGATCGAGCCTCCTCGCGGAGACGAGACTCGAGATTGGGGCCCTCCTTTTGTTAATGAAGATTCTGCTTATTTTCTGGGAGTGAATCGAAACAAGCGATCTATGGGGTTGGACCTTTCGAAGCCCGACGGTCAGGCAGTGCTGTTAAGGCTGCTAGAAAAAGCAGACGTGCTTATCGAGAACTATAAGCCGGGCACTATGGAAAAATGGGGTCTTGGATATGAAGACGCTCTAAAGGAAAAGTTTCCCAGACTAATACACTGTAGGGTTAGTGGATTTGGTAGCGACGGGCCATGGGGTGGGCACCCAGGCTACGATGCGATAATTCAGGCTATGGCAGGCTGGTTTAGTATCAACGGAGAGGCAGATAGTAACCCCACCAGACTTGGTTTAGCTATGGTGGATATGGGAACGGGGTTGTACTCTGCCGTAGCCATTCTGATGGCGATGACGGAAAGAGAAAAGTCGCAGCAAGGGCAGTATCTGGATATGACGCTTTACGACTGCGCCGTTTCATTGATGCATCCGCACATTCCGAATTATTTATACTCAGGCAAAGTGCCGGTAGCTACGGGCAACGCGCATCCGAATATTAGCCCCTACGATACATTTCGTACCAAGACAGTGGATATCTTTGTTGGCGCAGGAAACAATCGTGCCTATGCAAAGATGTGCGTCGAGCTAGGCCGAGAGGAGTTGATCTCAGACGCGAGATTTCTAAATAACATTGATCGCGTAACCAACCGTGATGACTTAAAGGCAGAAATAGAGTCTAGCCTGATGAAGATCGATGGCAGCGAGATTGCCGACCGCCTTGCTAATGCAGGGCTAGCTGCGGGTGCTATTCACGATACTGCGCAGGTAGTAGATCATGCTCACACCAAGCATCGCGAAATGATAATTGAAGACGGTTGGTACAAGATGACCGGTACGCCCATTAAGCTATCCCGCACCCCTGGTTCGGTTAGGCACAAACCGCCTAAGTTCGGCGAGCACACGCAACAGATCCTCCGCGAGTTTGATTTTGGTGACCAAGAAATTCAAGAGTTACTGAGCAGCGATACAGTACTTGAGCGCCGGCAGAGTTAGGCTTCTCGGTTTCTTTCTTGTACTACTTTCCTGTATGCCCGCATAGCGGGCTGCAAGCACTTCCCCGATTCCTCCAAATACTTTCTTTTGTTCTTTGCTGATATGGTGTTATAGTGATGTATAACACTATATGACGCGGAGTCGCTAAGTGGAAATCAATTGGAACAACAAAGAGCCTATCTACATACAGCTTAGAGACAAGCTGGTAGAGCTCATTATGGATGGCGTTCTCTGTGAGGGTGATGCTTTACCATCCGTGAGGCAGATTTCCAGTGAACAGCGTATTAATCCGATTACCGTGTCAAAAGCGATGCAAATTTTAGTCGACGAAGAGTTGGTTGAGAAAAAACGGGGGCTTGGAATGTATGTCTTATCAGGAGCGAAGGATAAATTATCCACCAAAGAAAGGCGGAAATTTCTTGAACAGGAATGGCCGAAAATTGCTAAGCGCATTGAGAGATTGGGCTTGGAGGTCGGTGAACTCCTTGGCAGCAAGAAGAATCCATAGAAACCGAAAATTTTGGGGGTAGGGTATGAGTAACATTGTCGAAGCCAAATCGCTGAGAAAGAACTACGGCAACTTTATGGCGCTGGATGGGGTAGATTTGACTATTCCAAGGGGGGCAATCAGCGGGCTGATTGGTCCTAACGGCGCAGGCAAGACGACAACACTTAAAGCGCTAACTGGACTTTGCGATGTTGAAGGCGAACTCAGTGTCGCGGGTCGTGACCCGCGAATTTCTCGGCACAAACTAATGGAAGATGTCTGCTTTATAGCCGATGTGGGCATTCTGCCTAAGTGGCTCAAGGTTTCTCAGGTAATCGATTATGTAGAAGCTGTGCACCCTAGATTTGATCGTAAGAAGGCAGAAAAATTTCTCAGTACCACTGACATTCCAGCGAATAAGCGTATTAAGGAACTATCTAAGGGTATGGTGACACAGCTTCATCTCGCTTTAGTGATGGCGATTGAAGTTCAATTACTTGTATTGGATGAGCCGACACTTGGCTTGGACATAATCTATCGAAAAGAATTCTACGATCGTCTACTTAACGATTTCTACGATGGGAATCGAACTATCATTATCAGCACGCACCAGATCGAAGAGATAGAGACCTTGCTCTCGCATCTTGTGTTCATCAATAAGGGTAAGATTGTCCTCGACTCCTTAATGTCCGATCTGCCCGATATCTATACCGAGGTCCTTGTCGATGTAGACAAGCTTGCACAGGCTGATGCACTTAAGCCAATTCACGTGCGCGAATTGCTCGGTAAAAAATCTTACACTTTCGAATCTGTTCCTAGGGAACAGCTTCAGGTGCTAGGTGAGTTGCATACTCCTAGTGTTGCCGATCTGTTTGTAGCCAAGTTGAAGGAAGAAAAACATGGATAAATTCGCACTACTTCAATTCTACGGGCTCCTAAAGCGCGAGGTGCTCGAGCATCGAAATTTATTCATTGGTGCTCCCGCTGTAGTCGCCTTTCTTATTTTAGTGGCGGCGACATGGGTAGCTACTCAGATAGATCAGAGCCAGTTGGCGGAGGGACTGCGTTATGTGTCGGTTCTATTTGATGGTTTGTCGCCGTTCGATATGGCGCCATTCTTTATGTTATTGGGCATTCCCTTCATTTTGACACTCTATATATGCAGTGTGATTTACCTGATTAATACATTATTCCAAGATCGAAAGGAGATGAGTATCCTGTTTTGGCAGTCCATGCCTGTCTCGAATTTTCAAACAGTGCTTTCTAAGATCGTTGCAATCGTCGTGGTCGCGCCAATTTTTTATGTGCTGATTATTTTTGCGATGTACTTAATCGCTATGGTTTGGCTGACGATTCTGGGGATCAGCAACGATATAGATCTGGTTGGAATAGGCTGGATGTTTCTAGCTGCCATCGCCAGTTTGGTGCTCATCTATATTTCCGCCATTGTAGCGTCGCTCTGGTTATTGCCTTCGATGGGTTGGTTGCTTTTATTCTCTGCATTCGCAAAGAAGACGCCTCTACTATGGGCTGGTGGTGTTTTTATACTCGTAGGGTTTCTCGAGGATTTCATATTCGGTACGCAGTACTTGGCGAATTGGGTGGCGTCGCGTGCATCCGACCCAAACCAGTATCTAATCTTCGAATTTCAAAACATATTCGAGAGGATTTTTAATTACGACACGCTCTTTGGGATAGTTGTGGGCGCTATTCTGATCGCGGGCGCAGTATTCATGCGCCGCTTTACGGACTAATAGGAAAATGCCATGAAAGATTTAATACTCAGAAACCGTTATACGCTATTGCTGACTACACTTATTGTCTACATGGTGGTCTTGGTGGCAGAGGGTATGATTACTGGTCGCGAAGCTAGAGTTATTGAGTTTGAGAACCCCTATTTCGATCTCAATCTAAACAACTTCGAGGGCTTTAGGGAGCGAGAAAACGAAAACGAAAATGAGAATGCCAGGGTAAGGGTAAATGACGCGGGGGATGTCTAGGATCAGGTCTCTATTGACAGCCTAACCCCAATCCAATAAAGTTCCACCCCTAGAAGTACCCCGTAACTTAGAGTTAGACGATGTACAAATTGAACCCACAGCAAGTATCACCCCGACAGGCAGTAGCTGCAATGAATGCAGCCGCCCGCCGCCTCGCGCGCGCGACAGTTGCATCCTTGCCGGAGAGCCGTGGTTTTGTCTAATTAGTAGATAAGAATATCAAAACCCCTAAGCGCCTTCGGCCTTAGGGGTTTTTTTTTGCCGTTATTTTGATAGAGCACTATGTAGTAAAGGGGAAATGAAATGAACGTGATAGAGATGGAGAATGCGGCGAGACATGCTTGGCCGGCCCTTGAGGAGGAAGAGTTGCCTTTCGGTGTGCTGAGGTATTCCAACGGCACAGATCGCCGCTCTAACTCATTGAATCTCTATCCTTACGCTGAGATTGAAACAGAAAAATTAGTAGGTGCCGCCGAGAAATTTTTCTCAAAAAGAAATGCCGTACCGATTGTGAGGATTGTTCAGCCCACAGGAGTGTCGCTTGACTCACTAAGGGGCATTGATAGTGCTCTCGAGGCACGAGGGTATGAGAAGCAGGCGCCGACGCTCTCTATGTTGTTTGATTTTGAAAACACATTGGAGACAAACGTGCACAAGGATAATGGTCTTGTAGAGAAGATGGACGTTGGGGCGTGGCTGCAAGCTTGGTACACCCTAACTGGCAGGGACTTCGAGAAAATTGAAGTGCACAAAACTCTCTTAGAGAAGAGCGGCTTGTCGCATTTGTTCTTGCTCAAACGCGGTATCAATGGGGTTTTACTCAGTAGTGGTATGGCGGTGTTTGCTAATCAGTCGATGGGTTTGTTTGGCATCTCTACAGCATGTGAGCACAGAAAAAGAGGCCATGCCTTAGAGACTATTAACTCTCTGCTGTCTTGGGGGGTCGCGAAAGGCGCCAGATTTGCGTATTTGCAGGTGGAAGAATCAAATCAAGCAGCAATTAATTTGTACCAAAAGCTAGGCTTCAAGAAATCGTACTCGTATTGGTACCGAGTCGGGAAACACAAAACCAGCAATAGTGGAGATTAGAAGATGAGTAGTATAGAAATAGAAGACCGTCTGGGCATTACATTCTGTAATAGGCAGTCTATTGCGATAGAGCGTGGCGAAGGTTGTTTGGTTTGGGATGAGGATGGAAAAAAATATCTGGATTTTACCTCGGGCTGGGGAGTCACGTGTCTTGGGCATTCACATCCCTTGATAACGGATGCGATCACTAAGCAAGCTAAAAAAATCATACAGAACCCGAATTCTGGTTTCACCTATTCTCCTCCAAGGGCAAAATTATTGGAGATTCTGAATAAGGTTCTCCCGGATAATCTTGAGAAAATATATTTTGCGAATAGTGGCGCGGAGGCGAACGACGCGGCGATTAAGCTAGCGAGAAAAATTACTGGAAAATCGAAAGTCGTTTCTACCCTGGCATCTTTTCACGGCAGGACATTCAATACCCTTTCTGTTTCTGGCGGCAGAGATAATGCTGAGCAATTTTTGCCCGCACTGGAGGGAAATTGTTTTGTGCCTTTCGGAAATATCGCTGCTCTTGCTGCTGCCCTGGACGAGAAAACAGCGGCCGTAATCTTAGAGCCCATACAGGGAGAGGGAGGGGTGAGAATACCGAGTGATGAGTATTTCTCCGCCGTTGCTCTTCTCTGCAAGGAGCGAGGTATTCTGCTTATCATAGATGAGATTCAAACTGGATTCTGTAGGACAGGAAAATTTTTCGCGATTGAGCACAGCAAGGTAAGCATAGCTCCCGATATCATGACCATGGGAAAGGGTATTGCTGGTGGTTTTCCTTTCGCTGCATTTGCGGTTTCTGCTAGCGTAGATAAACAGCTAAAAAAGGGTGATCACGGAGGTACATTTTGTGGTAATCCACTTGCCTGCGCTGTGGCAACTGCAGTAGTTAATTATTTACTGAGTGAAAAAATAGCGGATAGGGTTGCTAGATCTGGGGAGCTAATGATTGATGGTCTTTGTAACCTGAGAAAGAAATACCCGCAGCTAATTGGGCCGATTCGAGGAAAAGGTCTGCTCTGTGCATTTGAATTGGACTCGGATTATCTGGTGACTAAAGTGACAGAAGCTGCACTAAGAAGGGGATTATTGATTACTCCAACACGAAATCGGATTATACGATTGATCCCAGCATTGATTGTGACAGACGCCGAGATAGCTAAGGGGCTGGAATTGTTGGATTGCGCGCTGGCTTCAGTTGTTCAGAGGCATTGAGTAAAGTAGACTGTTCTGCTCGGTTAAAAAACAAGCAAAACTGGATAGAAAATGACAAAAAATACCCAAGTATATCTGGCGCAGCGGCCAGTCGGAGAACCTAGTGACGACAGCTTTGGTTTCCGCGAGCTCGACATACCTGAATTGGTAGACAATCAAATATTGATCCGGGTTTGCTGGCTATCACTAGACCCCTATATGCGGGGTCGAATGAATGACGTTAAATCCTATGCCGATCCTTTGCAGATTGGCGATGTGATAACGGGTGAATCGAGCGGCGTAGTGATTAAGTCCACTTCGCCTGATTTTGTAGAGGGCGATACTGTCGCGGCTCATATGGGCTGGCAGTCGCACCTCGTGGTGAACGCCGATGATCCACGTTTAATGAAGGTGGATTTAAATAACGGCAGTCTCTCGGCTCACCTAGGCGTCGTTGGTATGCCGGGCAGAACTGCCTACTTTGGCCTTATAGAAGTAGGTAAACCGCAGCCCGGAGAGACCTTGGTGGTGGCTGCTGCGTCGGGAGCCGTGGGCTCTGCTGTGGGACAGATCGCGAAGATCAAAGGTTTGCGTGCTGTAGGTATTGCTGGTGGGCCAGAGAAATGCCGCTATGTAAAAGAAGAGCTGAAGTTTGACGCGTGCATAGACTACAAAGCGGACAATTTCGCCCAAGAGCTTGCCGCGGCTTGTCCTGATGGTGTGGATATCTATTTTGAGAATGTTGGGGGTGATGTAACCAAGGCTGTTGCGCCACTATTAAACCCGGGAGCGCGAGTGCCTATTTGTGGTTATATTTCAAATTACAACGATGAAGATATAGCGAATTCAGAGACGCCAATGCGCATACTCAAGAAGCTGAATCCGGAGCCAGAGAATCGATTTTTTGTCGTGACCGAATGGCGCGACCGATGGGTAGAGGCGACTCGACAACTAGGCAGTTGGATTCAAGACGGCCGATTAAAATACAGAGAGAGTGTCGGTGTGGATCTAGAAAACGCACCGAAATATTTTCGTGGAATGTTAAAGGGTAAAAATTTCGGCAAGCAATTGATTAAAGTGGCGGACGAAGACTAGTGTCACATCAAGACGTAGAAAATTATGTGACGGCCTCATTGTTTTCTCTAGAAGGGAAGACGGCGCTAATTACGGGTGGCAGTTCTGGTTTAGGGCTAACAATGGCAAAGGGTCTCCTGTGTAACGGAGCTCGAGTGGTTATAGCGTCACGTAGTCAGAAAAAATGCGACATGGCACTAGACGAGCTATCTGAGTTCGGTGAATGTTGGTCTTTGGCAGCCGACGTTACTCAGAGCGAGGATCGCGAACGTCTCTTGCAGTTCTCTGAATCGAAATTGGGTGGCCTTTCGATTCTAATTAATAATGCGGGTGCAAATTGGGGTGCGAAGCTCGAGGACTATCCGGATGAGGGTTTCGAAAAAGTTATTAATACAAATCTTTCGGCGGTATTTTCTCTAACGCGGGATGCTGTTCCTCTATTATCCAAATCTGCACGTAAAGATGACCCCTCTCGTATAATCAACATCGGCTCGATGGACGGCATACATGTGCCGATTGTTCAGCGAACACCTACGTTCGCCTATTCTGCAAGCAAGGCTGCGTTGCATCATCTTACGCGTAGTTTTGCAGTGGACTTGGCTCCTCGTCATATTACTGTCAATGCGATAGCGCCTGGCTTTTTCGAATCCAGGATGACCGACTACGTGTTCGAGCACTATAAGCAAGATATAGAGGATGACTGTCCTCTGCACCGCGTGGGTAAGCCGGAGGAGATTGTGGGCATAGTGACCTATCTTGCTTCCCGAGCTGGCGCCTATACTAATGGAACGGTAATACCTGTGGATGGTGGTACTAGCATTTCAAAAGGAAAGCGACCCTGGACAGAATGACAATAGCGGCTGCTCCGATTGCATTTTATGGATCAACAAAAATTAGCTTTGAAAGAATGGAGAGAACATGAGTTTATTTAGTCTACAAGGCAAAGTGGCCATTATAACGGGCTCGACCAAGGGCATCGGTCTGGCAATCGCGAATCGGATGGCAGAACAGGGCGCGAAAGTAGTCATATCTAGCCGCAATCAAGATGCCTGCGATGAGGTTGCCGCAGCTATTCAAGAGAAAGGTTTTGAGGCCATCGCAATAGCCTGCAATATCAATTACAAGGAACAGCTAACGGAGCTGGTTACTAAGACCGAGGAGCAACTCGGGAAGGTCAATGTGTTGGTTTGCAACGCAGCCCTGAATCCTTACTTTGGCCCATCTCAGGATATTCCAGACGAGGCATTCGACAAGGTAATGCATGCTAATATAGGCAGCGTGCACAGGCTTTGTCAGCGAGTACTTCCTGGCATGGCTGAAACTGGCGGTGGTGCCGTGATCATCGTGTCGTCAATAGGTGGCATCAAAGGGACTGATGCGCTTGGTGCCTACGCTATATCGAAGGCTGCTGATATGCAGATCGCACGTAACTTGGCGGTCGAGTGGGGGCCGAAGAATATTCGGGTCAATTGCATCGCGCCCGGACTTATAAAGACAGATTTTGCAAAGGCGCTCTGGGATAATCCAGAGATCTATAAGGCTACGGTAGCCAAATATCCGCTGCGTAGAATCGGTGAGCCTGATGAGATCGCAGGTGCTGCGGTTTTCCTCGCTTCAGATGCCGGCAGCTTTACTACAGGACAAACAATCGTGATCGACGGTGGTGGCACTATTGCCAGTTGATCATTATTTGATAAACGACAGTCAGTTTCAATTTGGATTAGGGGAAGAGTAATCATGATGGATTTAGGATTATCGGAAGAATTAGTTGAAGTACGTGAAAAGATACGTACTTTCGTCGAAGACAAAGTAGGGCCAGTAGAAGAGGAGTATCACAACGAAGTGAGTGTTGGTGATCGTTGGTCGCACACACCTCGTCAAGACGAAATTATGGAAAGTTTGAAGGCGGAAGCACGCAGGTTAGGTCTGTGGAACTTTTTCCTACCAAAGAGCCAAGGTGGTGCAGGCATATCTAACCTGCATTATGCCCATCTGGCCGAGATCATGGGTCGAAGTAGGCTCGCCTCGGAGGCCTTTAACTGCAGTGCGCCTGATACTGGAAATATGGAAGTGTTGGAGCGCTATGGTTCCGAAGAACAGAAAAAAGAATGGCTAGTACCTCTCTTGGCGGGTGAAATTCGTTCCGCATTCGCGATGACTGAGCCGGGAGTCGCCTCCTCGGATGCAACGAATATTGCAACCAGCGCTGTGCTCGACGGTGACGAGTGGGTAATTAGCGGTGAGAAGTTCTATATTTCAGGTGCCGGTGATTCGCGCTGTAAGATCATGATTGTCATGGTCGTCACCGACCCAGATGCGCCGAAGCATACACGTCAATCACAGATTCTCGTGCCTATGGATGCTGAGGGCGTAGAGGTCATTCGTCCAATGCATGTTTTCGGGCGAGACGATGCCCCTCACGGGCATATGCATATTAAGTTTCACAATGTCCGAGTGCCCCAGAGCAATCTTATCCTTGGTCGTGGCCGCGGATTTGAGATTTCACAAGGTCGCTTAGGACCTGGCCGAATTCATCACTGTATGCGTTCTATCGGCGCAGCAGAGAAGGCTTTGGACCTGATGTGCAAGCGTTCAGTTAGCAGAGAAGCCTTTGGAAAACCACTCGCCGAATTAGGTGGTAACTACGATATTATTGCCGATAGCAGAATCGAAATAGAAATGCGTTTCTGTGCCTACTTTGTGGTCATCATTGTCCGCTGTTTCTGCTGGTACTCCGAATGGCGACCACTC
>JAESUT010000168.1 GCA_016762995.1 Gammaproteobacteria bacterium | reverse complement strand
ATGTCCGTATCTGCAAAAACCAGAATGTTCACTTCGCTATTCGAGCTGCTAATATGCTCCGCCGCTAACTCTTCCTCGACTGCGGCCACATCAGTGCTTTCTTCAACTACTGCAACTTCTTCGCCCGTAAGCTCTTCTTCATTGACAGGCCTGCCGTCAGGAAATGCCGTCTCGATAACACCGCTAATTCTCGCGGCGATGGTATGGCTTATTCCCTCAGAGACAAACTCATCGAACAGAATAGATGGGTCGGTAACATCCTCGAGCAACCCCGCATCCATTAACATCGAATCAGTCGATGAAACCATCAACGCCTCGAAACGAATGTTTGCCCCCTGTATCTGACGAATCACACCAGGGGATGACATGTTAATAGTCTCAAGCCGGCTAGTAACACTGTCACTCTGCGTCAAAAAATCTCGCTGCACGCCTAACATGCCTAAGTGCGCAATAGGGCGTTGACCCTGCCCCATAGATACGCGCAGTGCTAGTTCGTTGTCGGCGAGCACTTTATCGCTAACAAATTCGATCCCCCAAGCCTCAAGTAAGCCGGGCAATTCTGAACTCATGCCAGCAGGAATCAGGTTGCCCCGCTGCGTGCGACTGACCATGGAATCGGCATTCGAATCTAGAAAGACCATAGTCTTACCACCACGCATCACAAACTGATCGATCGCGTATAGCATTTCCTCTGACAGACCCTGCGGATGCACGATCATCAGAATATCGATCTCTTCATCGATTTCGTTTGCGGCAATCTCGACTCGTTGCACAGCATAGAGTTGGCGAATGAAATCCATAATCATCCACGGCTGCGTTGCTTGTCCTGCGACCGGATCGAATCCGCCATCGATGTCCAATTCCGTTAGCAAGCCCACTACTTGTAGGTCAGGCGCATTAACCTTCGTAATCAGTTTCATGAATTCATACTCAAGAAACTGCTCTAACTCAGGCCGAATAAGAGGTAACGTCTCTGCCGCCCTGCCCTGCGGATTGTTCTGCCGGTCCTCGGGCTGAGCTACAACAAGGCCAAAATATATGCCCGGCGCTCCCTGAGAGATCGGAACTGCCTGTATGCCAAACTGAGTTGCTAAGTCTTCCTCTTCGGAGAATGGCTGAGGATCAATAACACTTAGGCTAAGTCGATTGTTACTAGCGATCACGATTTCTCTCAGCAACTCCTGAACTCTATTTGCATAGGTACGAATTTGAGGATTGTCTGCTGTGGCGCTTTCCGAATAGAAGAACATTATTTCCAATGGACCCCGCAAATTGGAAACAATATTTTTTGTGCCTGGCGAGAGTGTATAAAGCTTATCTTCCGTAAGGTCGATTCTTATGCTTGGCAGGGAACTAATTACTAACACACTGAGAATCAATCCTACTGCAATGGCTAATAATCCGATTCGAGAAAATAGAAAATTGGTATTCATAAGTTTGCTCTTCCTTAACTGGCTTTCTTAAGTTCGATTACTACGGCACTAGCGAAGAGCCAGGCCGCGATAAACACACCGAAGAACAAAAAGTCCCGAACATCGAAAACTCCTTTGGAAATAGAATCAAAGTGAGTTAAGAACCCCATTGATGATATCGCGTCAATAATAATCTGGGGAACCCAGCCGGTCAGCATACCCAGTAAGAAGGGATAACCTAGCAGCACAAAAATTACGCAAATAGCCACTGTAAGTATGAATGCAATCACAGGGTTCTTAGTGCAGGCTGACAAACAAGCTCCTATTGCGAGATAAGCTCCCGCCATGAACCAGCTGCCAACATAGGCGGCAAATATAATTCCATTATCAGGGTCGCCTAGGTAATTGGCGGTTAACCAAATCGGAAATGTTAATAAAAGCGCAATTCCTATTAAGGCCCATGCCGCCAAATATTTTCCGAGAATTGCATCTCTGAGATTTATCGGCAACGTTAAAAGTAATTCAATAGTTCCCGTTTTTCTTTCATCCGCCCACATGGTCATTGCAATAGCTGGCACCATGAACAAATATAGAAAAGGATGAAAAGCAAAGAATGGCGACAAATCTGCTTGTCCCCTAGCATAGAAACCACCGAAGTCGAAGGTTAGGAAACCATTCACTACTAGAAAAATGACAATAAAAATATAAGCCAATGGCGTCGCGAAATAACTGAATAGTTCACGCTTAAAAATAATTAATAGATTCCCCATTATTGCGCTCCTTGTGTCTGCTGCGTCACGACTCTGAACACATCTTCAAGTTGTCCGCGACTGACATGAAATTCGGTAACCGGCCAATGCTTGGCGTGTGCGATCTCCGATACCTGAGAAAAAATTGAAGTACCAGCGTTTGCTAGTATACGAAAGACCATGTCGTCTTCGCTGTCCTTCTCGACACCACCCACGTCAGCAAGGCCTGTTAGGTCAGCTGCCAGATCGTAGCTCTCGCTCAAGCGAACGCTCACCGCTTGATGATATTTTGAACGCGCTTCGAGTGCGGCGGGTGTATCGTCCGCAACAATTCTTCCTTCTGCGATAATAATCGCGCGACTACATACCGCTGTTACTTCTTCTAATATATGAGTAGAGATGATAACGATCTTGTCACGGGCTAGGTTCTTGATCAGCTCACGGACATGGTGTTTCTGGTTGGGGTCTAGACCATCGGTAGGCTCATCCAAGATTAGTACTTTCGGGTCATGCATGATCGCTTGCGCCAAACCTACTCGTCGCTTAAAACCCTTGGACAAAGTTTCGATAGATTGTTCGCTGACTGAGTTGAGCTCTACTTCATCCAGCACGTGCTGAACACGCATCAAAATCTCTTCTCCGCGATAACCACGAATCTCAGCCACAAAATTTAGAAATTCAAGAGTTGTCATATCACCGTAGGAAGGCGCTCCCTCAGGTAAATAACCCATGAGAGACTTCGCCTCGATTGGGCTCGATCTGATATCAAAGCCGTCGATGCTTACCGAGCCATGACTGGCAGAAAGAAATCCGGTTATAAGTTTCATGGTCGTTGATTTGCCCGCGCCATTCGGGCCGAGAAAGCCAAGCACCTCACCCTCCTTCACTGTAAAGGTGAGGCCATCAACGGCGGTAAACTGGTCAAAGTTTTTTGTTAAATTGTTAATTTCAATCATCTACTTTCAGACCCTGACGGTTGCGTATCTAGTTAGTATTGCTGGAGTAGCTGCAAAGCCCTGTAGCTGACCCAATCTCTTAAATCGGACTGGTCTGTTTGGCCAAAATGTTAGCTGCAAATTGCGATGGGCAAATATAGGCACTTAGACCCCATATTTCAAGGCTGGAGAGACCAAACGGGCCTTTTCACAAGGCAGGGCGCAAAATCCGATCGCAGCTAACCACACCCTAGCGATGAAGAGAATTTGCCCTGTGCTTCTATTTGCACTGGCGTTATAATCGCCGCTTTCCGGCTATTCCGATACCTGACAAGCGCTATGAAATTCCACACCAACAGACTCTTCGCCCTCTTGATGTTGGCAAGCCTTACACTGAGTCTTAGCTATTGCGGACAAAAAGGCGGCCTAACCCGCCCAGAGCCATCTACTCTCGCTACCTCGAATTTCATCTCGGGCAAATAGCTCATAGGGCCCCGCGGCCCACACTTACTGGAATTCAACTACGAATGGACCACTTCAATTACAAAGGCGATGCACTCTATGCAGAGGAGTTAGCCGTCGCCGAGATTGCTGAACAGCATGGCACGCCTTGCTTTATCTATTCCCGCGCCACTCTAGAGCGCCACTATAGGGCCTACGAAACGGCACTGTCTGGGCTGCCTAATTTGATTTGCTATGCGGTGAAGGCAAATTCCAACCTAGCGGTATTGAATGTCCTAGCTCGAATGGGCGCTGGGTTCGATATCGTATCTGGCGGCGAGCTAAGTCGCGTCCTTCAAGCTGGCGGAGATCCTGCGAAGGTCATATTTTCTGGCCTCGGTAAGACAGTCGCTGAGATTCAACAGGCGCTTCGAGCTGGCATTCACTGTTTCAACGTGGAATCAGAGGCGGAGTTAAATCGAATCAATGAAGTGGCTTTGCAGCTAGCTCTGCCCGCCTCGATATCTGTACGCGTAAATCCCGATGTCGACGCCGGCACCCATCCCTATATATCCACTGGCTTGAAAGAGAACAAATTTGGGATCTCCACCGATCGCGCGATAGAAGTCTATAGGGCGGCTGCGCAGATGGAAGGAATCAAGGTATCTGGGATCGACTGCCACATAGGCTCGCAGCTAACATCGGTAGAACCTTTCCTCGACGCAATTGATAGACTGCTCGCCATGGTCGACCGCCTGAGCGAGGAAGGCATTAATTTAAGTCACTTCGATATGGGAGGAGGACTAGGGGTTAGCTACGGCACCGAGACCCCACCACTGCCCTCTGAACTTATCGATGCAGTAAAAGGTCGCATCGAGAATCGCGGCCTGACCCTAATGGTCGAACCTGGCCGCTCAATCGCCGCAAACGCCGGCATTTTCGTGACCCGTGTCGAGTATATAAAAAACACTGAACATAAGAATTTCGCTATCGTTGATGGCGCTATGAATGACCTATTAAGGCCTGCGCTATACAGCGCCTGGCAGGAGATCATTCCGGTGAACAAAAGACATGGCGATGCACTTAGTTTCGATGTTGTTGGCCCAATATGCGAATCAGCCGATTTCCTTGGTAAGGACAGAGAGCTGGTAGTGACAGCAGGCGACTTGCTGGCCGTGCGCTCTGCAGGTGCTTACGGGTTTGTAATGAGTTCGAACTACAATACGCGACCACGCGTTCCCGAGATAATGGTCGATGGGAATGTCGCACATGTCGTTAGGCGTCGCGAGGTCCTAGCCGATCTGCTCGATCTGGAATCTTGTCTACCTAGTTGATACCTAAAATGGATATTCACTTCACAAAGATGCACGGCCTCGGCAACGACTTTATTGTGCTCAATAACCTGCACAATGAGTATCAATTGAGCAGAGAACAAATTGCACTGCTTGGAGACCGCCATTTTGGGGTGGGCTTTGATCAATTGCTCTTAGTTGAGGCTGCCACAGAGCCTGGCATCGATTTCAGCTATCGCATCTTCAACTTCGATGGCCAGGAAGTAGAGCACTGCGGCAACGGTGCTCGCTGCTTTGCTAAATATGTAAGTGACAAAGGCTTATTTGATGGAGAGTCGCTCGTCGTCAAGACAGTCAATCGAGTGCTTACGCTTAAGATTGGCGATAATGGTGCCGTCACAGTTGACATGGAGGCGCCGGTGTTTGATGCAGCGAAAATTCCATTCAACGCTGACAGCCATTCAACCTTGCATACGCGCCATCTGACTGTTTTAGGCAGCGCAGTAGAGGTAGAGTTTTGTGCGCTGTCCATGGGTAACCCTCACGCGGTAATTAGAGTTGAAGAGCTAAGCAAAACAGCCGTAAAAGAGATAGGGAAAGCACTTGGTTCACATCCAGATTTTCCCGAAGGCTGCAATGTTGGTTTCATGCAGCTGTGTGACAGAAATACTCTAGATTTACGCGTCTATGAACGTGGCGCGGGCGAGACGCTAGCCTGCGGTACTGGGGCTTGTGCAGCGGTAGTTGCCGGTTGCTTACAAGGTCTGTTAGATGATACCGTCAGAGTGAAATTACATGGCGGAGAGCTTAATATTACATGGCTAGGAATCGACTCCCCCGTCTTAATGACAGGGTCAGCCACAACAGTTTTTGAAGGGAAAATTCAGATATGAAAAATGACAATTCGGCGGCTGAAAAAATTGAGTCTCAGAACAGCAATGAACTCTCTGCACAAGAAGTTGCCAGCTACCTCAAAGCCAATCCCGAATTCTTCATCGAGCAAGAAGACTTGCTCGCAGATCTTTCTCTGCCGCACAAGAGCGGCAAAGCGATCTCCTTATTAGAACGGCAAGTTACTATTCTGAGAGACAGAGGGGGCGATGCGCGACAGAAACTCAACAACCTACTTGAGAATGCGCGCAACAACGATCAGCTATTTGATACAACGCGCGGCCTGGTCCTTGCCTTACTCCGCGCAAAAGATGCAACCGAAATTGCCGAGGTTGCCCAGGATCAGTTGTCGAATCATGCCAGCATCGATTCCTGCGAGATCATCCTTGTGGACAAGAAAGACTTGAAGGTTGCAGACTCGGTAAGAGTGGAATCAGAAGACATCCTCAAGGAGAAATTCGTCGATGTATTCCGCCTTAAGCGAACTCATTGCGGTCTTATAAGTGAAGAACAGATTCAGTACCTCTTCCCTGCACAGGGCAATAACATTAAGTCGACCGCTCTGTGTCCCGTTCTAAGTAACGGCGATGTATTGGCGCTGATTGCATTCGGAAATCAATCGGACAACTACTTCAATGTGAATTTGGACACTCTATTTCTAGATTTTATTGGCCACGTAGTCGGCGCTGTACTCGATAATCAGCACGTCGACAGCGCACAGTAGATCGCGAAGATATGTCGCGCAGCTTGAGAACAGGTTGTCTAAATGTCTACTAAAAGCCAAGCCGGAAACAAGAGTTTAGTTTCAATCATCTGCCGCACACTGGGCCGCCCTGAATTACAGCAGGCGCTTCAGTCCATCGCCTCTCAAGACTATCCCAATATCGAAATCATTTTAATCGATGCTGCCGGCGACAATATTTTAGACTCAACAGCTAGCAACGACCGGCCGCTTACGTTAGTAACTACCGGCGCGGCACTCAATCGTTCACAGGCTGCGAATGCTGGCCTAGAAGCAGCCCACGGAAAATATATTCAATTTTTGGACGACGACGATTGGATTGACTCTAACCACGTCAGTCAATTGGTTAGCGCACTGGTAAACAATGACGAAACAGCAGCAGCCTACAGCAGCACACAAAAGACCGATGCAGCAGGCACTTCTCTGGACTATGTATTCAGAGAAAATTTCGATCCAATACTATTGATGCGAGACAACTATATTCCGATTCACGCTGTCCTATTCGATAGCGCGCTGCTCGAAAATGGCTGCCGTTTCGACGAGGCATTCGACATTTATGAAGACTGGGACTTCTGGCTGCAACTCAGCCAGCATACTCACTTTCAACATATTGACTCGATCACAGCCTACTACAGAGAGGGTGGCGATTCCGATACTGCTGTTGCAGACACTCGTCTACGTTATCAGGCAGATAGCACACTCGGTAAGGGCCGCGCCGCCATTTTCAAGAAGTGGTTGCCGAAGTGGACGGGTGAGCAAGTGAATGCCCTCATCGGCCAACTTGATCAATCTGTATTGCTCTGTGAGCAGGATGCCCGAATTCACATCGAGCTGAAAAAGAATGCAGAGTTGCTGCATGAAGTCGAGAAACGAGATAACCAGATTAATAAACTGAATCTACAGTTAGACAATACGACTTTGCAGCTCGAAGACTTACAAAAGTCTAGTGCGCTGCACATCAAAATACTGGAACAACGAATAAACTCTATCTTTGAGTCCACAAGCTGGAAGTTAATGGGCCCGGCCCGACGGCTTAGCCGAATACTCAGGGCGGATGAAGATTCCGACAACAACGAATCGAATTCGGATAAATAGTCATGAAAGCCACAATGCAGAGCGGCCAACAGTCCGCAGTTCCCATTTGTTCTCTCATTATACCGACGAAGGACAAACTCAATTTCCTCAAGCCTTGCATAGAGAGTGTGTTGGCAAGTGATAACAGTGATTCGATCGAAGTCATCATCGTTGACAACGAAAGCGTCGAGAATGAGACACTGCAATATCTTCAATCCCTGGGCAATATGCCCAATGTTCGTGTGCTTAGCTGGAATGAACCCTTCAATTTTTCGGCGATAAATAATTTTGCAGCCGAGCAATGCCAAAGTAACTATCTCTGCTTCCTCAATAACGACATAGAAATAAAAGATCCTCAGTGGCTTAGTAAACTCTTGGCCGTTGCTGCATTGGATGAAGTCGGGGCGGTTGGCTGTACGCTCCTGTATCCAGACTCATCCATTCAGCATGCCGGGATTTCCCTTGATGAAAAAACTATCGCACAACATATTGCCGTCGGTGAGGGCAGTGAGTTTCTAGCCGAGCAGGGAATTACTCTACCCTATGCCGTCGATGCAGTAACCGCTGCCTGCCTGGTCATGCGTAAGGCTTTATTTCTACGCATGGGCGGGTTCAATGAAGACCAGTTGGCGGTCGCATTCAATGATGTCGACCTCTGTCTGCGCCTTGCCGATAAGGGGCTACCGGTACTATCCCATCCCGGGGTTACATTGATTCATCACGAGTCCGTGTCGAGGCAGAGCGATGAACTGCCCATCAATCGAAAACGCGCCCTGAAAGAGCATGCCTTTATGCAATTTCGTTGGCGCATACGCCTCATGGGCCGCCGCTTCTCTTCAGGAATTCCCAGCCTTGTGTGTGAGGTTGCTGCGGCAAATGAAGAGCCCCCCAGTCCCATTATTGAGATAGCAAAGAAGGCAGCCGACAGACTCTACTTGCAGGACAGCGCTTCTCGATCGAGTTCGAAAGAGATACGGTCTATGTACTCTACCGCGGCTGCTTTGTCTGAGACACAGGACTATTTCCGCAATCTGCAGCGCGACTACAAGAACCTTGAGGGGCACGCAGAGCGGCTGCAACATGCATTTGATCTCATCACAAGCTCCATCTCCTGGCGGATAACCAGCCCCTTGCGCTGGTTGAAAGCTGTGATCACACCAGCTGAAAAGAAACGGACACTTGCGACAAAGCCAGCCGATGCGAAAAACCCCGAACAAATGACGCAGGAAACTGAAGGCCAGCAGTCAGAGAAACTGCGGCTCGACAACTCTGCCAAGTCCGCGTTACTCAAGTTTCTAGCATCGAAAGAACAGTTACAATTTCCACAGACTAAGGCGCCTCGAATTTCTATCGTGCTTGTGTTCTATCAACAGGCTCACCTTAGTTTTCTCTGCATGCAATCGCTATTGGAATTCGCAGACGTTAGCTACGAACTCATCATAGTAGATAACAACTCCACCGACGAAACCGCCAAGCTTTTGGACAAGCTTAGCAACGCCACAATTATTCGCAACACAGAGAACCTTGGTTTCGTAAAGGCAGTAAATCAAGCGGGAGAAGCGGCGAACGGCGAATATATCTTGCTTCTGAACAATGACGCGCTTATAGAAATGAATACGCTATCCAATGCCCTGCAGGTAATCGATGAAGATGAAACCATCGGCGCAGTCGGCGCCAAGATAAAATTACTCGATGGCAGCACACAAGAAGCTGGTAGCATTATTTGGAACGATGGCGCCTGTTTAGGCTACGGACGTGGCAAGTCTCCTGACGACTACGAATTTATGTTCCAGCGAGATGTAGACTATTGCTCCGGGGCCTTCCTACTCTTCAGACGCAGCAGTTTCAATGCCCTAGATGGATTCGATATCGACTATGCACCAGCCTACTACGAAGAGTCCGACTTCTGCATTCGATTACAGAAACAGGGTCTGCGTATCGTCTATGTGCCCACCTCTCAAATCACTCACTATGAATTTGCAAGCTCCGGTGGAATGGAGGGAGCGAAGAAACTTCAGGCCGAACATCGTGAAATACTCTGCGCCAAACATGCTGATTTCCTCGCAAAACAATTCACGAACGATGGCAGTAACGTTCTCCGCGCACGTACCCGCAACAACTTTCCTAACATACTCGTAATTGATGACCGCGTTCCCTATCCTAGTCTCGGAGCCGGCTATCCTCGATGCTCAAATTTGCTCTTCGAACTGAGCAAGATGGATCTCAATATCAGCTTCTATCCTCTGTTGTATCCGTCGGAGCAATGGATTGATGTCTACAAGACTCTACCCAACACGATCGAAGTCATTTTGAAAAGTGGTAACGACGAGCTGCAATCATTTCTTAGTCAGCGAAAGGATTTTTATCAATACGTCGTCGTGAGTCGCGTTCACAATATGGAATTCTTCAACCATTGCCTGAGTTTGGATCCTGACCTGCTGGGTAATGCCAAGATCATCTACGATGCTGAGGCGGTGTCTGCTCCTCGCGAAATACTGCGAATGGAATTTCTCGGCGAATCCATGTCCACTGAAGATCAAGCAGAGCTCATTGACAAAGAACTGGGACAATCGAAGTTGGCGGAAAAAATTGTTGCAGTATCAAATAACGAGGCTGAGATCTTCAAGAAACACGGATATAGAGATACCGTCGTGCTTGGACATACCATTGCCAGAAACCCCGGGAACAACAGCTTCATTCAGCGTGACAGTTTACTATTCGTCGGCGCGCTTCGAGATGAGGGCTCACCAAACGTCGACTCATTGCTCTGGTTTCTGATCAACGTCTTTCCAATACTCGAACAAGCCATTCCCGGCATCAAACTGAATATCGTAGGTGATAATTCAGCGCCTTCATTAGCTACCATTAGCAAGGACAACATCCACTTCACCGGCCGTCTTGACTCAATTGAAGAGATGTACAATAACGCTCGTGTGTTCATCGCTCCGACGCGTTTCGCCGCAGGCATACCACACAAGATTCACGAGGCAGCAGCGAAGGGATTGCCTTCAGTGACCACTGCCTTGCTCGCGCAGCAGTTAGGCTGGCAGGACGGCAAGGAACTACTCGTGGGCGATACACCCGAATCCTACGCAGCTCAGTGTACTAAGCTGTATCAGGACGAGAGGCTTTGGCAGGATATTCGAGATGCGGGCTTAACCGCAATAACAAAGGATTGTTCGCAAGAGACTTTTCGAAAAAACTTAGCCGGACTTTTTACCTAGCACACTGAGGCGCCCTTGTTACAAGCGTCTAGCCAAGCGATACATTAGACGCTGTACAATGCCAATCTTAATCCCCATCCCTATGCAAAGACGCAGGCTCAGCCGTTCCCTGTTAGACAACTGTGATCCATAACGGCGATAAAACTCAGCCGCTTGAATAGATACCTCAATCAAATGCTCATTCGGTTTACGCGCCAGTATTCTGCGCCAAAGTGACCCGCTAACAATGGAGTCTTTCGTAAACTCTTTTGCCCCTATGGTGTTGTTGCCATGTTGACGATAATGCACCAAGGGAATATCCAAGTAGACTAATTTTCCGAACGCAGTAGCAACTAGGGCTAGCCACCAATCGTGCATGATTGCGTTTTCTGGAATCGGCAGCGCCTTCTGAGCCAGAGACTCGTTGATCAACGCGGTGCATCCTGTCACCAAGTTACTGATAGCAAGATTGGGAAAGCTGTTCCTCTCAATCTCCAAACCCTGGTAGTTAATCAAAGACTTCGCTATTACTGTGTTCTGTTCGGAAACTACTTCGAGATCACTGTGAACAAGCACCGGCGCTGGAGAATCGCGGTCCGCTTCTGTCGCCAGCATGGCTGCCAACAGCTTTTCTATCTTCTCAGGAAACCAAGTATCGTCCTGATCACAGAACATCATGTACGCAGACTCAATCTCAAGCGCCTGCTTGTTTTTAAGTACATAGTCAATGAGGAAGGCGAAGCCACCACTAGCGCCTAGATTATTTCCGTCTTTAGGCAAAAGGTGTATGCGATCAGCATGCTCTTTTGCATAGCTCTCTAGGATCGATACCGTATTATCCGTCGAGCCATCGTCCCGAACTACCAAAATGAAATTACTATGGGATTGCGCCAATAACGAGCCAAGTTGCTCGACTAGGAACCTCTCCCCGTTGTAAGTAGAAAGCAATACGGAAATTTTGGTTTGCGCGCTCATCTAGGACTAAACCAATGTCTTGGCATCACGTATGCCAGAGCGAATATTTTGAAAATATTGTCGGCGCTGCCCAGAGGTTATCAATAGCCAGCTCACCTTTAGGATGAAGCGAATCATATCGCGCAACTTCCACCCCAAGGGTGAGTAAGATGCACCGTAAAGATGAATTCTATTCCTGCTGGAATAGTAGGTGCGCGACGGATTGTGTTGTGCGAGTAGTCCCGCTTTCACTAGAGGATTGGAACTGCGCTCGCCGATGGCGTGATAAAGCACAGCCGCATCCGTACCCACTAGATCGAAGCCGCGCGACTTAGCACGAAAGCACCACTCCAGATCGACATTATCAATGAAGTAACTTTCCTTCATGTCTCCCACGGCATCGATATATCTAAGAGCGAGAAGAGACCCAGAGGTAATCAGAAAATCGGCGATAAAATGCTTCCCCTGACCCGCGAAAGACCGGTTGGAACGCCAGAAAATCTTGCTGAACAACTTGAATGGAGTCTGGCGCATAGTCTGGGGATTGATAATTCGAGGGCCTATTGCAGCTATGCCCTTCTCACTGAAGCGGCTTGCCTCGATGTGCGCATCTACCATCCGTGCTATGAATAGGTCACAGAGACTGCTGTCCTGGTCGAAGAGGAACACGTACTCATAATTTCTAGAGCGCGCCCAATCGATACCGCGATTGAGCGCCTTAGCTAGACCTTCATTCTCAGTCAGACGAATTAATTCGATACAGCGCTTATAGACCATGATAGACGCTGCCAGCTCATCTATTGCCGCAGAACCGTTGTCGATAACCAGAAAGTCGGTCTCCTTATTGAGCTGACTAACGAGCTTAAGTAATGCAGTGGTATCGGGGTTGTAGGTGACCACAACGGCGCAGCTACCTATTTTGGCAGGAGTAGTTACCTCGAAGCCGTCACTAGCTGTCACCTGGCACTTCCGCTGAAACAGTGAGTCGAGCAGGATTAGTACTCGATATGATCAGAAAATAGGCAATTGACAGCACGCCAAAGCCCAAGCCGACAACTACTCCCGCATCCACAATTCCGCGCCACGGTTGAGGCATACTCCTAGCGATAAGAACAAAGCAAATGATCATAGCCGTCAGAGCAAAGGAGAGAATCTGTCGCTTACGGGTCGCATAGATATAGCCCATACAGAAAAGTGGTGCGAGCAGCACATGCAGCGGTCGAGGATTATCGGCGAGGTAGCGGGCTCGAACGACGACTCTGGGCGCGAAGCCCAGATGAAACCCCTTATAACCTTCCGCATAAGCCATATAGACTACGCTGAAAACCAAGGCTATCCAGTGGACCACGCTCATAGACGAGCTTTCCAGCTCCAGCGCCATAGGTGCTAGCCTAAATATCGCGAATATCAGCAGTAATAAGACCCCACCAATACCCCATGCTAATCCAAATGCTTTCAATTTAATTCACTGCCTAGAATTGATGCACCATTATAGCGGTTTTACCGCAGAACCTGAAAAATCATTCTTAGTCACCTCTGAACAGTTCTATTGTCCCTGAGGGCTTGCTGCGGGTTTGGGACATCGCTTCTCTAGATAAAGTGAGATATTATTTCACTCTGATATCGGCGACCACAATCCATTGGGATTATTTAGCCGCCCCCTCTGCTCTAGCTCACTACAGGATTGATCCAATGGTTGTAAAACTTGGTGTAGTGATGGATCCCATAGAATCCATCACTGTTAAGAAAGACACGACTCTAGCCATGTTATTGGCCGCACAGAAGCGTGGTTGGGTGATCCACTATATGTTGCAGTCCAGCATGTATCTTGATCAGGGCCAATGCCGAGCGACAATTCAAACCCTGTCGGTTAAAGACGACGAGAAGGATTGGTTCAGCCTTGGCAGTAAGACCGACATCGCTTTATCTGAACTAGATGTTGTTCTCATGCGCAAAGACCCCCCTTTCGACATGGATTATATCTATTCCACTTATCTGCTGGAACAAGCCCAGCGAGAAGGGGTGATGATAGTCAACGACCCGCAAAGCCTGCGCGACTGCAATGAGAAGTTATTTGCCACTCAATTTCCGCAATGCTGTCCGCCATTGATCGTCGCCTCTTCACAAGAAAAACTAAAAGCATTTCACGAACAACACAAAGACGTAATATTTAAACCATTAGATGGAATGGGTGGCGCCTCAATATTTCGAGTAAAGGCAAATGACCCCAACCTAAGCGTTGTCATAGAAACGCTGACCGACAATGGTCGACAACAAATTATGGGGCAACAGTTCATACCCGATATCGTGAACGGCGACAAGCGTATCCTAATGATCGACGGCGAGCCGGTGAGCTATGCTCTCGCTAGAATTCCCGCTTCTGGGGAGACCAGAGGAAACCTGGCCGCCGGCGGCAGCGGCGTGGCGCAGGAACTCACCGATAGGGATCGCTGGATTTGTGAGCAGATCGGCCCTGTTCTTCGAGAAAAGGGACTAATCTTCGTAGGAATCGATGTGATAGGTGACTATCTGACCGAGATCAATGTCACTAGCCCAACTTGCATACGTGAGATAGATAAGGCGTTTAATCTCGACATAGCTGGGGACCTGATGGATTGTATCGAAGCGAAACTAAAAGCCGCCTGATAACAGCAAGGCCCAATGAGGCGTATTCATGGTAACAAGCGATGAGGACCTTAGCCGAGAGCGTTTTGGCTTTACTGTATTTCTCTCGGTTTGTGTTCACGCAATAATAATTCTGGGTGTCGGTTTTACCTACCTTGAAGAATTGAATAGCGAACCCGCTCTCGAAATTACCATGGCACAGTACAGGAGCGAATTCGCTCCTGACGAGGCTGATTTTCTAGCACAGGAAAATCAAATAGGCAGCGGCACACTCGACAGCGCTGCCGCACCTAGCACTCCCTTTAAGTCTGACTTCAATGACGAAGTGATTCAGGAAGTTGTTCCGATTCCACAGGCGCCAGAGACCGTAACCGAAGCAGAGGCGCGAGACGCGTCCATAATCTCTTCGATTCAGAATCAGCAACAGGTGCAGCAGCAACTTGATGAAATTGAGCCCGAAAACGAGAAACCTCTGCCCGAAGAATTCACCCCGGACGACCTAAGCCTTGCTATTGCAAGTCTACAAGCGCAACTCGATCTACAACGCCAAGCCTATGCAAAACGACCTAGGAAATACACAATCTCTTCCGCTTCGACAAAGAAGAGCCACGACGCACTCTATTTGGACAGCTGGCGCAGAAGAATCGAAGCTGTAGGCAATCTCAATTACCCAATTGCAGCAAGGCGGCAGCAGCTCTACGGAAGCCTCAGAATGCTAGTTGCTCTGTTTCCAAATGGCGAGATCTCTGAAATTCAAATATTGAAGTCCTCTGGGCATGACCTCCTAGATCAAGCTGCCGTCCAGATTGTCAACATGGCTGCCCCATTCGATCCTTTCCCAGAGGCAATGCGCGCCGAAGCTGATATACTGGAAATCATACGAACATGGCGCTTCCACGAAGGAAATGCACTAACCAGTTTCTAACTATCACTCACTACCATTCCAAGAAATGACTAATATAAATAGCCCAAGTTACCTAGAGAATCAGTTCCTAATCGCGATGCCACAGATGGAAGATTCCTATTTCGCCAACACCGTTACCTATCTCTGGAAACACAACGATGAAGGTGCGCTAGGTATCGTCATCAACAAACCATTGGAAGCCTGTGTTGCGGATATATTCGACGAATTAGGGATCGAGTGCAACATCGAGGAAGGCCCCTTTCGGGAAGAAGCGGTACTAGCCGGTGGCCCCGTAGAACGAGACAAGGGCTTCATCATTCATAACGCTGAAAAGAACTGGGAGTCATCGGTAGCAGTAACCGAAGAGATCAGTATCTGCACATCGAAATCTATCCTTGAAGATATCGCAAGCGGTAACGGGCCCGAAAATTACCTTATCGCACTAGGCTGTGCGGGCTGGGAGGCGGGCCAACTGGAGCGCGAGATAATTGCCAATACTTGGCTTACCGTGCCCGCTGATCCCGCCCTGATATTCTCTAGCGACTATGAAAATAAAACACAGCGTGCGGCCTCTATTCTGGGCGTTAATTTGCAACAGCTTGCTCCTGCCGCCGGCCATTCTTAAACTGGTTTATTCGTGATCCTCGACAGCTTCCCCAATAACAACGAACCACTCTCCGCGCTTGGATTTGACTACGGCACGCAGCGCATTGGCGTCGCATTCGGTCAGAGCCTCACCGGCACTGCCCGACGGGTCTGTGTATTGAAGGCGAAAGATGGCATTCCGGACTGGGGCCAGATAGAAACTTTAATTAGTGAATGGAAACCTAGTGTTTTTGTAGTGGGTATTCCCTATAACCTCGATGGCAGTGAGAGCGGGCTCATGGTACGAGCCATTAAATTTGCAAACCGCTTGAACGGTCGTTTTCACAAACCAATCTATGGGATGGACGAACGCCTATCTTCAGTTGAAGCCACCGAACGGTGGCTCGAAGAAAACAAGGGCGCAAAAAAAAGAGCTGCTATAGATGATATAGCAGCTCAGGTTATTTTAGAGAATTGGTTTTCGGAATTGGCTGCCAGCAAAAAAACGTAGGCAGCCCACTACGCTCAGAAGGAATCAGGCATCTTCGCCTTCAATTTCGCTTCTTCTCTGCTGATCATGCCTTTCGCCAATAGATCTTTCAGGCATTGATCTAGAGTCTGCATTCCTACATTGGCACCTGTTTGAATCGCTGAGTACATCTGTGCAACCTTGCCTTCGCGAATCAAATTACGGATTGCCGAAGTGCCCATCATTATTTCATGCGCGGCAACTCGACCGCCGCCAGGCTTCTTCAACAAAGTTTGTGAAATAACCGCTTGCAACGATTCGGACAACATAGATCTAACCATGTCTTTTTCTGCCGCTGGAAATACATCGATAACTCTGTCGATCGTTTTCGCTGCTGAGGTCGTATGCAGAGTGCCAAAAACTAGATGACCCGTTTCAGCGGCAGTCAATGCTAGCCGAATCGTTTCCAAATCTCGTAGCTCACCAACAAGAATGATATCGGGGTCTTCACGAAGTGCAGAGCGTAGTGCTTCGTTAAAGCCATGTGTATCTCTGTGCACTTCGCGCTGATTCACTAGGCATTTCTTGCTCTGATGAACAAATTCGATCGGATCTTCAATAGTGAGAATATGCTCGTACTTGGTCTCATTGATATAATCAACCATGGCCGCGAGCGTTGTACTTTTGCCTGATCCTGTTGGCCCCGTTACTACCACCAGACCGCGAGGCACATCGGAAATCTTTCTGAAGATTTCGCCCATGCCCAACTGCTCCATATTCAAGACCTTAGAGGGAATAGTACGAAATACGGCAGCAGAACCGCGATTTTGCATAAAGGCATTTACACGAAAGCGAGCAAGATTTGGAACTTCAAACGAGAAGTCGGTTTCCAGAAATTCTTCGTAGTCTTTCCGCTGTTTATCATTCATGATTTCATAAATCAGCGAGTGGACTTCTTTGTGATCCATTTCCGGCACGTTGATTCGGCGGATATCGCCATCAACACGAATGAGTGGCGGCATGCCAGCCGTAATATGTAGATCCGACGCGCCTTGTTTCACACTGAATCCGAGTAGTTCTGTAATATCCATGTGTCTTCCTTACCGCTTTTTATAGTTGTTCTATTTTCGGAGCTAAACTAGTGTGAGCTTCTAGCTCTAGCCTCATCTATCAATATTTTGGTAACCGACTCAGAGCCCTGATACCACTAGCCAATAGTCACAAGCTCACCTATAGTACCTGTCCTGTAAAGAATATCCCATACCTAGCTAGCGCATAATCCATATCAAAACGTGACCACCATAGCAGAAAATATTGAGCAGTTAAGAGACCGGTTGCAACGGTATGAACGCCAGTATGAGCGCAGCGCAGGTAGCGTGAAATTGTTGGCTGTCAGCAAGCGGCACTCTGTAGAGAGCATTATCGCGGCCAATGAGGCCGGCATTGAGGACTTTGGCGAAAATTATCTGCAAGAAGCACTGGATAAAATCCAGCATTTATCTTCAAAGCGGCTAAACTGGCACTTCATAGGCCCTATCCAGTCGAATAAAACTAAAGCTATAGCCAAAAATTTTCAATGGGTACACAGCATCGATCGCTTAAAAGTCGCTCAACGCCTCAGCGATCAACGAGAGCCCTCGGCAGCGAAGCTAAATGTCTGTGTACAAATAAACCTCTCCCAAGAGGCGAGCAAATCTGGCATCGAGTTAGATGACGCAGAGGCGCTCTGCGATAGCATAGAAGCATTGCCAAATCTCAAACTACGCGGCCTAATGGCCATTCCAGCAGCTCTGCTAGACCTAGAGTCGCAGCGCCGATCGTTTCAGACATTAGCGCAAGAGTACTCTCGGCTCAAGCCGCGCTACGCGCAGTTCGATACATTGTCGATGGGTATGAGCAATGATTTTGAGGCCGCCATTGCTGAGGGTTCCACGCTTATTCGAATCGGTACTACCCTATTCGGTATGCGCAGCTAGCTTAGCGTTCCCTATTGCACTGTAACTCCGAGCAAACTAGTTATCTGCCCTTCTTTAATTAATCTATACCAGAAAGGCCATCCATGACTTTTCGGTATAGATTAATTAAAGAAGGCCAGAAAAATGCGCTAGAATACGAGGCTGTTCTACGTATACTTCCTAAGCAGCAATAGCATTCGGATCAGGCCAGGGAGAAATTTTGAAAAGTACTAAAATTGGTTTTATTGGCGCCGGGAATATGGCCAATGGCCTCATTCGCGGCCTTATCGCCAAAGGCACTAATCCTGAGAATATTTGGGCCAGCGATCTCGACGATAGCAAGCTGGCGCTACTTGCTAGGGACTGCTCTATACAAACTGGCAGCAATAATGACATAGCAAATAACGTCAATGTGATCGTGCTTGCCGTTAAGCCCCAGGTGATGCGGGATGTCTGCAGAGCATTATCGGCAGACTTAACAGATGATCATGAAGTGCTACTGATATCGATTGCCGCAGGCATTACCACTGCTCATTTAGAGAGTTGGTTTGGCGAAGCCGCTGCTATCGTTCGCTGTATGCCAAATACGCCTGCCCTCGTTGGCATGGGTGCAAGCGGGTTATTTGCTAATGGCGCGGTTACCGAAGAGCAAAAGCAACTCGCTCAGGAGATTATTAGTGCCGTCGGCTTTGTCGCTTGGGTTGATGCCGATTCAGACATCGACATTGTTACAGCAGTTTCCGGCAGTGGGCCCGCTTATTTCTTCCTGTTTATGGAAGCTATGCAGGAAACAGCGAAGGAGATGGGGCTGAGTGAGGATTTAGCACGAGCACTCACCTATCACACGGCTGCCGGTGCTGCTGCGCTCGCGCAGCACAGCAAAGACGATATTGCCACGTTGCGGCGCAACGTCACCTCGCCTGGTGGAACCACTGAACAAGCAATCTTACAATTTGAAAATGGCGATCTTAGAGGCTTGGTTGCAAAAGCCCTTAACGCAGCCAGAACACGCTCTGTAGAACTGGCCAAAGAAACCGAGAGCACGTAGTTTGCATTAACCAGCATTTTTATATTGAACAACTGTTTCTTTAATTAGCATTAAATAATCTTTACAACATTTGGATATAGGCATTATGGGAAGCTCTGCAGCACTAATTTTTAGTACCATTACAGGAATCTATATACTTGCCGTGTTGCTTCGATTCTTACTTCAAGTTGCAAAGGCCGATTTCTACAATCCCGTTTCGCAGGCAGTAATAAAAATTACCGACCCGATGGTGCGAGTTCTTCGAACGTTTATTCCTGGCTACAAGGGCATTGATTTTTCCTCGCTCGTATTGGCTTTCGTCGTAGAAGCTATAGCAATCTGTGTGTTGATTATTCTCTATGGCGGCACTATTCCTGGCATCGGATATATCATTACCTGGGCATTCGTAGGTGTTGTATTATTTATCGTAAGTATTTATTACTACGCCATATTGGCATCAATCATAATGTCGTTTGTTATGATGTTTTCGGGCAGCACGAATCCTCATCCGCTACTGCTCTTGGTTTGGCAATTGACTGAGCCGGTAATGGCGCCAGTGCGAAGAATAATCCCTTCAATGGGTGGCATGGATTTTTCACCTATCTTTATTTTCATAGCCATTCAGATAATTCAAAATTTTATCCTTACCACCTTCGGCATCAATCAACAGCATGCAATGGTTATAATCGGAATTTAGACAATTCACGCAGACCTTAACTGACTCGAAATTCATTCTATGTACTATCGTTGGGAAGAAGAAGCCTTATACTTGAACTGCAACGTTCAGCCTAAATCCAACGAAGACCGAATAGTTGGGCCGGTAGGCGAATACCTGAAGATTAGAATCTCCGCAGCGCCAACAGGTGGTAAAGCAAACACACAACTAATTCGATTTTTGGCGAAACTATTTCATACTAATCAGGCTGCTATTACACTAGTTCGCGGACAGACGGGACGACATAAAAGACTGCGCATTAAGAAACCCCTCTCTGTTCCCGCAGGGCTGGAAATACCCAAGGATACATTCTCTTAATAAAGAACCCAGTACAGTGCTAGCCAAAAGCTAGTTAGAAAGAGTTCAGATAAAAGGATCGGAGAAAGCTTCGATAGCCATAAGCAATGCCAGATTCAATGCCTACAGATTCAGTTGGCCTCGTTACCCCACAGGTCTATAAATTCGATGAGCCGTTAACTCTTCGAAGCGGCAAAGTATTGCCCGAGTATGAGCTAGTCGTCGAGACCTACGGAAAACTCAATAATGACAAGACGAATGCCATTCTTGTCTGTCATGCACTCAGCGGCGATCATCATGTGGCCGGTTATCATAGCGAGAGTGATAGTAAACCCGGTTGGTGGGACAGCTGTATAGGGCCTGGCAAGGCAATTGATACCAACCTCTTCTATGTAGTTAGCCTGAATAATCTTGGCGGATGCGCCGG
>JAESUT010000219.1 GCA_016762995.1 Gammaproteobacteria bacterium | reverse complement strand
GAGCCGATACTTTGGCCGGCACACCTCAAACGACTCAAACATGCCTGTAATGTGCTGCAGCTGCCTGTAGATTTTGATTTACTACTGAGCGAAATGTCGCAGTTGTTGCAAACCAATAAAGCATCGGACGTCATACTAAAGATCACCATAACTCGTGGAGAGGGCGGCCGAGGTTATTCCCCGGCTGCGCAGGTCGACTGTACGCGCATACTGCAGCTACTAAGCTATATCGCTCCCGCTTTGAGCACCGGCGCAAGGGTAGTTCTCTGTCAGCATAGGCTTTCGAGCAATTCACTTTTGGCCGGTATYAAACATCTGAATAGGTTGGATCAAGTAATCGCTAGCATGCAGATACCTACGGACTGTGATGAAGGCTTGTGCATGGATGAGGGTGACTATGTTATCGAGGGCTGTAGAAGCAATTTACTTCTCGCTATCGGCAATCAACTAGTGACTCCGGATCTTAGTAAAARCGGTGTCGAAGGCGTTATGCTGAACCACCTAATTGCTGAGTTAGAAGCGCAGGGCACACCAGTGCTACGGAAAAAACTAAGCCTTGCTGAAGTCAAAACGGCAAGCGAWATAYTGCTCTGTAATAGCGTTTTTGGCACTTGGCCAATAGCCGAGATTCAAAACGAGGACTGGCGAATAGCCCGGGAAGGAGGGCCATTAGGCACCGCTGCCCTAGGAATTCAAAACAAATTATTTCGAAGCAAGACAAAATGAAYAGGCGRYACCTTCTTATAGCTAGCGTGACATTCCTTGCGATCTTAACGGCAGCTGTTCTGGTAAGTTATAAGGCATTGTTTGCAGAGATCGCATTCTCTTCGCAGTCCGCGCCCGTAAAGATAGAGGTGGTAGCGGGAAGTTCCTTGTCACGAGTCGCAGCTGAACTCGGCGAAGCCGGTTACCTCCCAAGCCCTACATTGTTTAAATTATGGGCGCGACTACAAGGCGCACAAAGCAGCATCCAAACTGGGGAGTACGAGCTTCAGCCGGGAATTACGCCAGCGCAATTGCTAGATAAAATTGTCCGTGGCGAATCCCTGCAATATCGAATAACCCTCGTAGAAGGATGGACTTTTCAGCAGGCATTGGATGCACTCTGGAGTGAGGAAAATATACGTCCTAGCTTACGCAATAGCAGCCTGGAGGAAATTGCTCTGCGCATGAATTTAGATTATGAGAACCCTGAAGGCTTGCTCTATCCTGATACCTATTTCTACACGAAGGGAACTACTGATATAGAGCTATTGCTTAGAGCGAACGAAAGGCTCGATTCTGTATTGAGCGAGGCTTGGAAATCGCGGCTAGGCTCCTTGCCTTACGCCAATTCCTACGAGGCTCTGACTATGGCCTCGATTATCGAGAAGGAATCGGCGAGTAACAGCGAGCGCGCTCTCATCGCTGCAGTCTTCGTAGGTCGACTAGAGCTAGGTATGCGGCTGCAGTCAGACCCAACGACAATCTATGGAATGGGTGATCGTTATGATGGCAATATCAGGCGTGCAGATTTATCAGAGAAGACTCCTTATAATACCTACCGTATTGATGGCATGCCGCCGACACCGATAGCGTTAAGCGGAGAAGCGTCGATAGTAGCGGCACTTAACCCCGCCTCTTCTGATTACTTATACTTTGTGGCAAGAGGCGATGGGAGTCATCAATTTTCGCGAACCCTGGAAGAGCATAATGCCGCCGTTCGCGAGTATCAATTAGGCTCCAAGAATTAGGCACCAACAACTAGACCGAGTGCTTGGGCTGGTTCAAGCACTCGCGGAAAATTGAATTGCTAATTAAAGTGGAAAACCATGAAAACTAAGCGAGGCCTCTTTCTAACTCTGGAAGGCGCAGAGGGCGTAGGCAAGAGTACAAATATTGAGTTCATCACGCAGTATTTAGCGCAGCGCAATATTGACTACGTGCTTACTCGAGAGCCAGGTGGCACACAATTGGCGGAAAAGATTAGGGATCTCTTGCTGGCGGTACACGAGGAATCCATGTCGGAGTTAACCGAATTGCTACTAGTCTTTGCCGCTAGAGCACAACACCTAGACAAGGTTATAGAGCCCGCACTCGCGGCAGGAAARTGGGTTGTCTGYGATCGATTTACCGATGCGACATTCGCCTACCAAGGAGCGGGACGGGGATTGAGTGTAGAGACGATAGAGCAATTACAGTCCATGGTGCAGGGTGAACTGCGGCCGGACCTGACACTTATCTTGGACCTCGACCCAGAAATTGGGATGGAAAGAGCCAATAGCAGAGGTGAGCTAGACAGGTTCGAGCGCGAGCAACAGAGTTTCTTCCGCCTTGTTCGGCAAGGTTATCTTGATATCGCGCAGGCGGAACCCGATCGCTGTTTGGTAATCGATGCATCCAAGCCGCTACAGAGTGTAAAGATAGATTTACTAGCTGCCTTAGAGCAAGGCCTTTCAAGAATCACATAAAGTAAGAATTGATGAACGAGACTACTTCGAATTCAGTAAATGCTTTAAACGCGCCACTGCCTTGGCAGAGTGCGCAGTGGGCGCAACTTAGCCGTGCATTCGCAGCCAATCAGTTGGCGCACGCTTATCTATTTAGCGGCAGCGAAGGCTTAGGAAAATCCCTCTTTGCCAAGAGTTTTGCAAATTATGCACTGTGTTTAAATCCTATTGCTCAAGATGCTGCAGGTGGACTTGCAGATACCATGATTGCCTGTGGGACATGTTCGAACTGCCTTAAAGGCGGGCTGGGCAATCATCCTGACATTCTAATAATTGAGCCGGAGGAGGGCAGTAAGGGTATCAAGATCGATCAGATACGCTGGCTTTCAGAATTCGTAATTCGCAGCAGCCATTCCGGCGGAGCGAAGATGGTGATTATACAGAGCGCACATCTTCTAAATGCCAATGCGGCGAACGCTCTGTTAAAAACCCTTGAAGAGCCAAACGACAATACTCACGTTATCCTCGTTTCCGATCATCCGGGCCGACTCGTAGCTACAATACGGAGCCGTTGTCAGAAAGTCGCGTTTCAAGCCCCCAGTGCAGACATAGCAGCTGACTGGTTGCAGGCGATTATCGGAACAGGAAATACAGACTTACTTCTTAATGCCAGCGACATGAGACCACTCATTGCACTGCGGTTAGCAGAGGGTGATTCTCTGCAGGCTCGGGCACAATTTTTACAGGGCATCTGCGATGTAAAAACAGGGAAGAAGTCGCCTCAGCAAGTACTGGCACTAATCGCGAAGAACTCAGAATCGGAGGTTTTGCAGCACTTCTCTGTATTCTTGTCTAAACTTACTAAGTACAGCCTAACCGGAATCATCGATAACGAAGGCGATCCTGCATTTCAAAGCATGTATGCGCTGTTGTCTCCCCCTAAAGAGAAGCAATTAGCGCAGAGGGTAGCCAGTTCACTTGCACATTTTTATACCGAAGTAGAAGTTGCGCGCAGACAACTGGCTTCTAGCACAAACCCAAATCCACAGCTCATTATGGAATCTATTCTGTGGCAATGGAGCAAGCTCAGTCTTCAATAGAGAGTTGTCTCAGAAAGAGGGAATTGCACATTACAGCCAGCGCCGCCATTCTCTCGATTCACATAGATAGTCTCGATACACTAAAAAGTACTTACATGCCGTTCCTAAAAAACGGCGGGCTTTTTTTGCCTGTGATGGCACTTCCCAAAAAGACAGAGCAGTCGTGCAGTAGCTATAAGCTCCAAGACAGCGTGTGTCTCCTATTGCAGCTTCTTGATGAATCACAAAGATACTTCTGCCTAACTAAAATTGTCTGGATAACGTCGACTGAAATACGCGGGGATTGTTGTAACGGAATAGGCTTGCACTTCGACAGAGGTGACTCGCCCCTTAGGTATTTGATTGAATCGAAGCTTGCCGCTTGTAAAAGCGGGGTAGGGCAATCGCAGACACTGTAAAGAATGTTCTCGTTTGTAATTATTTCCGTGCTACAGCTCGACGCGACAGGCAATGTGTCTAGCGATAGCAAGACTTGCCGTGAGCCCCGGCGACTCCATGCCAAAGAGCTGAATCAGCCCAGGCACTCCGTGGACACTTTCTCCTTGAATTTCAAAGTCGGCTGCCATTTCGCCTAGCCCAGATAATTTGGGTCGGATTCCTGAGTAGGCCGGCGTTAGGTCAGTAGCCTTTATCGCAGGAAAATAGGAAGAGATATTTTGCGCAAAGATTTTTGCTTTGTTGCCATCAATCTCAAAGTTTGGGTTCTTTACGTACTCTGCATCCGGCCCGAATTTAAGTTGCGATGACATGTCCATAGTCGCGTGAATTCCGAGGCCCGTGGTATTGGCTTCGGGCATCGGGTAGATCAAATGAGAAAAAGGATTGCGCCCCTGGTAGTTGAAGTAATCGCCCTTGCAGTAGTGAAGCTTGGGTATGGTATTTTCCGGCACAGCACAGATCCCATGCGCAACAGATTGCGCTTCTAGCCCGGCCGCATTAATTAATTGCTGACAGTTAAATTGGTACGGCTCAGGATTTCGATTCTCATCGAGCTGACAATGCACGACGAACTCGCCAGCCTCAATATCAATTTTCTCGACACGTGAGTACGGCGAAAATTGTACACCAAGATTTTCCGATAAATGCAGCAGGCTTTGCATATAACTGTGACTGTCTATGATTCCAGTGGATGGGGAGAGCAAAGCAGCATCAGCTTCGATATGGGGTTCTAGTTTTTGAAGTTCTACTTTATTTAAGAGTCGCAGGTCTAGTACGCCGTTGGCGATTGCTTTTTGTTTAAGCTGCGCTAGAGCATCGACCTCTGCGCTCTTTGCAACGATAAGCTTGCCAATTTTCTGGTGCGGAATATTAAACTGTTCACAGTGACTATAAAGTAGCTCTTTGCCAGTAACGCACAATTCTGCCTTTAAGCTACCTTTTGGATAGTAGATGCCCGCGTGAATCACCTCGCTATTGCGGCTGCTTATGTGCTGCCCGAAATTCGATTCACGCTCAAGGATCACAATGCTTACC
>JAESUT010000119.1 GCA_016762995.1 Gammaproteobacteria bacterium | reverse complement strand
ACGGATTCCATACTTCTCCCAGTAGGTGAAGTCAGCGTGAGCAGGGCGAAACTGGTCTTTAATTTTGCTGTAGTCCTTGGAACGCTGATCGGTATTCTCGATCAATAGACCGATAGGCGTGCCGGTAGTCTTCCCCTCGAATACGCCCGATAGGATCTTCACCGAATCGTCTTCTTTCCTTTGTGTCGTGAAGCGACTCTGACCTGGCTTACGGCGATTCAGGTCACGCTGCATGTCAGCTTCGGTAAGCTCCATGCCGGGCGGGCAACCATCAACAACACAACCGAGCGCGGGCCCGTGGCTTTCACCAAAGCTAGTTACTGTAAATAATTTGCCAAAACTGTTCCCTGACATTAGAGCACTCGAGTTAAGAAATTAAATTTGGCGGATACTGAGAGACAGCAGGGCCGAAAAACAGGCGATTGTACACTAAATAAACTGTTCTCTGTACTGCTGTAATTGCCTAGCCGTAAGGGCTAGCACCCCTTCGCCTCCTCGTTCGAACTCTAACCAGAGCAAAGGGACCTGCCGGAGGCGCTCGGACAACTGGGGATGACTGTAACCAACCTCCATCACCAAAAGGCCCTCACTGGATAGATGGCAGGCCGAATCGCGCAATATCCTAAGAGGTATCTGCAAGCCAGCATCGTCGCTAATAAGCCCCAGCGAAGGCTCACGGGCAAACTCAGCAGGCAAGGTGTCGTACTCCTCTACGGGCACATAAGGCGGATTCGCTACTATAAGATCGTAACGTATATCGATAGCGTCAAACAGATCACTCTCCAGCGTTCTAACCCGACTACCTAAGCCATGTAGTGCAATGTTTTTCTTGGCAAGCTCTAAAGCATCTCTAGATATGTCCGCCAGATCAACCTCACAATTAGGCCACTGTAAGGCAATCGCGATACCGATACTTCCCCCACCCGTGCATAGATCTAAAACCTTGCCTGCAGGCTTATGCAATAGCGGCTCGAATTCTCCGTTGATAAGCTCAGCTATTGGAGATCTCGGCACAAGCGCTCGTTCATCGCTGTAAAACTCATGCCCAGCGAACCAGGCGCGCCCTACTAAGTAAGCCGTTGGCACGCGCTCTTCAATTCTGCGCTTTAAAGCAGCCTCGAGCATTGCCTCCTGCTCAGGCTTAAGCTCATTTTGTGCCGCCAGCTCATCTGCAAAATCAATTCCTAACAGACCATAGATGAGATAAAAGGCCTCATCCCGTGAATTGTCAGTACCGTGGCCATAACACAGGTCCGCCGAGTCCAAACGAGCAACCGTTTGCTGCATGTATTCTGCAATTTTCAATTTGTCCCTTCAGCTTGTTCTGCTCGAGCACTCAATTGTAGTCGATAGTGTGCAATTATAATCCAGCAAGCATTAAATGGCGTAGAGATTCATCAACCAGCGAGTAATATGCTAATCTCTCGCCAATCCCGTACTGAAACTCAAGCCAAGATCAAGACTCGCGTTTCACGACTTGCAATAAGCCTGCGGCGGCAACCAGACTCCACAGAAGGGTGAACGACTATGGAACAAGCTTTTCTAGAAATCCTCAATAAAATTGGCGAGGACCCAACGCGTGCCGGGTTAGTTGATACACCTAAAAGAGCGGCAAAGGCCATGGAGTTTTTGACCCAGGGCTATTCGATGAATATCGACGAAGTCATCAACAACGCCCTATTTCCTTCCGAGACTGACGAGATGGTTATCGTGAAAAACATTGAGCTATATTCAATGTGCGAGCACCATATGCTTCCGTTTATTGGAAAGTGCCATGTGGCATATATCCCAAACGGAAAGGTCATTGGCCTTTCAAAGATAGCGAGGGTTGTTGATGTCTTCGCTAGACGCCTACAAATCCAAGAAAACCTAACCAATGAGATCGCCAACTGCATCGTAGAGAAAACAAATGCAGCGGGTGCCGCCGTTATCATCGAGGCGCAACATATGTGCATGATGATGCGCGGAGTTCAGAAGCAAAATTCGGTAATGACCACGTCTTGCATGCTGGGTGCATTCAGGAACAGCCAGTCAACACGTGCTGAGTTTCTCTCTCTAGTCAAATAAGCGGGCCGCTTTCCAAAAAAGCTAGCGCAGCACTATCTCGATACGTTCTTCGCAGTTCCCAGCACTACAGCGAGGCGCCAATGGACCCACTCCAGCTGCCTCGATTCGCCCCGCATCAACGCCTGCTGCTATCAAAGCCTGCCTAAGCGAGTTCGCTCTTATCAATGAGCGCTGCATTAATGCTTGCAGTGGCTGCCCATCTTGTTTCAAGTGCGCGACCACATAGAAAGAAAGCGCCTGATCCGAGTTTAATGCTAAAACTAACGACGCCACATCGACTGGCACACTCAAGCGGTCGTTCGATTGAAAGCTGTATGTAGGTAGAACTACACTTCCCTGCGCGCGCAGCCGCTGCAAAAAGCTTAAGCGCGACACACTACTTCCTGTATCTACCGTCGGCGGCTCTGCTATCGCCGCTACTTGCTCAGAATCCTGAGTGCCGTCCGGCTCGACGATCTCAAGATAGGCATAAATTCTTCTGTTCACGCGAGTGATGATGTACAGGGAAAAATAGGGATCGCTCTCGCTTGCTGAGTTTGCGCGAAAAGCCAGAAAATGCTGATTACGTTCCGGGCCGTAGAGGATTCGATTTCTAAATACATCGTTGGCCCAATAGTTACTACTGCCGCACTCCCTGCCCTTGCAGGTATACAGTAGTTCATAATTTTTGCTCGTTAACTGCTCTTGATAGAACGCGTAGACATCATCACCGGTAAACTCTTGCGATACTTCGTAGGTTATCTTTGTGACATCTCCCCTGAGTCTCTGAGAATCTTCCGGAATTACTTCTCCGCGAACCCTCTCCAACGCACCTAGGATGATTCGGTAGTTGATATCTCTCTGCAGTTCTCGCTCAATAATTTCCGAGTCAGCGAATCCAGAAAGCAAACTGTGATCGCTAAACCCTACAACGACATCATCGGATTGCGCGACACTCACTAAGGGAAAACCAAGCAATAGAATCACTAACGGCAGAAGTCGACTTACAAATTGACCTGATCCAAATATCATGACTTTCTTATCGCTCCTCATGGTTCTAAGCTGTAAACAATTTCACCGCATCCCGGAGCCACGACATCCATCGATACACAATATAACGCCGCGTTAGCAACAACGCGATGTGACTCCATAGTGCCATCCACCATCACCGACAGCAAATTGGACAGAAAAGGATTGTGACTGACAATCAAGAGGTTCTGCACATCGCAGCCCTCGATCACGTCTAATGCAGCAATGACATCGCCTCCCGGCTCTAGCCTGTCGTCGGTGGAAAGGACGATATCGGGAAACAGTCCCATCACCGCAGATGCCGTCTGTTGTGCCCTATTGTAAGGGCTACACAGCACCTTATCCATTGCTGGAGAATGCTGCTTGAACTGCTCGGTAATCGAGCGCGCTTGCGCCAGCCCTTCGATAGTTAAGTCTCTTACCGCATCAGTAGCAGCACTGCCTTGGGCTGCAGCATGACGTAACAAATAAACTAGCATCTCTTCATCCTGGAGCTGTTTCGGAGTCGTTAGCACCGCCGCTACCTGTCACCGTTTTCTCAACAGCTTTTGAAGCTTTCTTCACTGCTTTCTTTTTAGCGACCTTCTTTTTTTTAACTGCTTTAGACTTAACAGCCGTTTTCTTGGCAGCAGCGGAATCCTTTTCAGCCGTATTTTCAGCCGGCACCTTAGCCTCGCCTTTCGCTGCATCATTGGTTTTCTTTCTCGGTTGTTTCTTCGCGCTCTTGGTAGCCGAATCCTCATCCAGAGAGTTATCCTTCACCTCAGGAAAATCGGAGAAAGGATACGGCTTCTCCTCAGACAGGTAAGTTAGATACTCCACGACCTGAGTAACATACAGCGCCAGYGTCGCGGAAAAATACCTAAGATTGGCGTTGTTCTGAGCMGTRATAAGCATGAACAGCGCTTGCGCGATACTCAAGACTATAATTAGCGGCAGCAATATAAAATAGGAGGCAACGGCAAAGGCGGCCATAAACAGCACTCGAATCCAGACCGATGRCTGAACAATATTATCTATAACTTCGTTTGCTTCCTTTGACATGAATATTCCTCTACTTATGTTTTAAAAAGCACGATCACCTCRATGCCTTTTGTAAAAYKCGCTMKRYAAACCNSTWATCCMANAAYYTTATCTTCATTTGCMGCAAACTCGACATCCAGAGCCTGCTCACTCAGCATCAATGATGAAATTATATTCTCAAGAGAATCRTTTTCATAAATTRTCYTATATAARCCRCTGGCCAGYGGCATGTAGACTCCAAGCTCCTCGGCTTTCTCTTGCACCAGCTTAACTGTATTAACCCCTTCAGCTACCTGACCTAACTCGGCTATCGCTTCTTCAAGAGGGATGCCCTTGCCAAGAGAAAAACCAATTCTGTAATTCCGGCTCAATGGTGTCGAGCAGGTGACAACTAGATCACCCACGCCCGCCAAGCCTAGGAACGTCATCGGGTCGGCACCTAGCTCCTTCCCAAACCTAGCCATCTCCGTTAAGGCGCGAGTTACCAACATACTATTGGTGTTATGGCCCATGCCAAGAGCAGCCGCTATGCCCGCGATAATTGCATAAATATTTTTAAGCGAGCCGCCCAATTCCACACCGAACATGTCATTGTTCGCATAGACTCGAAAGTACTTAGACTTAAGCACGCTCTTCACCAATTCGCGCACTTGATCATCAGGACTCGCAATTACAGTACCGGTGAGGTCTTTCTTCGCGATTTCCGCTGCTAGATTTGGGCCACTCAACACCCCTACTTTGGCGTTCGGCGCTTCCTGGTTCAATATCTGGCTCATCATATCGAAACTGCCCGACTCTATTCCCTTCGTCGTGCTGATCAAAACAGTACCGTCAGAGATATGAGGCACCATGTCTCTGACGACTTGGCGAAAAGATGAGCTCGGCACAGCGACGAAGACGAGGCCGCTATCTTTTACTGCGGC
>JAESUT010000059.1 GCA_016762995.1 Gammaproteobacteria bacterium | reverse complement strand
GTTCTAGCGATAGGTGAAGCGAATTTAAAAAGTGTCACCGCAATTGGCAATACTACGCCCGACACTCTACTGGGAATGCCCAAGGCCTCGGTCGCCGTGAAGCAGGCGGGCAGGGCGGCTAGTGAAGAGCGTGTACTGAAACCAATAATCTGCGCCGGAGCAAGTGCGCGTGCAAAATCGCGCAGTCCAACTCCACCCATGTAGGTGGCGAGTGGATACAGCGCTAGGGTGAAGAGTGTGATTAACGCGCACACAATGACGATGAATGAGCCGAGAACGCTAATCGCAGAAATGCCGAGTGTCGCAGCGAGTGGAAATACCAAGGCAAAAATACCGATGGGTGCGAGTGTCATGATCCAAGCAATTAACACGAACATTGTTTCTTTGATGGCAGAGAAGAAACCGACGACATGCGCTCGCTGCTCGTTGCCAATTTTTAACAATGCCGCAGAAAACAGTCCAGTAAAGATCATTAGTGGAAGCACCGCATTGTCGGCAGCTGCCCGAATAGGGTTGATCGGTATGAGTGCAACAAGCCAGTCACGAAAGGGGGGTAATTCACTGCTGATTACATTTTCCGTGGCTGTGCTCTCCAGTAGTCTGCGACTCGCTTCGGGGTCGATGCTCAGCATGGCGATGAGCGGTGGGGCGACGAGGAATACGAACAGGCTCGAAGCGACAATCATCGTTATGAACAAACCCATGGTCTTGCCGCCGAGTTCCGCAACTACGCCGGTGGTTTCTTGACCGGCAATGGCTGTAATCATGAGCGCCATTAGTAGCGGTATAACTGTCATACGAATGGCGTTCACCCACAGCGTTCCTATGGGCTCAATCATTGCTGGCAGTATTGAGGCCGCGCTTGCATCGAGAAGTGAAAAGCCAATGCCCCCGATTAGGCCAAGCGCGAGTCCAAGGAGTATGCGGGCGGAGGAGTTCATGGTTGTTTCTCTTCTGTCATCGGTGCTTCTGTTTGGGTTATGCCCTGTTGGCTGTTTTGTCCCAGCATAATCAACAACATAACATTCGGCTTGAGGCTAAGCAATTTGCCAGCGAAGCGGCATGATTGCAGCGGTTCCGGCTCTTTGATACCTTCTATGGTTAAGATAGGCTATTCCTTAGAACAGTCTCAGGATTCAGGATACGGCATGAGCAAAAATACCGACATCGGCAATAGCGATAGTAAGAGTGACAACAAGAGCTGCAAAAGAGAAAATCGAGTAGCTAAACCGATTAGTCGGCGCACCGTATTTAAAATGGGTTTAGCGACTGGGATCGCTGTACCCATGTCAGCCTTAGGCCAGTCACCCAATCGCCTTAGGCCACAGCCGGGGGACCAGCTGGTATTTGAGGAGGGCCCCAATCAGGATGCTTTGGTACGGCCAGAACTGCTCGAATTGGAAGCCAGGCCCTTGTCGGCTCTCGCTCGCGATCCAGAGACCGAGGTGCTGCGTGACGGCTCTAGGCTGAACCGCGTGATGATCATGCGTATCGACCCTGAATTGATGAGTGCGCGCTATCAGGCGAATGCGGCTGAAGGCGTAATCGCTTACTCTGCCGTGTGCACGCACACCGGCTGCGACGTGATTAACTGGGATGCAGGCCGGTTACGCATGGCCTGTCCCTGTCACGAATCGCAATTCGATATTTACGACGGTGCCAAAGTGGTAGGCGGTCCAGCGCCCAGGCCACTTGCCATGTTGCCACTTGAAGTGGCTGATGGCATCGTAATGGTTGCTGCTGGCTTTCGAGGTCGGGTTGGATTTACGCAGCAATTTTAAGTCGCAATAGTTTGATGCCAATTCTTGCATGTTAAATTGCAATCAACAGTCAGAGGTTCAAGAAAAATGATTCGCTCCAGTATTTTTCTGTGTTGTTCGTTAGTCTCCAGTCTCCTATTTGCACAGGATCTGCCACCTTACAATCCTGTTACCGCAGAGCGCCTTCTCAACCCAGAGGAGAGTAACTGGCTGATGTACCGTGGCAGTTATGATTCCCATGGTTTTAGCAGCCTCGACCAAATTAACACCGACAATGTCGATGGCCTTGTGCCGGTATGGAGTTTCTCGACCGGGTTAAGAGAAGGACACCAGGCGCCACCTATCGTGAACGACGGTTACATGTACGTGACCACGCCACAGAATCATATTCTCGCTATCAATGCGCGTACGGGCGATCTGATCTGGCGCTATGTGCGCTACCTGCCAGATGATCTGCAGCAGTTCCATCCAACGAACCGTGGCGTGGCCTTGTATGGCGATCGTGTTTACATGGCAACGGTAGATGCCTTCCTCGTTTCGCTTGATGCATTGACCGGCGAGTTGATTTGGGAGGTTGCCGTTGAGGATTACTATAACGGCTATTATATGACGATGGCCCCGCTCATAGCCGATGGCAAAGTTATGGTGGGTGTCTCCGGTGGAGAGCTTGGCATCCGTGGTTTCATTGCTGCCTACGATGTACTAACTGGCGAAGAACAATGGAAGACGTACACTATTCCAGCTCCTGGTGAGCCAGGCTCAGAGTCATGGCCGGGAGATACCTGGAAGACCGGTGGCGTGCCGGTGTGGCTAACGGGTTCCTTCGATCCTGAATTGAATCTTGCCTACTGGGGTACTGGCAACGGTGGCCCCTGGATGGGCGATACCCGGCCGGGTGACAACCTCTATTCTTCTTCTGTTATCGCCTTGGACGTAACGACGGGCGAGCTCAAGAATCACCATCAATACCATTGGAATGACTCGTGGGACTGGGATGAAGTCTCCGCGCCACTGCTAATCGACTTCGAACGCGATGGCCGTAGCATAAACGGTATGGTCCATGCGGGTCGTAATGGTTATCTCTGGTACCTCGAGCGTGAGGCAGATGCGATTAACTTCGTCGACGCGAACCCCTATGTCTATCAAGACGTTTTTACCAGCATCGACCCAGTTACCGGGCGGCCCGAATACGATATGTCTAAGAAGCCGGGCACCGGCTATGAGGCGAGTTTCTGTCCATCACTTTGGGGTGGCAAGGATTGGCCTCCCGCCGCTTTCGACCCAAAGTCACGATTGATGTTCATTCCGGCGAATGACAATGTTTGCTCGACCATGGTTGGAGAAGAGGTTCAATACAGTCCCGGTCGGTCTTACATGGGGCGCGGCACGTCCGAAAATGGTGGTTTTTTTGTGCGACCTGGCACCGATCACATCGGTGAACTGCAAGCCTGGAACGTAGATACCGGTGAGCGGGTGTGGACAACAACATTCGAAAGTCAGAACTGGGGCCCGGTGTTGGCTACCGCTGGCGATCTTGTTTTTATGGGTGGCACAAATGACCGCTACTTTCGTGCATTCGACTCTAGAACCGGTGAGATTCTCTGGAAGCAACGCACAAACTCCGGCATCACCGGGGTGCCGGTTACCTATACTTTAGACGGCAAACAATATATTGCCGTCCAGTCCGGTTGGGGGGTTGATGCACAGCGTGAGCAGAATTTGCTCAATATAGTGAAGGGGGAGAGTCACTATGTGCCGCAGGGTGGTGTTATTTGGGTGTTTGCGCTACCTGACTAGAACCAAGAAATACCACAGCGAGCAGGGCGCTTGCTACAAAGTAATCTACTTAGTACTTACTATTTAGCACCTACTATTTTTGTACAAAATCAGGGCAGAGAAGATGAACAACCTAAACGCAATAGAACATCTAGTTGAAAAATTTGAGCAAAAAAAGATGACGCGCAGAGAGCTAGTGGCTTCCTTACTTGTTGCTACCACAGCAATGGCGGTGCCTGCTGTTTCCGCGCAGACGGCGGCACCTGTTGCCATCGGCAGATCGATGAACCATGTTTCGCTCTCGGTGAATGACGTGAGCCGCTCGGCCGAGTTTTACAACCGTGTGCTGGGCATGGAAATTATCTCCCGCCCGGCGAACGGTGGTCTGAATATGGGTCTAGGCAGTGAGAGTTTTCTGGGGCTGTATAACCTTCCGAACCCCGGAGGCATGCACCATATGTGTATCGGAGTAGATGACTACAATGCCGATGTCCTTGCGGAGAAACTCCAAGATCACGGTATAGATGCCGATGTTAATCGCGATGCCGCGAACAGAACCAGTGGCGGTGATCAGCTGTATTTTAGTGACCCAGATGGTATTCGAGTCCAGCTAGCGCAACACGGCTACTTGGGGTAGTGCCGTTTCTAGCCTTAGTTTCTTAACTTATTTTCTAAGTCTGGATATGGGCATTAATAGTCTGGGGCTACTAGCCATTTCTGCTCTGTGGCCAAGGGCGCGCTAAGCGTTAGCAGAAAATCCTCCAGCTGAAGTCTCTCTACTATGCGTAAACCAAGAGGCTTTGCTTCGTTGTGACTCAGCATGGAGCTTGGTGCCTTGTTGTAGTGATTCACTACCTCGGCAAGATCCGCCATCTGCCCGCCGTGCATATAGGGCGCTGTCAGAGAGATGTTTCTAAGTGTGGGTGTCTTTAGTGCGCCGACTAAATCGTTAGCGTCGCGTGCAAATCGCAGTTCGATACATTCTGCTGGAGAGGCGTCGCTGAACTCGCCAAGGCAATTAAAAGAATCCTCTCGAGAAACTCGTACGCCATTGTACCGACCCATGGATGGCATTTGGCCGCGCACTGCCAGCACTCCGGTGTTATGAAACTCATGATTGGTGAACAGGGGGCCATTGTGGCAAGTTACGCACTGGCCTTTTCCGAGGAATAACTTTAGGCCAGCTTTCTCCGAATTGTTTAGAGCGTCGTCTTTATCCGAACCTGCAACTACTTCTGCGGCGTAGTCATCGAAGCGAGTGCGGCCTGGTAATATCTTGCGCTCAAAGGCAGCAATTGCCTTACCCAGGTTAGCAAAGAATTGAGATATGTCTGTCTGTGTTTCGCGCTCGAGTGCATTCCAGTTTGCCAGTTGCTGTGGGTCGCCTTCTGGCATGCCAGACTCTGGCAACATCGCGGGCAGGTTCAATGGCCCGAATACATTCTCATACATGTCTCGATAGATGGCATCTCCAGAAATGAGGCGTAGTAACTGTACTCTATCGGTTGCATGTTCATGCTTCGCTTCCAAGGGAGCGAGAGCCTGTGCCCATTGGCTATCTTTCCTTCCGTCCCAATAAAACCAAGGGCTATAGGCGAGCCCCACTAGGCTGGGCGTGTGCATCGGTCCAATACTGACCCCGACGGCGAGGGCTAGTCCGTCGGTGAACATTAGTTCAGGTTTGTGGCAAGTCGCACAGGCAACCTGTGCATTGCTGCTTAGGCGAGTGTCGAAATAGAGACGGTGACCAAATTCCGCTGCCGCAGGGTCGTCCGCAACTAGATTGCTGGGGTCAAGTGGCAGCGGTGGAAGGGAATCCAATGATAACGAGGCGATTAATGTGAGCTCTTCCTCGCTCCAATCCGGTACGCCAGGGATAGACAAGTAGTTCCAGCCAACTACGGCGATTAAGGTGGCACTAGCGAGCAGTGGTAGTAGCAGACTCTTCATTGCAGGTTGAAATCGATAATGGCCGTGTCAACAACACCGCTATATTGCAGCTCAATCTGTAATTTCCAATGCCCTTGCATGTGAAATCGCACTCCCTCGAGTAAATAATCGCCGTTGTCGAGTCGTGTTGTCACTTCAGGTTGGGTGGGCAGGCCATGATCGTGCTCAGGCATGCCGCCGAATACGCTCAGTTGCTCTAGCTCTAGTACTTCGTCATCACTATTCAGTACACGGACGTGCCAACTGTGTATTTGGTTGATGCTAAGAGGCGAGAGCTCGCTATAGATCTCAACCTTCAAGCCATTATCGGTAACGCCACTTAGATCGGGCAGAGGTACATCGGCCGCGTTAGCGGAGAAAATAACAAGCAAAAAGGGTAGGGCAAAAAATAGTCTCATAGTGGGTCGGTATCAAGCATTACATAGGGATGACAATAATACGGGAAATTGCACGAGTAGAGTAGCTAGAGAAGCCTAGCTTTTCGCATTAGTTAATAAGCCCGTTACTTGTTGGCGTAAGTCCGAAGCCATTAGCCAATACGATGTACAGGTTGAAAACCATAACGGCAGTATGGATGCTTACGCGCGGGGTGAAGGCTGGAAGCATGCCTATGGCGACTATTGCGAAGCTTATCCAGTTAAGGCTTGTGCCTAGAATTATGACATCGGCCAGTTGTGCGGTTGCTAAAAAGACGGCGAGGCCTATAAACACCGGTGCGCGACGCGACATGTAGTGGTCGCGGAGATCGAGGCTCGTTTCCGGATTGATGTCTGGGGTTATCGCGTAGGAGACTAGTACGATGAACAGAGTAGGGAATATCAAGAACCAAACCTGATAAATAAGCGTAAATTCTACTTCGCGATAGGGCCAGATTCCGACCCAGTACTGTATCGCATACAGGACGATAACGAGGGTCCATCCCAAGTGCAGCCAATCTATCTTGGGTGCGATGTGCGTGCGTAGCAACCGGCCCCAGCCCGCGAAAATTTCCGTCAGCGCGATAGCGATTACCACCGATGCCAGTGCCATTAAAAATTCGAATAGTGTCATTTGGCGCTCTTTTATCCTCTCAAAGCCGATTGTTGCTTAAGCAGCGCTACGTCAGATGCAGTTTCTTAGGTCTGTAGAGTAACTTAAACTAAAAAAGGGACAAGCCCTCGCGGATCTGCCCCTTTTGCTTAGTAAATCTAGTTAGCGTTGCTAGCGACAGGCGCTAGCTAGGCAGTATTAGATTTAAACAGCGACGATTTCTTCAGCCTGTGGTCCTTTCTGACCATCTGTTACTACGAATTCAACGCGTTGGCCTTCAGCAAGAGTCTTGTAACCAGAGCTTTGGATTGCACTGAAATGTGCAAACACGTCAGGGCCGCCTTCACGTTCGATGAAGCCGAAACCTTTGTTCTCGTTAAACCATTTCACTGTACCAGTAATTTTATCTGACATTTTTGTTACCTAAATTTTAAATATAATAATCCTGCGAAGCAGGGGTCGTGCTAGAAATTCGGCGTACTTATAAACTTTTATGACGAGGTGTTACTAGGAAGACTTCGAAATGGGGGAGAATAAATAAATGCTTACTTTCAAGCTACGCGCAGTCTACAGGCAAACCCTTGCCTGTCAAGGGTTTTTCGGTCAGATAGCCTTGTTCTGGAGCGCCAAAAGTAGGGCTTAAATTGAGCCTTCGCGGTAGTTTTTTTTCTGAAATCGAGGAGAGCAAATCGCTAGAAACAGTAAATCATGCTCGCCGGTATTCTTGATTCGCTGGCGGGTATTCGCAGGAACTATGACCACGTCGCCAGGGGTAATATCGCAGGGCTCTTCTGTCCCCACCTCGACCCGGGCGCAACCTGACAATATTACGTAGCGTTCAGTGGTGTTCTTCAAGTAATGCCACTTTGTTCGGTGACCCTTCTCAACTCTCGCTTGCGCTATCGAAACGCCTTCGTCGTCGGCAGAGTTAGAGGTCTCGATAATGTGGCAGCCTTCCTCGAAATAGTATTCATCGGTGGCATCGTGTTTCTTAATCATAGTGGATTAATCTATTTTACCGCTGCTTACCTGACTTGCTGCGCTGAGCAGACAGAATCGTAGTTTAGCGCGGAATTAGTTTCAGATTACAGGGTGTTGGGCACAACAGAACAGCATGCGCTTATTGTCGGAGCAATAAGGGGATAGGGGGCTTGGGTATGGGTAGAAAACTAGGCTGCCGACCACGAAGGGTCGGCAGCCTACTATCTAAAACTTATCTGGCAATACTTAGAGAGGGACTACTTTGTTTGCACAAGGTCCTTTCTGACCTTGTCCAACTTCGTACTCTACTTCTTGGCCATCATTTAGCGTGGCGAAACCGCCGTCACTTTTAATTTCTGAGTAGTGAACGAATAGATCGTTACCACCTTCCGCTGGAGTGATGAAACCGAAACCTTTGTCTGCATTAAACCACTTAACTGTACCTTTACTCATGTAACCCTCGATATATAAATATATTGCTCTTTAACGTTCAAATTGCTGAATAGGAACCTCTTTGCGATTCTTCTTCTGCTCTGTGGCAAAACTTCGTTCTCTGTTACCGCTCTACGTTGCCATTGTCTTGAGCTGTCTGCCCGTCTAATTCTTGGTGACGGACTTCAGCAACGATACCTTAGAAGGAATGGTTACCTCCACGACAGGCAAATTCATACAATTACTCGATGTAGCGATTCAGGCCCATTTCGCCTTTTCAGACCTGAGGGCACAGTGTAAAGTTTTCTTCGCTAAATTCATAGAGGCGTTGGTCCTCAGGCCAGTCACTAAAGCGTTCGGGTACCTTGCCATTCGCTGTGGCAATGGCACGCTTCAGTGGGTTAGGACGCATTGTCACACCATCAGGCTTTTCTGCTCGTACCAACCAACAGGGCCCAAACTAACGTTTGATGCGATGTTCTGAATTAGCCGCAGCTTGTGCACCATCACTAGGGGGATGATTGCTTGGTATTGGCTTTGGTGAATCTATAAGTTATTGTTATATAATGGTTTATTGTATTTTTTTGGCCTGTAGAAGCCCGGGGAATCAACAGGCCGCGTTTAGCCATTGGCCTGGTTTCAGGCCCGCCAAAGTTGGCTATGTTTGGCATTTCTGAGGGGTTTTGCTTCAGCTCGGAGCCTTTATCGGCAACGCAAATTCAGCTGTTTTCTGGCTTAGTAATCTGAGAAGTACGTGTTTCGCTTCTATTCAAGCCTAGTTTTTTGCCCGAATCTAACCAAAAATAATTACTGTTCCGTGTTGAAAATGCAGTGTTTTATGCGTCGATTATGAATAAATCTGTCGATTGAGTGGTTTTCTGTGGCCACACTTACGCGGCTTCAGAGGTTCAATGGCTAGATCTTCATGACCTCCGCGGGGGAAATTGCCAATTTTTCAACACCTTGGAGACCGCTCAGGCAGGTGATAAATACGCCTGGGCGGTACCGTGAGATTGGGAGTCCCAAGCGAATACAAAGGGCAAACTCAGCCCTGTGCTGTCCATACTTGCTCGCTATTGGCGTGCCATCAGCCACCACTTTAAGGTGTTGGTTACCAATTCCGCCGCGTCTTGTTGCACGAAATGGCTCGCCCCAGGGGCGGTAACGATGGTTGTGTCAGCGTCGATCCAGTCCCACGTATTGTTTAAGCCATCGGAATGCAGTGCGGTGTCGGCTAGGCCGTGAAATACCAGTACAGGCATGTTGAGCCTTGGAGCGCTGGGCGCGGTATTCGTGCTGCCGCCGCGCGGATAGTTCTGCTTGTAGTAGGCGAGCATGCCATCAAAATTGGACCGCCCAAATGCCTCTACGTACTTCTCCCGCGCTAGAGGATCGGTCACCCAGCCTGAGAGGGTCTGTGGGTTCATGGGCAGGCCAAAGAAAATATCTGGGTCAGTCGATTTGCCAGCAATGAAGGTTTGGGCATAGCCGCTATTCTCCTGTTGCTCTTTATTATTTGCTAACTCTCTTGCCATACCATTGGGATGTGGAAGATTCAGTATGACTAGGTTCTCGACCATCTCGGGCAGGGCAAAGGCAAATTGCCAGGAGACGATGCCACCCCAGTCATGGCCAACGATGTTGGCTTTTTCTTTGCCGAAGTGTCGAATGACGGCGGCAATATCGCCGATCAGATTAGGCATAGCGTAGCTGGACTCATCAGTTGGCTGGTCACTGAGGTTGTAGCCGCGTTGATCGATCGCAACGACCTTAAAATTGTCTTTTAGTCCCTCCATCTGATGACGCCAGCTATACCAAAAGTCAGGAAAGCCATGAATCATGATTACCAGCGGTCCTTCACCGACGGTTGCGTAGTGTATCTTCACGCCATTGTTGTCTGCGTAGCCATGCTCGACTTCGTCCAGGATATCGGCCTGTGCAGTAGCGATGAATGCGATGAAGAGCGTGAGAGTTATAAGCTGTTTGGGGAGGTTGAGGCTTTTTGAGAATCGCATGAATTACTCCGCTAGTTGTGCCAATTGAGTGCGTCACTTCGTGTGCAGTTAGTCTGGAGTCCAGCAGATAATTGTTCAGAGCTGATGGAGTGGACTTGGCTGATTAAAGCAGATTACTGCGACAAAGTTGATGAGTATTGTGACTGATGCGCTCTTTGATGCCCAACAACTTCGTTCCGGCCTATCTAACTCTTCCCATGTATCTGTCAATGCGTGTGAATGTTAGAATTGACGCAGAATTGAGCAGGCAGCAAATCGCTGTCTGTATAAGTGAGAGGGGAACAAGGGACATGACCAAATTAAAATTAGCGTGGGTAATTCTGGGTAGTGGTGTCGTTTTGGCTGGCGGCCAGATAGCGGCGGCACAGGATTATGTAGCGCCTCGATTGAGCTTTGGAGCACCAGATCTGCAGGGTGTCTACAGTATAGCGACGGTAACGATGCTAGAGCGTGGCGAGCAGTTCAATGGAAGGCTCACCATTACAGAGGAAGAAGCAGCAAGAATTGGTCAGACAGGTGACAGCTACCTTCAAGACCTGACCTCGGCGCCTAGCGATGGCGAACCCGATGTCGGTGGCTATAACACTTTTTGGATGGATCCGGGTGAGCGCATGGCCATGATCAATGGCGAGATCCGCACCTCTATTCTGGTGGAGCCGCAGAACGGCCGCCTGCCTTGGGCGGAAGGTGCGCAGAGCGCTATTTTCGGGGCTAGAGCAGCTGGGCCGGGCCCGTTTGCCGGGCCTGAGGCGCGCCCCTTAGGCGAGCGTTGTCTGGTGGGTTTCGGTTCCTCCGGTGGTCCGCCGATGTTGCCGGTTCTGTATAACAATCACAGCCAAATTGTGCAGACTGAAGACTATGTGATGATCATGGCTGAGATGAACCACGATGCGCGCATCATTCGGATGCGCAGCGATGAGCATTCAGATATACCGAAGTGGCTAGGCGATTCGATTGGCTATTACGAGGGCGATACTTTGGTAGTGGAGACAACCAATTATCACCCACAGCAGAGTTTTCGAGGCGCGCTGCGTCATTACTTCTTTTTATCATCTGACGCGAAGGTGACCGAACGTTTCACCCGCGTAGCAGATGAAACTCTTCTGTATCAATTTACCGTTGATGACCCGAAGGTTTATACGACAGCATGGAAGGGTGAGCTTCCCATGAATGCCGTTGAGGACAGGATTTACGAGTACGCTTGTCACGAGGGCAACTACGCGCTACCTGGGATTTTAGCAGGAGCAAGATTGGAAGAAAAAGAACAGAGAGAAGCGAGGTAGCTGCGCAGGTTTCATAAAAAAGCCGACACTGAAGTCGGCTTTTTTATGCTGTTAGTTGTTGATGCAGCGCATTAACGCGAGGCATATCTAATGCCATGATGAGCAGCTGTTAGGCGGTCGAGGTATCTGAAGTATCTGAAGTATCTGAAGTATCTATGGGAGTGATGAGAGATGAAGAAGAAATTTACAGTTATTGCTGTCAGCCTTATTAGCTTGCTCTGTTTGAGTGTGAGCCTCGCACAGACGGATGCGCGCCAGCCATTGCTCAGTGTGAAAGAAATCATGAATGGCTTGATCACCCCAGCGACGACAACGATATGGGGTGCCTATCAGTTAGAGACAGAGGCGCAGTGGCAGGAAGTTAGGCATGCCGCGCTTTCGGTCATAGCCGCAGGTAACTTGCTGCGCCTTGGTGGCGCGGGCGAGGGTGAAGTAGCCACTGCAGCCGAGGCAGATTGGAAAACCTATAATCAGCAGATGATAGCGGCGGCGAGACTAGTCATCACGGCCGTAGATAATAAGGATGAGGAGGCATTGTCGGCGGCAGGAAACGATGCCCTATATCCGCCTTGTGAATCCTGTCACCAACAATACCAGACGCGGTGAAATGAGATTGATTGCGGTTTATTTCGGTAGGCTCTAGCCAGTTTAGTATTACACGATGAATAGACTGGGAATTCGCTCGATGAACCAGTAGCTGGCAATACCGCCCAGTCCATAGGCTAGCCCACGTTGCAGGCTTGGCCAAAGATGCCTAAAGTATTTCGTGAACGCGAAGTGCAGAATAAGCAACGTACTAATAAATGCCACCTGACCCACTTCCACGCCGATATTGAAAAACAGCAATGCCAATGGAATGTCGGCATCGTTGAGTCCGAGTTCACCTAGCGCGCCAGCGAAACCAAATCCGTGTATAAGGCCGAACGCGAAGGCAACTACCCATGGCTTCTTATGTACTAGTGTGGTTTTTCCTCGCTGGGCCATCAAGATTTCTCGGGCAAGAAATATAATAGACAGTGCAATCAAAACTTCTATGGGGGCGCCGGGTACAGGAAAAATTCCAAGTACCGCGCAGGCAAGGGTGATGCTGTGCGCTACTGTAAATGCAGTGATGGTTTTCAATAACTTCCAGAACCCTTGCAGTAGTAGCAACAAGCCAAGAACGAAGAGCAGATGATCTATACCAAACAGTATGTGCTCGCCTCCTAGCCCTAGATAACGGCGCGCTAAGTTGCCAATAGAGGACGCCCCTGCCTTCATTTGCGCCATCGGTACTTCGATGATGTTGCCATCTCCAGGAAAATATCCGGACACATCACTGCCATCGCTCCAGCGGGTAATGAGGACCAATCCTTCTAACGACCAGGGGAAGGTGAGCACGTCGTCGGTGCTCAGTGCGGGTTCGCATTGAAAGCGGTAGCTGAATCTGCCCGGTGGTAGTCCAGTGCAGCGCTCCGGGAGAATGCGCTCTATATTAAAAAGAGGAGGAACCTGTCGGTCGACAATGGAGAGTTGGTATTGATTGGTATCGAGTTCGTCCAGAAATACGCGGGCGACGCCGGTCACATCAATGTCGTGAGCCATGGCAGTAGGAGACAGCAGTATGCTTGAGAGGAGGAGCGCGCAGACGGAAGCCAACCAGGGGCGAGCTGGTTCTAGCATGAATCTGCGCATGGTCAATTAATCAGACTCATTATTGCTAATCACGATGGTGTACTGGTCCCAGAGTTTGTCCACCTCCAGCTGAAGACGAGTCTCTTCTTCAGCTGCGATCCATTCGAGTCGCACGAGATCGGCAATCTGCTCCAGCGCAGGAATACTTGCAGGGCTGCGTTCTACTATGCGCAGCCAGTGCTGTCCGCGGTTGCTAACAAACGGGCCTTTCCATTGGCCAAGGTCGGCGGCAAGAACTCGATCTGCAAACTCCTGGTCGAAGATGTTGGCCAGATCGACGCTATTCACGTTCGGTAGCGGGCTAGCCGTACCTTCTGACATCGATAGCAAGGTATCGGTGTCAGCACTGCGTTGTAGGGAGTCGACTATTGAATCTGCTAGCGGGTCTCTTGAATCGAAAACCACCTCATCGAGAGTCAGCGAGGCGGCTGTCTCGAAGCGGGGGCTGTTTGTTTCGTAGTAGTTTTGTAGCTCGTCATCGGTCGGCTGAATAATGCTTCCACTCAGCACATGGCGCATTTTCTGAGCGAGGATATCGTGTATGCGTGCGTCATTATCCAATTCCATGGACAGCGCTTCACGTACTAGGATCTTCTCTTCGATGTAGAAGGCAGTGACTCGCTCTCGTTGCTCTAAGTTAAGTTCCTGTCCGCGAGATAACTCCTGCATGAAGATGCGCGCATCGATCTCACGCTGATCTATCAGCAGAAGGTTCTCGTTTCCCGATTGGGTGATTGCATAGAGGGCGAAAATAATCAGGGCGATGATGAAAAAATGTACCGTGGGCTCGCTCATCAGCTTTTTGAGGACTGGCGTGTTCATAGACATTGCTGCTTCTTCAATAGTCATGGGCTGGGTATCTTTTAGCTGGGGTCTTTGGTTCACTCTTCTATCTACTGTCCTACGTGATAGAGAGTAATTTTAGTCTTCTGCGGATGCAAGCGTCGGTAAGCGGGCTGCAGGCCTATGCGATCTTGCAAATGGTGCATACATAAGGTTCCATGGTGTTCTTGTAGTAAAAGAGTCGCAACAGATAACAATAAAATGAGGCCAGATAAATGGGAAAGCGATTGCTGCGCGTACTGTTGACAGTGTGTTTGCTTACATCAGCGCTTATTGGGCAAGTGGCGTCAGGGCAAGCGCCAACCGTCGTGCGCTTGGCCGACGGGCCAATTATCAATCCAAATATGGATGCGCGCATGGGCAGCAATATACAGGGTCCTTCGCTGATCCGTGTGCCAGACTGGATAGACAATCCATTGGGTAAGTACTACCTCTATTTCGCGGATCACCGTGGCACCTATATTCGATTGGCCTATGCGGATGAGCTAACCGGCCCTTGGCGCATGCATGAGGCGGGTTCACTGAAGCTAGAGGATTCCTTCTTCCCCACAACTTGTCCACCCTGTTCATTGGCGCCCGGAGCTGCCGGTTCTCTGTATGCGCACATTGCCTCTCCCGATGTGCACGTGGATGACGAGAAGCAGCAGATAGTCATGTATATCCACGGGCGTGGTGCAGGGCAGCAGCTAACTCGGTTGGCCTTATCCCGCGACGGGCTAAATTTTGAGGGATCGGCCGAGGTGCTGGGACGGCCTTATTTTCGCGTTATCGAGCACGGTGCTTATTACTATGGGCTGTCCATGCCTGGATTTATGTATCGATCGGATGATGGGCTCAGCGATTTCAAGGAAGGGCCGCGTTTCTTCAATGACAATATGAGGCACAATGCCCTGTTAATTCGCGGCAATAAACTGCACGTATTCTGGACACAGGCAGGTCATGCGCCGGAAAGTATCCTCCATTCTACGATCGACATGACTGGTGATTGGATGCAGTGGCAGGAATCGACTGCGCTAGAGGTGCTTAGGCCAGAGACAGAATGGGAGGGTGCAGAGCTTGAGGTCGCAGCCTCGCGGCGTGGGCATATCGATGAGCGAGTCAATCAGCTCCGAGATCCGGCGATTTTCGAGGAAGATGGTAGGGTCTACTTGCTTTACTCAATTGCAGGCGAGCACGGAATAGCAATAGCAGAACTATTTTTCGAATAGGATTCTCATGCAACAACTCTCAACTGAATTTCTCGACTCTTGTCGCCGCGAAGATGGGCGTATCCTGCGCGGCGAGAATATGACTCGTATCGAGACATTCGTGGATGCGGCTTTTGCCTTTGCTTTTACCATGTTAGTTATCAGTATTGATGAGATACCTGAAACCGTGCCAGAGCTGCTTAATCTCTCGCAGGATATTCCTGCCTTCCTGATTAGTGCAACAATAATCGGCTCAATCTGGGTGGCTCACACAGTTTGGAGCAGGACCTTTGGCTTGCAAGATCGAGTCACGCTCTACTTGAGCCTTGGTTTGGTTATGCTGGTGCTGATATTCGTATACCCAATTAAGCTAATGATTCAGCTCTCCATTGCTTTCTTATCTGGCGGATTTTTGCAGCAAAACCTGCAGATAATGGAGCTATCCGACGTTATAAATCTGATGGTCTATTTTGGTCTCGGGCTCATGGCGCTTTGCTTTATCCTCATTGCCTTGTATCAGAATTCGCTCAGGCAGCGGGAGCAGCTAGTGTTGAGCGAGTACGAAGTCGCGTTCTGCAAGCTCGCTTGCCTAACCTGGGCGATAGTAGCGGTGACAGCTCTGCTCTCTTCTATAACGGCTCCAATGTTGGGAGAATCTATAGAATGGTCGGGCCTCGTGTACTTTTCGCTCTTTATAACAATACCGCTGGCGCGTCATCAGTACCGCGAAAGATTCGGTATAGATGATCTACAGCGCGCCAACTAAATCTAAGTAAAGCCCCGCCCAGAATCTATACAAGCGGCCTCTCGCTCTGTATAATCCCCGTTTTGTAGAAGGTGGTAATCTCATGTTACGTATTGCTGAAGAGGCTTTAACATTTGATGATGTTCTACTCCTGCCTGCGCACTCCATTGTTCTTCCTAAAACAGTAGCACTAACTACCCAGTTGACGCGTTCGATCGCGCTCAATATTCCTCTCATATCATCTGCGATGGACACGGTTACCGAGTCCCGTCTAGCGATTGCTATGGCTCAAGAGGGTGGTCTGGGTGTGTTACATAAGAGCATGAGTGTCGAGAATCAGGCGCGGGAAGTTCGTCTCGTAAAGAAATATGAAAGTGGTGTAGTGAAGGATCCTATTACGATCTCAAGCAATGCCAGTATCAGGGACCTTGTTGCTCTGATGAGTGAACACAATATCTCTGGCATGCCGGTATTAGACTCCTCGGGTCTAGCGGGTATCGTTACTAGTCGTGATGTACGCTTCGAGGCGAACCTCGATGCTAAAGTTTCGAGCATCATGACGGTCAAGGATTCACTGGTAACAGTCAAAGAAAACTTCGAGCTAGACGATGTAAAGGAACTGCTACATCGACACCGTATTGAAAAGATTTTGGTTGTCGATGAAGGCTTTGTTCTCAAGGGTCTGATCACGCTGAAAGATATTCGTAAGTCCGAAGACTATCCCAATGCTTGTAAAGATGAGCAGGGCAGGCTGCGCGTGGCAGCAGCTATAGGCACCGGCCCAGATTCTCCCGATCGTATCGATGCGATAATCGAAGCGGGTGTCGATGTCGTCGTCGTCGATACTGCTCACGGTCACTCGCAATTTGTGTTGGATCAGGTGAAATACGTAAAGGACAAATACCCAGAGATTTCTGTCATCGGTGGCAACATTGCCACGGCTGACGCAGCTAGAGATTTGGCAAAGGCTGGCGCCGACGCTGTTAAAGTGGGTATCGGTCCCGGGTCGATCTGTACCACGCGTATCGTAACGGGCGTTGGTGTTCCGCAGATGTCCGCAGTAGCAAACGTTGTCGAAGCGTTGAAAGGCACTGATGTCTGTGTGATCTCCGATGGCGGCATTCGTTATTCTGGCGATATCGCGAAGGTGATCGCCGCAGGCGCGCATGTCGTGATGGTTGGTAGTTTGCTTGCCGGCTCTGAAGAGGCGCCTGGTGAGGTTGAGCTCTATCAAGGTAGAAGCTACAAAGCTTATCGTGGCATGGGCTCGTTGGGTGCCATGTCGCACTCTCAGGGCTCAAGTGATCGGTATTTTCAAGATGTGGACTCGGGCACGGAAAAACTGGTTCCCGAAGGTATCGAAGGACGAGTGCCTTATAAGGGCACGATGTCAGCTATTGTTCATCAGTTGATGGGCGGGCTGCGTTCTAGCATGGGGTATACCGGATCTGCGAATATCGAAGAGATGCGCACTAAGACTCAGTTTGTAAAAATCACGGCATCGGGCATAAACGAGTCCCATGTTCACGACGTAAGTATTACCAAAGAAGCACCGAACTACAGGGTTTCATAAGAGCCCTATAGGAGCATAATCCTTCGTTAAAGATAGCTACAAAATGCTCACGTACTTCGTGTACGCTCCGCTTTCGTAGCTATCTTTGCCTCGTCTTCTGCCCCTATAGAACTCTTCTCGATATCGTAGGTGCAGAGATTCAATTCAACTCTTAAGAAAACGATAAATGACAACAGCTAATATTCATAGCCAGAAAATTCTTATTCTGGATTTCGGTTCCCAATACACTCAGCTTATCGCGCGACGCGTTCGTGAGTTGGGTGTGTATTGTGAGATCTGGGACTACGCGGTCGATGAGGAATTGTTTCGGGAATACAATCCACAAGGTGTAATTTTTTCGGGAAGCCCCGAGTCCGCGAATCACGGTGAGTCGCCACGTCCGCCTGAGTTTATTTATGAATTTGGCAGGCCGATACTTGGCATCTGCTATGGCATGCAAACCATGGCGGAACATTTCTCGGGCAAAGTAGAAGCTTCGAGCAAGTCCGAATTCGGCTCCGCGCAGGTCGATGTGGTCGTACCGAATAGACTGTTTGATGGTATCGAAGATCGAGTCAACGACAGCGATGTGCCTCAGTTAGATGTCTGGATGAGTCACGGCGACAAGGTCACCGAAGTGCCGCCGGGTTTTTCGTTGATCGCGGCGACTGAAAGCGCTCCGATCGCGGCGATGTGTGATGAGTCTCGAGACTTGTACGGCATCCAGTTTCACCCAGAAGTAACTCACACGGTTCAGGGGCAGCGCATCCTCGAACGGTTTTGCCACGGCATCTGCGGCTGTGAGTCGCTGTGGACTTCTGCGAATATCATCGAGGATGCGATCGCAACGGTGCGCGCGAAGGTCGGCAAGGACAAGGTATTGTTAGGCTTGTCTGGCGGCGTCGATTCCTCCGTCGTGGCCGCACTCCTGCACAAAGCCATTGGCGACCAGCTAACCTGCGTATTTGTGGATAACGGACTGCTGAGATTAGACGAGGGCGATCAGGTTATGTCTATGTTCGCTAAGAACATGGGCGTTCGCGTGATTCGGGTCGATGCGGCAGAGCGTTTTCTAAGTGGGCTCGCGGGTGTCGATGAGCCAGAACAGAAGCGAAAAATTATTGGCAGCACCTTTATCGATGTATTCGATGAAGAGGCGACTAAGTTAAAAGACGTAAATTGGTTAGCACAGGGAACAATCTATCCCGATGTAATCGAATCGGCCGGATCGAAAACTGGCAAGGCCCATGTGATTAAGTCTCATCACAATGTAGGTGGGTTGCCCGATGATATGAAGATGGAGCTAGTCGAACCACTACGAGAGTTGTTTAAAGACGAAGTGCGTAAGATCGGTTTAGAACTCGGTCTGCCTTATGACATGGTTTACCGTCATCCATTCCCTGGCCCCGGCCTCGGCGTGCGTGTGCTAGGCGAAGTTAAGAAAGAATATTGCGACATCTTGCGTCAAGCCGATGCGATCTTTATGGAAGAGTTGCATCGCTGGGATGTGTATAACAAAGTCAGTCAGGCTTTCGCCGTATTTTTGCCGGTAAAATCGGTCGGTGTAGTTGGCGATGCGAGGCGCTACTCCTATGTCATCACCTTGCGTGCCGTCGAGACAGTCGATTTCATGACCGCGCGGTGGGCACGACTCGATCCAGATTTGTTGGAATGCCTTTCTAATCGGATTATGAATGAGATCGAAGATGTGTCGAGGGTCGCCTATGACATCTCGAGCAAGCCGCCAGCAACTATCGAGTGGGAGTAGCCGTATAAAGCTAACCTATTGAAATTAATAGGTTAGTTACTTGCATAAACCCTTTTCTTGCAAAATTAGTCATTGATTTTGCTGCGTTACCCCCATAGAGTGGACTTCATATTGCACGCTACTGCCTCCACTGGAGGCGGTAGTGATTTGAGGAATACTTGTGTGCTCAGAAAACAAATCTACAGCGAAGAAGTAATACCTATTTTTTCCGTCATCTCCATGCGAGAAAGAGACGCGGATCTTCGTGCAGGATTTGAGAACTTAAACGCCCCGAGACCAAGAGCGCTATCCTGAAGTAGGTTCGCGTATTCAAAAATAATCGAGTTTTGCCATCTGTGTATGAACAGAACTATTTAATAACAGAGGAAAGTGCCTAGGAATTTTATACCGTATCAATAGTCAAATAATCTCTAATAGTTCAAATATAATAAGAGAGACGCTAAATGCAAAGAAGCATCCTGAAAGCGCCCGGATCTACGAATCCTTCTCAACAACAAGTGCAGCATGTTATGCAGCTGTACACGGAAGACAACCTGCCCCAAGCCGTGGTGCAGGTGGATCGACTGCTCCGGAGTTTTCCCAACTCCACTTTTCTTCACAACATCTTAGGCGCTACACATGTTGGCCTCGGACAATTCGATGCGGCTATAGAAAGCTACAACAATGCTCTCAAGATCAACCCTAACGATGCTAAGACCCATTTTAATATAGGCATTGCATTCGGTCATAAGGGCGATCTGGGTTCGGCTATTAGAAGCTATAAACAGGCTATCAATATCGATCCGAACTATGCTATTGCTTTTAACAATATGGGGAATGCGCTGAAGGATAAGGGAGATCTTGTGCAAGCAATAGATAGCTATAAACAGGCTATCAAGATCGAGCCTGATTTCGCTGAGGTTTATGATAATCTCGGGAATGCACAGAAGGATAGTGGTGACCTAGAGCTAGCTTTAGGCAGTTATAAGCAAGCTCTGCAGATTAATCCTGACTATGCTGAGGCTTATAATAATATGGGGAGTGCCCTGCAGGATAAGGGAGACCTAGAGCAAGCTAGAAATAGCTATGAGCAGGCTCTCAGGATCAAGCCTGATTATACTGCTGCGGCATGGAATATGGTGGGTACCACAAAGCATATTTGTGATGCAGAGGTATGGGTAGAAAGGTGTTTGGCGACGGACCAGAACGACCTAAACGCAAAGATACAATTTTGCGTGTTAAAATTTTTTGGCGGAGACAGAAAAGTTTTTAACGATATGATGCAGTCATCGTTGAAAGATCACCCAACTATGCGCTCCCTAGAGTGGATATCTAAATTACCTAGCTTGCCTAAACTGCACTTCAATCGATGGGCCTTCTTCGATAGCATTATAGAGCTAAGCAGACAAGATAGACCATTCTATGAGTTTGGCGTGTTCAGAGGTGGGGCGTTTAAATATCTTATTAATACCTTCAAAAAAGGTTTTGGCTTTGACACTTTTGAAGGTCTTCCTGCGGACTGGCACGAAGAGAAGGCGGGCTCCTATTCAAGTAGAGGAAATATTCCTAAAATTGCCGGGGGGGAATTTATTGTTGGAAAATTCGAGGATACTCTCCCAGTTTTTTTTGCGCAGCCTCGACCTATGGCCTCAGTGATCAATTTTGATGCCGATCTATATTCTTCTACAATTTGTGCTCTAAATAACTCGAAGTTAATTATCGATTGTCATACGATACTGATCTTTGACGAATTCATAATAAACGAGCATTGGGAGCAGGACGAGTACAAAGCTCTTATTGAATTTTGTGCTGCTAACGATTACACCTTTGAGGTACTGGCAGTTTCATTTTTCACAAAACAAGTCGCGATCAAGTTGGTGAGTATTTAAGATTGCAACAAGCTCTGCCTCTTCATCTAAGTGGTTATTTTTTTCCAAAAACTCACTGACTATTAACCTAATCTCGGTCTTGCGCCGTTGCAGTAATTGCAGTCATGAAAATCTTCTCAGTAAAAAGTATACCCACCGTTTCGTGGAGCTCCGATCATGCTCTGAATTTTCGGCCGCGCCTAATAACACTTAGCATCTTGTGTGTTGGCCTCACGGTGTTTGGAATAGGTGAGTCTCTTTTGATTGCTGCGGGAGTCGGAAATAGTCCGTGGACTGTCCTGTCTCAAGGGATCTCTCAGATCAGCGGCTGGAGCATAGGCGTTACTACTTTTCTGACGAGTCTTGCGGTTTTGATTTTCTGGGTTCCCCTGAGACAGAGGCCTGGAATAGGCACTATCCTTAACGCGGTAATTATCTCTGTAGCGATTGAACTTTCCCTGCCGTATCTACCACAGCCGGATAGTTACCTGTTGCAGGTCGCCGAAACGGGTTTCGGTATTTTTCTGGTTGGTTTCGGAAGCGGGCTCTACCTGATAGCGAATCTAGGTCCCGGACCGAGAGATGGTCTCATGACCGGATTGCAACGAGTAAGCAATTTGCCTGTGGCGAGGGTACGCACGGCTATAGAGATCACCGTCGTGATATTAGGCGCGCTGCTGGGTGGAACAATAGGGCTAGGAACTGTGTTGTTTGCCTTCGGGATAGGGCCCGCTGTCTCTATGGGTCTTTATCTGGTCAATTATTTCTCAACGAGGTCGACTTAACACAGTTATGGCCGTTGAATTAGATACCGACACGATCATTCATGAACGCTGGATGCGCGAGGCGCTCACCCTTGCAGAGCAGGCGGGCGCTGTCGACGAGGTGCCCGTGGGCGCTATCGTGGTGCAGGATGGGGAGATAATTGGAAGAGGCTTCAATCAGCCGATCCGGACCTGCGACGCAACTGCACACGCAGAGATAGTTGCCATAAGAGACGCATCACAGTTTCGCAATAACTACCGTCTGCCCGGCACAACCCTCTATGTTACGATCGAGCCCTGCACGATGTGTTTGGGGGCAATGATTCATGCCCGTATAGAGAGGCTTGTCTTTGGTGCTACTGAGCCGCGGGCTGGAGTTATAGTGAGTCAGGCTTCCTTGATTGATGCAGGTCATTTTAACCATCAATTGTCGTTTACCCAGGGCGTGTTGGCTGATGAATGCTCTACACTGTTACAAAACTTCTTCAGAAGCAGGCGAAAAGGCAACTAACTTGCCAAACTTGCGGCCAGCTTGTATAAGAATCCCCCGTCTACACTAAAGGCAAAGTAATCTTTATGACGATCGCAACAAGCGCGCGCAAGACATTGCTGCTTTCTGCACTGCTACTGACCCTGGCGGCATGTGCTGCTCCGGCTCCCTATAAAGCCTATTTCGGTGACCCCCGGCAGGCTATGCAGCTGTCGACAGTGCAGGGGCGGAGTTTTATTCGCACCGACCTGTTGAATCGTTACATTGATACTATTCGCTTTATCGAGGTGGATGAGATACCTGTTACCAATAGCGACCAGCATCGTTCAATTCAAATAGCGCCAGGGTTTCACGATATTAAGGTCTATTTCTCATGGGATTTAGGCAATTTGCGTGGTTTAGCACCGGCGATGGTCGACTATTCAAAAACCCGAGAGAATATCAGCAGGACGCTTCGCTTTAATGCGCGAGCCGGCGAGGCTTACTCGGTCATGGCGAATCCTGTGTTCAGTGACAGCCGTCACGACATCACGACCTTATCTTACGTGGATTTTTGGGTGGTGAATGAAGACGGTAACGAAGTCGTTTCTAAGGAAGCAGGGCGCTATCGGCCGCAGTAGTTCTTTGCTGTTCTTATTCCCGCACTAAACCGATCAAATTCTCTTACATTTTCCTGAATTCAATAGCCAAATCACTTATCATTGCTGCTCCATAATAGCGGTTTAGCTTCAGCTATTCATGCCACAAATTGGGATACAATCGATGCAGGTCATATTTGGAGCGGCAGCTCTTTCTGCTTTTAAATCTTCCAAATTACTACTCAGCCTTCAGGCCAAACTCCCTCAAGTAAAAGCGTTTAGCGCACAGTTTGTTCACTTCCTTGACTGCACGGAGGCATTGAGCAAACACGATTCTGAAGTGGTTTGCTCACTACTGCACTATGGTGCCGATTTTAGTTCAGAAAACAGTGCGACCGATTCAGCGTTGCTGCTAACTCGGGTGGTAGTACCAAGGCCCGGCACGATTTCGCCTTGGTCCAGCAAGGCTAGCGATATCTTGCACAACTGCGGACTGACCGCAGTGGATAGAGTAGAGCGCGGCACCTTATTCTCCGTTGCCGTTGATGCAGCCCTCGATGCAGCCGAACTAGCAGTGCTCGATGTCATGCTTCATGACCGCATGACTCAAGCAATACTAGAGGATGTCGATCAGGCCAGTTGTCTGTTTCGTCACGCCGAGCCGCAACCGCTTGCCTCTGTGGATTTGCTGGGCAGGGGAAGAGTCGCACTCTGTGACGCGAATACCGAGTTAGGTCTGGCACTCGCCGAAGATGAGATCGACTATTTACTCCAGCAATTTACCGACCTTGGCCGTAACCCAAACGACATAGAGCTGATGATGTTCGCTCAGGCTAACTCGGAGCACTGTCGACACAAGATATTCAATGCAGATTGGACTATCGATGGCGAGCCGCAAGAGCATTCTCTGTTTGGCATGATTCGCAATACCCACAAGCAGTCTCCGGATGGTGTGCTGTCTGCCTATTCTGACAATTCAGCGGTAATGGTGGGTCACGATAGCGCGCGCTTCTTTCCAAACCCTGAGTCTAAACAGTACGGCTTTGTTGAGGAGCCCGTGCATATCTTGATGAAGGTGGAAACACACAATCATCCTACGGCGATAGCACCTTTCCCAGGTGCATCGACGGGCTCGGGTGGCGAGATTCGCGATGAGGGCGCTACCGGCACCGGATCCAAGCCGAAGGCAGGGCTGTCAGGTTTCAGTGTTTCCAATCTAAAGATCCCAGGATTTGTTCAGCCTTGGGAAGAAGAGTTAGGCAAGCCCGCTCATATAGCCTCAGCACTCGACATTATGCTCGAAGGACCGATAGGCGGAGCTACATTTAATAACGAATACGGCCGTCCTGCCTTGTGCGGTTATTTTCGCAGTTTTGAGCAGGTTGCTACGAATGAGGCAGGTGAGAGTGAGGTGCGTGGATATCACAAGCCCATCATGATCGCAGGCGGTATGGGCAATATTCGTGAGCCGCACGTGCTGAAGAGTGAAATTTCCGTGGGCTCCCAACTAATCGTACTAGGCGGGCCAGCTATGCTGATCGGTCTGGGTGGTGGAGCTGCTTCTTCGATAGCATCGGGTTCGGGCAATGAAGACCTGGACTTTGCATCGGTGCAGCGTGAGAACGCGGAGATGGAGAGACGCTGTCAGGAAGTCATCGACCAGTGCTGGCAGCTGGGTGATGACAACCCTATCGCATTCATTCACGATGTGGGTGCTGGAGGCCTTTCCAATGCGCTGCCGGAGTTGGTTAAAGACGGCGGGCGGGGTGGGGTATTCAATTTGCGCGATATCCCCAATGCCGAAAGTCAGATGTCTCCCTTGGAGATTTGGTGCAATGAGGCGCAAGAGCGCTATGTGCTTGCAGTCGATCCTGAACACCTGCCTCGGTTCAATGCTATCTGCGAGCGCGAGCGTTGCCCGTTCGCCGTTGTTGGCGAGACTATCATCGAGGCGCATATCCGTCTCGATGATTCGCACTTCTCCAATAGCCCAATCGACCTGCCGATGGAGCTTCTCTTCGGTAAGCCGCCGAAGATGCATCGTGATGTGCAGTCAAGGCAGCTTCCCAAGACTTCTTTCGATAGTAGCGATCTTGAGATAGGCGAATCTATAGCGAGAGTGTTGGCKCTGCCTGYGGKAGCGAGCAAGAATTTTCTRATTACGATAGGCGATCGTACGATTACCGGGTTAGTTCATCGTGATCAGATGGTCGGCCCTTGGCAAGTTCCAGTTGCCGATGCGGCAGTGACGGCTACCGCGTATTGCCACAATACCGGCGAGGCTATGGCGATGGGTGAGCGTGCGCCTCTCGCACTCTTCGATGCGGCAGCATCCGGTCGCATGGCAATCGCTGAATCTATTACTAATATAGCTAGCGCCTCGATAGAAAAGATCGGCGATATTAAATTGTCGGCAAACTGGATGGTAGCGGCRGGTCRYGGCAGCGAGGAYCAGAARCTATTCGARACAGTAACRGCMGTGGCGATGGAGYTGTGTCCGCAACTCGGCATCTGCATACCCGTAGGGAAGGAYTCGATGTCCATGCGTACCGTATGGAATGACGATRGYRTKGAGAAAAGCAATACCGCACCTCTGTCTCTTATCGTTTCGGCTTTYGCGCCGGTGGATGACATACGTAAGACCCTTACTCCACAGCTACAGACAGATCAGGGAGAATCCAGTCTTCTGTTGATTGACCTGGGAAGGGGCAAGAATCGACTTGCGGGTTCGGCATTGGCTCAGGTCTATAGCCGTATGCAGGGAACAGCTCCGGACTTAGATAACCCTGCCGACTTGATTGGGTTGTTCAATTTTATCAACAGCTGTCGAGGCGAGGATTTATTGTTGGCCTATCACGATAGGTCTGATGGTGGCTTATTCACAACTCTTGTCGAGATGGCGTTTGCCGGTCACTGCGGTCTCGATATTCAGCTGCAAGCTCTAGTTGCCAAGGGCGGCGTTCTTGCGGCCTTGTTCAATGAAGAGTTGGGTGCGGTAATCCAAATCAGGGAAAAACAGCTAACCTCTGTTATGAAATATGCAGAAGAGTATGGCCTGTCCGACTGTATACATAAAATAGCCCAGCTGAACGATGAGGGAGACCTAAGTATAGCGTTAGGCAAGGATGTTCTGTTCTCCCAAAGCAGGATAGAACTACAGCGTCAGTGGGCCGCGACCAGTTATCACATGCAGAGCTTACGAGACAATTCGATCTGTGCGAGGGAAGAGTACGATCAAATACTTGATGCTGCAGACCCTGGTATTTCACTAGCGCTCAGCTTCGACTTGAATGAAGACATTACCGCGCCTTACATCAATGTGGATGCAAAGCCGCGTGTTGCTGTTCTTCGAGAGCAAGGTGTCAACGGCCAGATAGAGATGGGAGCCGTGTTTGATCGAGCGCGCTTCGAGGCCGTCGATGTGCACATGACAGACTTGATCAGCGGACGAGTGAGTCTTGATCAGTTTAATGCCCTCGTTGCCTGCGGCGGGTTTTCCTACGGTGACGTGCTCGGTGCAGGTGGAGGTTGGGCGAAATCAATACTCTTCAATGCAGAGCTGCGCGCACAGTTCGAAGCCTTTTTTATGAATCCAGATACTCTAACGCTGGGAGTCTGCAATGGCTGCCAGATGATTTCCCTACTGCATGAACTGATACCTGGCGCAGATCATTGGCCACGTTTTGTGCGTAATCGCTCGGAACAATTCGAGGGCCGTTTTACCTCGGTGCGAGTAGAGGCAAATAACTCAGCATTTCTTCAGGGAATGGAAGGCTCTCGCTTTCCTCTTGCTATTGCCCACGGTGAAGGCATGGCAGAGTTTACGGAAGCGGACAAGCTGCAGAAATTGCAATCAGCGAATAGTATAGCGCTACGTTACTCCGACAATTATGGGGAGAAGACCCAGCGCTACCCTGCAAACCCAAATGGCTCTGACGACGCTATAGCGGGAATTGTAAGTCAAGACGGCCGCGTCACGATCATGATGCCGCATCCGGAGCGAGTTTTCCGTGCGAGCCAAAACTCTTGGCACCCAAGCGACTGGTTGGAAGATGCGCCAAGCATGCGGATGTTTCGCAATGCAAGAAAGTGGTTGGGATAGGGAGTTTCTCAATTTCAATTGCTTTGCTGAGAACGAACTGAGAACGAACAGAGAATGAGCGACAGGCAATTACTCAAGATCGAATTCTACGTACCTGAGCAACAGCTGCAGCGGGTTAAACAATCTATGTTTGATGCAGGCGCGGGTAAAGTAGGTAACTACGATTGTTGTGCTTGGCAAATTCTTGGTAAGGGACAATACAGGCCGGGCGAGGGTAGTAGCCCCTTTAAGGGCGAGCAGGACAACTTAGAAACCTTGAATGAATACAAGGTTGAGATGGTTTGCGCGGAGGAGTTTATAGCGCAGGTTGTCAGGGCTATGAAGGACTCACACCCCTATGAAGAAGTCGCCTATTCGGTAATCCGCACCGAAGTTTTTAACTAGAGACTCGCGTCGATTCCTATTCCTATTCAGGGAAACTCGTGCTGATCAGCTTYGTCTTGAAACTTCTATCTTYTGARTGATGCACATCGAACATGCGTACTGGATACTGATTYCTCCGTAGGTCGTCGAARTAGTGTTCCAGTGTGCTCTTCACTACTGGAAACGCGATTTCCTGCCACGGAATCTCCGCCTCACTAAAGAGTGCAACTTCCTGTGATTCTATCCCCGCCGCGAAATCGAGATTCGCCAATTCGGTTCGAAAGAACATGTACACCTGGTTTATTTTCGGTAGGTTGAACAGGGTATACAGGCTATCGCTCTTCACGATGACCGAAGCGCCTGCTTCTTCCCGTGTTTCTCGTATCGCACCATCGAGGCTGGATTCGCCGTTTTCCATGTAGCCAGCAGGGAGGGTCCATTTACCGATTCGCGGTTGAATAGCCCGCTTACAGAGTAGCACTTTGTTTTCGAAGAAAGGCAGGGTGCCCACGACATTTTTAGGATTGAGATAGAAAATGGTGTCGCATTCGGTGCAGCAGTGGCGAGGTTTATCGTCGCCGTCTGGTATGCGAAGGATGAGCGAGCCAGCACATTGATGGCAAAATTTCATGAGTTGCACCGAGCGTTAATCGCAGCTCCAAGGTAGCTGCTAACTTAGGTGCGTTAGTGTACTTCTTTAGCGGCTCCCTAACTAGATACGATTGATCTCGCAGTGCAAGCGGAATCTTTTCGAGGTCATGAATGCTTCAATCTCACGTAGGCGCATTTCCATAGAGTTGTAGATCTCTGTGCATTTATCGTGCGTGTACTGAGTAGTCGAATCTTCCTCTGCCTGTTCCCTCTGTTCTTTAGTTGCATCATTTTCTGTCGCATCCTTATAGGCTGCAGTCACCTCGGCATAGGCTTCATTCGCCACGTCTTCGGCAAAATTTGTGTATTCCTCGTTTACATAGCTCTTGCTGTTTTTTCTTCTGGCTCTTCGCTCGAATTTTCTCTGCTTGCGCTTGGCTCTCCGTGCTTGGCGGCTAGTAGGCGTTACATGAGGGTCTGCTTCGAAAACGAAAATGCAGATTACATAGGCCCAAAAGGTGAAGGGGCCAAATAGGAACAGGGAAAAAAGCGTGACTGCTCGAACGGCAAATGCACTTACCTCGAAGTAGTCAGCGATTCCGCTACACACACCGGCGAGGCGTTTATTACGAGCGTTTTTGTAAATGGGCTTGCGATAATTCAATTGCTTGAAATGTTCGGCGGTGCTGGCGCCCTTAAAATAATTACGCATTTTATCTGGTGTTATGTCTTTATCGAGACAGAAATAGAGCAGGAAATAGCCGATGATGAGAGTGGGCCAGGATATTACACAAATTACAAAGATTACTCGGACTAGAATAATCGGAACGTCCAACCAATCGGCAATACCTGCGCAGACTCCAAGCCAGCGTGCGTCATGCCGATTTAATTTTAATCTACTGCTGTCCGCGTTCATTCTGTTCTCTCCAATCTGGGACTTCTGCATCCAGTATCGATTCGAGTATGTCGATGCGCTCTGTCAGTGATTGAGCCATTGCTGATAGCTCACCCATATTGTATTTGCCATCAGCATCGATACGCACCGAGCGCTTTCCTTTTCTTAGTAAGAATATCCACAGTGTGATGGAGCCAAACACCATGGCCACTATCGCTAAAATGAACTCAAATGTACCCATCTGAAAGCCTATTGATTTTTAAGTTTATTTTTTAATGCTTCAAGTTCTTTGTCTATGGATTCTTGCTTCTCGAGTTCGTCGAACTCGCTCTGCAAGCCACGTTTCTCAATGTGGATGCTATCCATCTGACCTTCCATTTGATCGATCTTCTTTTCGTAATACTCAAATTTGCTCATGGCATTGTCAATAGAATAACTGTGAAGTTGTCTATTAACACTAAGCCTGGACTCGGTTGCTGTGGTGCGCATGACAATTGTCTTCTGGCGGGCTCGAGCATCGTTGAGCTTCGCCTGTAGCTGTTCGATCTCTGTGCTTAGCTTATCTAAGGTCTCATCGAGCTTCGCTAGGTCTCTCTCAGTGATCACAACGCTAGAGTTGATGTTGGATTTCTCCAGCAGGGCAGCCTTCGCTAGGTCATCTCGACCCTTGGATAGCGCGAGTTCGGCCTTGCCTTCCCAGTCCTGTGCCTGTCTCGTAAGTTGCTCAGCACGGCGGCTTAGTGTCTTCTTCTCGGCGATAACCTTGGCTGTGCCGCTGCGCACCTCAACCAATGTCTCTTCCATTTCTTGGATTACCATGCGAATCATCTTTTCCGGATTCTCCGCCTTATCCAACAAAGAGCTGATGTTGGAATTGATAATGTCGGACAGTCTATTAAATATACTCATTACGTTTACCTCGACTACCGTTAGTCTCTAGTGCCATGCAAAAGGCTGGCTTAGTTACTAATTAGCAGATAGCGTGCCAACAATTGTCTCTCTATAGGTCTTTGATAATAAAGAGCTTAATTCTAGTGATGTTTTCAAGTAGTGTCCGAGATAGCTAAATAACTTAACTAGTGGTAATTTTCACTACTCATATCGCGTTTAGCCCCCACTGATGTAGTCAGGCCAACTAAGGTTGGTGAAAGGGCAGATGTTATTTTGTAACTAGTTGATATAAATACAATTATTATGCCTCAACAGAAATCAGCCCCAAGGATGATTGGCGAGTCTGCCAGTTTCCTCGAAATGCAGGAGCATATCTCCCATGTGGCACCGCTGAATAAGCCGGTTCTTTTCGTCGGTGAGCGTGGCACTGGCAAGGAACTAGTTGCTGCGCGACTACATTACCTTTCCCAGCGTTGGGAGCAAACCTTTCTTAAGATTAACTGTGCAGCGATGAGTGATACCTTATTGGAGGCTCAGCTATTCGGTCATGAGGCTGGCGCATTTACCGGCGCGATCAAGCAGAGAAAGGGTTTTTTTGAGCGTGCTCACGGCGGCACTCTGTTCATGGATGAGCTCGCGAATATGGCGATGCCTGTTCAGGAAAAAATACTTCGCGTCATAGAATACGGTGAATTCGAAAGACTCGGTGGCAATGAGACACTTAACGTGGACGTAAGAATCGTAGGGGCAACGAACGAAGATCTTCCTGCCTTAGCGAGTCAGGGCCGATTTCGAGAAGATCTATTGGATAGGCTCGCATTTGATGTCGTGACTTTGCCTCCGCTGCGAGAGCGCGCAGAAGATATTTTGATCCTCGCGGAATATTTTGCAGTAGGCATGGTAAAAGAAATCGGCGGAGAGTTCTTCGCTGGATTTTCCGACAAGGTAGAGAAGGCGCTTAGCAAATACTCCTGGCCTGGAAATATTCGAGAATTGAAAAATGTAATCGAGCGAGCTGTTTATCAAAACGGCAGCGGCCATATTACTCAGCTCGTTTTCAACCCCTTTGAATCGCCTTATCGCTTAAGAGCGAGTACGAAATCTCAAACAACGGAAGATGCTGGCAGTGCTGGCAAGAGTAGTGTGCTGCCCCCTGACTTATCCGCTGTGGACTCCTTCGATTTCAAGAACAAGGTGCAAGAGTTCGAGATCAATCTGCTGAATCAAGCGATGGAGCAGAATCAATTCAATCAGAAGAAGGCCGCCGAGTTTTTGAACTTGAGTTATCACCAACTACGCGGCTATCTGCGCAAGTACGACTTATTGAATTAGCCAAGCAATTTATTCCGTGTTTTTGAGTCATAAAAAAGGTCCGTGCTGCTAGCAACACGGGCCTTTTCTTTGTCAGAAGATTCTAACTGAGGCTAGTTAATCTAGCATCGCTTCATACACCGCACGTTGAGATAGTGTGAGGTCCATAGGAGCGCCGCGCGGTCCACCTCGTACTTGAGCCATATACAGCATGAAGAAATCGTTTACCGGATCGACGATAAATACCGTGCCGCCAACTCCTTGCCAGCCGAAGTTGAACGGTCCATCGTTATCTGCTCCGGGAATGGGCTGTAGGTGAAAGCCAAGACCCCAATCACCCGTTGGCCCGAAGAAGAATGCGTCGCGATTCACTTCACTGCCGATAAATTTCTGCTTCATTGAATCCAGTGTGGCTTCGCTAATGATGCGTGCACCGTTGTACTCGCCGCCATTCAACAGCATCTGAGCGAAACGAACATAGTCCTCAGTAGTTGAGTGTAGCCCGCCACCGCCGGACAGCATTGGCTGCACGTCAAGTGGGTCGCCCATTTCACCGTGGATAGGGTTTGCGATGCGATCCACCTTGGATGCATCTACGTAGAACGTAGTCTCATCCATACCTAGAGGATCGAAAATCCTTTCCTTCAGAAGAGCATCTAGAGGCTTGCCTGCGGCAACTTCTATAACGGCGCCGAGTACGTCAGTTGAACGCGAATAGTTCCATTTCGTGCCAGGCTCGAAACGGAGCGGCAGGGCAGCAAGATTCTGTGCCAATTCGAGAGCCGTGATATCAAAGCGTAGAGAGCCAGCTTGAAAGTACTGACGCCCCAAGTCGCTCTCTGGATCGAAGATCCCATAAATCAAACCGGACTCATGGGTTAGCAAATGTTGTACAGTCATCTCGTTTTTTGCTGCGACAATCTCGCCAGTTTCCTCATCGATGACCTTCATGTTGGCGAATTCTGGAATGTATTTCGATACAGGGTCCGTAATAGAGATTAAGCCATCTTCGACCATGCTCATCGTTGTCACGCTGACGATAGGCTTCGTCATTGAGAAGATGCGGAATAGAGTTTGATCATTCATTTCCGTTGTTTGGTTGGGGCCCTGAGTACCAACAGTTTCCAGCACGCCCACACCTTCGCTGTTGCCAACGAGGATTATGTTTCCAGAAACAAAGCCGCCATCAACGGCTGCTTGCATCTGTTCGCGTATGCTTTGAATCTCGGATTGGTCGATGCCAAAAGTAGTAGAGTCGATCATCTTGATGGAACTGTCATGACCACTGCCGTGATGGTCAGCAACCGCGACGGTGCTGAGGCAAACGGCTGCGGCTAAGCAGAGTAGCTTTTGTGGTAGTTTGGTAAGTATCATTTCGGTTTCCTTGGTAGGTCGCAATTCGATAAAACGGTACTGATGCCGCGTCTCAGCGCGAATATATTAGTTGCTCTTAGAGTAGGGCTATTCCGCGTATGGATAGGTAGAACGCAGGATATTACCCGAATAGGGCAGTAGCAACAACCGCATTAGCTGCGGCAAAATCGCTCCTTCGCCGCGATGGTTGCTTTAGGCGAAGTCGCGCGCTAGGGAGCTGCGAACTTCATCAGATAGCTTGTCAGTGCTGTATTGATAGTTTTGGTGTTCGCTGCGCACTGTCCAAGAGGCACCCTGTTTCGCTGCAGTGATCATCTCATCTGAGAACTCGAAACGGAGAAAATGCACCGCCGAAGTCTTCTCATCCGTGGAGCGAGCTAAGTCTTCATTGGCGATGGGGTAAACGGGATCGAAGCCATCGATCTGTATAGAGATTAATTCCTCTATCCCTATTAACTGGCTAAGACGAACTTTACGCTCTGACTCATCCGAAAATTCAAGCATGAAGGTAACTTTCAAATTTTTACCATCGGGGATCAGTGGATTGTAGGCATTCAGTTCTTCGAGAAGGTCTGCCTCGGCGCTGATCTTTTCGACACGAATTAGTTCCAGCACCTGATAGCGCATGGTCATATAATCTTCGAAGTGAAGCATTGCGTTTGGGCCGAGAGGCAGGCGCCGTGTCTTCTTGTGCTCCATCATGGCCTGTCGAATTACAGCGCGCTGTGCGGTGTAGGCTTCAATGCTCATGAGGTCGTTGATGCTAAGTTTCTTCATTTGTCTTAATTCCAAATCTGGCGTATTCGTCGTCTATATGCCATATGCATGGCAAAGAAGGTCGAGGGGGTGGATAGCTTTCTGGCCGTTATCCAGATTGTTTTCGATGTGCTTGCCGGCAATGGGGCAGTCACTGCCATAGTAGTCAGGGGTCTGTTCTCGAATCTGTTTCACGATAGGACGAGCTATTTTGTTGGCAAATTCGAAAGTCTCGGACTTAACACCGTAGGTGCCATCGTGGCCCGAGCATCGCTCGATATTCTTAACGTGGGTGTCTTCAATAAGCTCGAGAATCTGCTTCGTTTTTGGGCCTATGTTTTGCACACGCTGGTGGCAGGCCACGTGATAGCTTACGTTACCTAATGGATTCTTGAACTCCATATTGAGCTTCCCAGCCTTGTGTAACTTATGCAGGAACTCGAACGGGTCATAGAACGCTTTTGCGACTGCTAGAACTTTTTTGTCCTCGGGAAACATAAGCGGCAGTTCTTGCTTAAACATCAAGACACAGGAAGGAACCGCAGCGACAATCACATTGCCAGCTTGCACCATCTCATACAGCACGGGAATATTCTTATTTTTTAGCTGGGTAACTGTTTTTAGATCGCCTAGTTCTAACTTTGGCATGCCGCAGCAGTGTTCTCTAACGGCAAGATTCACTTTGATATTGTTGTGTTCGAGCACCTTGATCACGCTGTCCGCGATTCCTGGCTCGTTGTAGTTGCAATAGCAGGTTGTAAACAGAGTTACTTGTTGGCGATCAGTGCTTGTATCCGCGCTAGCTGCTGCTGGGTCGTAGATGTGTGCGGCAAGTTTTTTGCGCGCCGGTTGACTCGTGTATTCAGGCAGCTTGGCCTCTTTGTGTATGCCCATCGTCGCATCGAGCATGCCGCGTAGAACGCCATTTTTGTTCGCGCTATTGACGATGGCGTTGATAACGGGCTTCGACGCCACCTTGCCGATCATATCGGTGCTGGTAATGACGTTGTCGCGGAATTTGCTTTCGCCTTTCTTAAATTTGACGGCCTTCGCCCGCAGCATTAGATGCGGGAAGTCGACATTCCATTCATGGGGCGGAACATAGGGGCACTTTGTGAGGTAGCACAGGTCGCAGAGATAGCACTGATCGACAACTTTTCCGTAATCGGCAACATCGATACCATCGACTTCTAGGGTCGGGCTTTCGTCAACCAAGTCAAACAGTGTCGGGAATGCGTTGCAGAGGCTTACACAACGTCGGCAGCCATGGCAGATGTCATAGACTCGCTCTAATTCTTTATTGAGTTTGTCTTCATCCCAGAAATCGGGGTCATTTTGATTGAGCGGATGTCGGGTGGGCGCGCTCAGGCCGCCTTCTCTGCTTTGATCAGACATAAGAAACCCTGATGATTGTAAAATTCAAACGACTAAACTCTTAGTAGTTCTGCTAGTAGAACTACGAATCCTTCATTGAAGCCAAGAAACTTGTATTCAAAGCTTGTAGCTTCGGTTTTGAGCTGTGTGAGCGATTACTGAGATTTCCCAAACTGCTGACACCAATTCGATGCCAGCAACTTGGCAGGATGCTGGGCTAGTCGTCCAAGGCATCCAATGCTTTCTGAAAACGATTGGCGTGTGAGCGCTCAGCTTTCGCTAGAGTCTCCATCCAGTCGGCAATCTCATCGAAGCCTTCATCACGAGCATCTTTTGCCATGCCAGGATACATGTCAGTGTACTCATGAGTTTCGCCGGCAACGGCTGACTTCAGGTTATCTTCAGTGCCGCCAATAGGCATGCCAGTAGCTGGATCACCAACTTCTTCGAGATACTCAAGGTGGCCGTGTGCGTGTCCAGTCTCGCCTTCTGCTGTAGAGCGGAAAAGTGCTGATACATCGTTGTAACCTTCGACGTCAGCCTTCTGGGCGAAATACAGGTAGCGACGGTTCGCTTGCGATTCGCCTGCGAATGCGGCTTTCAAATTTTCTTCTGTCTTTGAACCTTTCAATGACATGTTGTTTCTCCTAGTGGTTTGCAAATAGCTAATGCGGATATTGTGCTCCCCCCGGTCGCTTTGTCGGCAGCAGGTCGAGGAGCACTGAATTGGGGTTACTTTACGTTAATTCGAATATCAAATCTAATTGATTTTTTTGAGTGCTTTGATCGTTTTTATCGATTATTATTTTGACTATGAATCCTTCAATTAAGCAGCTCAAGTACCTCTGCGCGGTAGCCGAACACCGACATTTTAGCAAGGCTGCAGCGGCCTGCCATGTAACGCAGTCCACCCTAAGTGCCGCGATAGCGGAGCTGGAATCCCAGCTCGGTGTAAAGATCTTTGAGCGTAACAAGAAGACAGTGCTGATCACTTCTCTAGGTGAGAAACTTGTTGTGCAGGCACGCATAGTTCTTGGTGACGTTGAGGACTTCGTAGGTATCGCTCGCGCTCATGAGGCTCCGCTTGTGGGGGACCTGCGCCTAGGGGTAATTCCAACAATAGGGCCATTTCTACTTCCCGCTATTCTTTCGGATTTGCGTAAGAGCTTTGACAAGCTGAAGCTTTACCTAAAAGAAGAAATGAGTGCCGATCTCGTTCAGCAACTACAGCAGGGGCAATTGGACCTAATCATCTTGGCCTTTCCTTTTCCGCTGCCTGATATGGAGACAGTGAGTCTGTTTAAAGACGAATTTTTACTGTGCCTTCCTCCAGGTCACGCGCTAGAAAAAATGCAGGAAGTGAAACAGCACCAGCTGCGCGGGCAGAGTCTTCTGCTCCTAGAAGAAGGGCATTGTCTTCGCGACCATGCATTGGAGGCTTGCAAGCTAGAGAGCGCCGATACTGACCTTGTCTACCAAGGGACGAGTCTGCACACCCTAGTGCAGATGGTGGCAAATGGTTTGGGTATGACGCTGCTGCCTGCTATGTCGGTTGATGCCGATGTACTAGGCGATACACGCCTTCAGCTCAAACATTTCTCTAACGAGAATGTGTCTAGAGAAGTGGGCATGGCTTGGCGCAAGTCAGACCCACGTAGAGAAGAATATCTGCTACTGGCCGAATTTGTTAAGGAGCATTTCGGCCGCTCGGCCAAATCGGTAAAGAAGGCTAAATGAGGGTATTTGCCGTTTCGGATATCCATGTTGACTATGTAGAAAACTTGGCTTGGATTCTTAGTCTGGACCGCAAGGAATACGCTAACGATATTCTCATCCTGGCCGGCGACGTGACTGATAAGATGCCGTTACTCGAGCAGGTTTTCGTCTCGCTCACTGCAAATTTCAAGGCAGTATTGTTTGTGCCGGGTAATCATGAGCTGTGGGTGCAGGAGGGGGATTTCGACTGCTCTCTGAATAAATTCGAAGCTGTTGTCGAGCTTTGTAATTCCTGTGGTGTTCATGCAGATGTCCTCGAGCTGCCTGATATTAGTTTCGTGCCCTTGTATTCTTGGTACGATTTTTCCTTTGGCGAGCCAGACCGGCATTTGCGCAGGGCGTGGCGCGACTTTCGAGCCTGCTCATGGCCTGAGCACCTACCCGAAAGTAAGGATGTTACAGAGCACTTTCTTAAGCTGAATATTCCCAAGCTGGCTGTTCGCAATAAGACGGTAATCAGTTTTTCGCATTTCTTGCCAAGAATAGATGTTATGCCTGTTGGAATACCAGAGAAGCGTAGAAATATTTACCCGGTTCTTGGGAGCGAGGCACTCGGTTTGCAGGTTAAGCAGTTAAATTCGGCTATTCATGTGTATGGACATAGCCATGTGAACCAATCCATCGACCTAGATGGTATACATTATGTGAATAACGCTTTTGCGTACCCTAGCGAAGCGCATATTGCCCGTAAGCAACTTAAGTGTATCTATGAATGCTGAATAGAATTGTTTGAGATTTACTAGAGAGAAAGACAGCTGTGACAGAAATGCGGATTAACGAGTCAGAAATTCATCTCTGGCAATTAGAGCAGGCCGACTTTGAGCTGTCTTCGTTACAGAGTGAGTGTCTCGCCTGGTTAACAGAGGCTGAACTCAAGCGGTATAGGCGCTTTCAGTTCGATCGACWCCGCAAGCAATTGCTGCTCGGYCGCGTTCTCATGCGGGTTGCGCTATCGAGTTACGATAGGTCGGTAGCCGCTGCGTCCTGGAATTTTACCCACAACGACTATGGYAAACCTGCTATCAGCAAGGAGCAGAATAATGCTTCGCTCTATTTCAACTTATCCCATTCGGCMGRCAAGGTGGTCCTCGCKGTGTCGCGRTTYCAAGATATTGGGGTYGAYGYAGAGTGTGCGAGGAAGYCGCGGCGWATAGCGGCGATCGCGCAGCGCTATTTTTCGGACAATGAAACCGCCGAGCTGCTTGTCTTGCCCGAAGATCAGCAGCAGTCGCGCTTCTATGATTTATGGACGTTGAAGGAAGCGTATATCAAGGCTTGTGGTATGGGATTGGCGATACCGCTGCAACATTTTTCCTATGGCTTTCCAGGCGGCGATAAGCTCACAGTCGAGTTCGATGCGCGGCGTAATGACGTGGAAAGCGCGTGGCAATTTTGGCAACTTTCTGCTGGGCCTGACTTTAAATTGGCGATCGCAGCGAAAGCGGGCGAAGAGAGGCTAGCGCACACGCTATTGGGCTGGAGACTGGTCGGCTTGGATGAGTTTCTCGAACAAGAGATTCAAGTTATACGTAGTAAGTAGTCTGACTATTCGTCGTCTTCTGCTTTTTCGGCCGGCCACATCTTTACGGTACGAATTACATTGCCCTTTACCTGCACTGTCTCCGCATAGTATCCGTCGAGCCTGATGCCTACGGCTGAATCAGGGATTGATTGCAGCATCTCAGTGAGCAAGCCGCTAAGAGTTTTTGCTCCAGTGTTGTCTAGGCTCCAGGAGAGAATACGATTGATGTCGCGAATGCTGGTGGAACCATCGATCAGGAAGCTGCCGTCTTGCTGAGCATGGAAATCCTTGCTGCTGTCGGCAAGGTCGGTGGTAAATTCGCCAACGATTTCTTCGAGTATGTCTTCTAGAGTTACGAGCCCTTTGATGGCGCCATATTCATCAACAACGACTGCCATGCGTAATTTCTTTCTCTGGAAATTGGTCAATTGAGTGTGCAGAGGTGTGCTTTCCGGAATGTAGTAGGGCTCGACAGTTTCTCCAAGTATTGCGGCCTTATTGACTGTCTCCAGTCGAATCAGTTTGCCGACACTGCGCAGGTGCAGAATGCCAATTAAGTTATTGATGTCTTTTCTATAAACCGGCATGCGGGTGTGCTGACTACTGCCGATTAGACGAAGAATTTCGTCGATGTCATCTTCTATATCTAAGCCGATGATGTCATTTCTTGGTATGAGAATGTCATTAACTGTAACGTGTTCTAGGTCGAGGATGTTGAGCAACATGCCCAGTCTGCGCTGCGGCAGTCTCTCGCTAGACTCGTAGACTACGGTGCGTAGTTCTTCTGCGGAAAGTTGTTGATGGCTGTCGTTAGATACCGAGCTAAAGCCTAAGACTCTCACTAACGCATTCGAAACCACGTTAACCACCCACACTACTGGATACAGAACCTTCAACAGTAGGATTAAGACCATACTTGAAGGGTAGGCGATTTTTTCTGGATAGAGTGCGGCAATTGTCTTCGGTGTAACTTCGGCAAATATTAATACGACAAGTGTTAGGACGACCGCAGTTATTAGTGGCGCGGGCTCGCCGAATATTTTAATAGCGATAGTGGTGGCGATTGCTGCCGCGAGAAAGTTAACGAAATTATTGCCGATCAGGATGACACCGATCAGCTTGTCGGGAGTCTCCAGCAGCTTGCTTGCCCGGCTCGCTCCAGGGTGCTTGTTTCTAGTAAGGTGCTTCAGGCGGTAGCGGTTGAGACTCATCATCCCGGTTTCGGAACTAGAGAAATACGCCGATGCTAGGATCAGTAACCCAAAGGAAAGGAGCAACATGGATAAGCTGGGTTCTTCGCTGCTCATTTAATGGCTATATCAAAGGGGAGATGAGATTTAATGGAGTGCACTATCAACTGATTAAGTATTCCAGAGCAAACTTCACGCCATAGAATCCGATGATAAGCAGAGCAAAGCCACTTAAGGTTCCGCGAATAGCGGTTTGACCACGCCAGCCAAGTTGGTGGCGGCCCCAGAGTAGCACTGCGAAAACGATCCAGGCCAAGAGTGAAAACCCGGTCTTATGAATGACTCCGTCTGCGCTCCAGATATCATCGAAGAACAAGAAGGCGGTGGCAATAGTGAGGGTCAACAGCACTTGCCCAACCCAGACTAGCTCGAATAGGAAAGCCTCCATGTCTTGAAGGGAAGGAAACTTGCGAATTAGTCCGCCTGTATGCCCATGTTTTAGTTGGTGATCTTGGTAGGCAAGAAAACTAGCCTGCAAGGCGGCGATAGTAATAAAGCCATAGGCCAGAATCGAAATCAGCACATGGCTAGCGAGGCTCAAGCTCATATTCGTTGGCGGATAGTCGCTGCGAATTGTGAGAGAGGCAATAATGCTGAAAGCAGCGAGGGGAAACAAACCGAGAAAGAGTATCTGCAGCGGTTTGCGCAGACTGCTAATAAGGACGGACAAGGAAATGGACAGAGTTATTAGCGTGCTGATTTCAAACAGCCCGAAATGAAAGCCATCGGTGCTCAGAATGACCCCGTAGGCACTGATCGCATGAGCCAAGATGGCCAATCCACCGAATAGGAAAACCTGGCTGCGGGTTTCT
>JAESUT010000118.1 GCA_016762995.1 Gammaproteobacteria bacterium | reverse complement strand
GGCAAGGGTGCCGATGCTGTTTCGGTGAGCCTCAATGCGCCGCGTAACCCACGTTTCTCAGAATTACTTGGTGGAGAGATGGTTCGTGATCTAGCGATCTATCTAGAGAACTTTGCGTCGTCGAATGTGAGTATTGCGAGCATTGTCGATCTGCAGGCCTTTAACAATGTAGGCCCAAGCTTGCGTGCGCCTTACGGTCAGGGTCTGATCGACATGATGTCTGAGTTAGACCTAGACGCAGTAGAGCTGGAAGCGCTGAGGGATGAACTACAAACAACAGCAGCAGGACAGCTCGAACAAATATTTACCGATGCAGGCTTGGATGTTCTGCTGTCCATCAACAACCGTCATGCAGGATTAGCCGCCCTAGCCAACTATCCAGCACTGACGATCCCCATGGCTTATCAAGAGGATGGCCGTCCTATTGGTCTAACGTTAATAGCACCTTCTTTTCAGGAGCAAGAATTGGTCGACGTCGGCTTAGTATTTGAACGATTGATTATGGAGAGGGTTCTTCCTGAAGGTTTCCGCTAGCTGTGTGAAAGCAGTTCGTTAGTCCATTGGCTCGCAGGGTTCAATCGGCTAGGCCATTGCTTAACGGCGAGTAGGGTGAGTTCGACGTCGCTGCTGATACCCAGTTTCTCGAATATTCGGTAACGGTAGCTGTAGACAGTCTTCGGGCTTAGAACCAGGTCGCTCGAAATCTGGCTGACTTTCTTACCTTCGGTTAGCATCTGAGATATCTGTAGCTCTCTTCGAGAGAGTTTGTCGAATAGTCCGCCACTCTCTTCACCGAAGGGGTCTATTGACAAACGTGTCGCTAAACTCGGCGTGACATAATTACCCCCAGTACCGACGGTGCGTACTGCTTTCAATAGCTCTTCGACTGATGCGCTCTTGGTGATGAAACCACGTGCGCCGGAGCGCAACATTTGTGCAGGAATCACGCCACTGACCACGGACGACATCGCCAAAATTTTACAGCCGGGGGATTGCTTCAATATGGCCCGCGTTGCCTCGATGCCATTGAGACCAGGCATGCGTGCATCCAGCAGGATGATGTCGGGCATTTGATAAGAGGAGGAAGTGAAACTGATGCCTCCGTGTGACTGTATTCTGTTAGATACTGTCATTGAGAGGTATTCCAAAACTTCTTCGCCACTGCTTAGCTGTCCGACAATTTCGATATCCTGTGCATCATTCAAAAGTCGGGCTATACCTTCTCGAACTAGCTCGTGGTCATCAACTATTAGGATGGATATCTTCTTAAGGGGGGTAATTTGCACGTTTTGCTGCCTTTGTATGGGTTCAAGTAATCGAGCACATTGTGTGGGGGAAGGGTTGCCCCCGAATATTGTGTGATTTAGTAATAGCAGAATTCGTGCCATGTAATGAAATTTATAGGAAAAAATAGATATATTCTATTATTTCAACTGGCTAGGGTGTTTTTCTTATTAGAAGGGAAATGTCAAAGTACGCTTAGGTAACGATATATCGCGAATGGCTATGAAATATCGCCACCAATGTCATAGGGCTGTGGTACTTTAGAGAGATGAAAAGTCTCGCTGAAACACCAATTTCAAGATGAATCACGCTTATAGAGAGCCTTAATTCATGCCGGTTCTCAGCAGATGCAGCTTGATATCGAAGCAATTTTACTTCGCCAACCACAACGACATAACGCGCTAAGTGTTTACGCATGAGTAAAACTCGAATCTCTTTAGTATCTAGCCCCGCAGGACCTGCCAGTAGAGGTGATTTACCGTGAACTGGGACTCACCAATTACGACGACAGTTGTAGACTTGACGGTCTTAATTGCACTAGCAGCGATTGGATTTGCTGCGATAAGGGGTGGCGCCTTTCAATTTCCCGCGCATTCTAAAAAAGCGCTAGTGCTGATTTTTATTGGTCTGGTAACCCTAGCAGCATTGGCTGCTGCCGATTTAGTTTCCTTGTACATGCTGTCATCGCTGTCACTCGAGGCAGACGCTAGCCACTCGTTATCACACTCTATTTCAAACCTGTATTGGAGCGCCGCTTTCTTCGCGTTTGTATTCATTGCTGCGGGGTTTCTGCTGGTTACGCGAGTGATCGGTCGATACGAAATCACTCTAGCCCGAAGTGACGCCCGCTATCGAACTATAGTAGAGGATCAAACTGACTTAATTGTTCGTTGGAACAGGGGTGGAATTAGGTCTTGGGTGAACGACGCATACTGTGCTTATTTGCAACAACCTAGAGAGATATTGGTGGGATCAAGTTTCTACCCTCATATTTCAGAGGCTGTCATAGCGGAGTATCTGGAAAAACTTGAACTCCTGACGCCAGAAGATCCTGCCATTGCCGGAGAAAATACATTCTTCTTGCTAGATGGTTCTCAGAGATGGCAGGAATGGACTCACCATGCCATTTTCGATAGCGACGGAAAGTGGGTCGAATGCCAATCTGTAGGCCGTGATATTACTGTTCGCAAGACCGCAGAGTTCGCTCTCATCGACAGCGAGAATCAATATCGCAACCTAATTGAGAATACAACAGACTGGGTGTGGCAGGCGAATCTCAAAGGGGAACACACTTATACGAATAAACAGTTAGAAGGAGTCCTTGGATATAGCAAGGAAGAGTTAGAGGCGTTGTCACGTGAAGAACTGTTTCACCCCGAAGAGATTGATGAAGTAAATGCTCGTTTAGCAAAATCGGTTACTGAGCAACAGGGCTGGCAGCATTGGCTGGTAAGAGTGCGGCATAAGGATGGTAAATACCGATACTTGGATAGCAATGCCACTCCCCGATTCGACTCATCAGGCACAATGATAGGGTTCAGTGGAATTAACAGAGATGTAACATTCAAGACTCTGTTGGCTGAATCTACTTCTAATCTTCTTGCTGCAGATTTGAGAAGCTCGCAGATTAATGATGCACTGTGCAAATTTGCTGAGTACTTTAATGTCGATCGCTTCGAATTGTGGTGGCGAGGCGAGTCTGGGAAGACAACCACGCGGACCTATGCTTGGACAAGAACAGGTGTAGGGCCGACGCCTTCCACCTATAAGCTGTCAGAAATCCCCTTAGTGGCAGCTCAAATAACTGACAATAAGATTATTCATGTAGCCGACACTCACGCGCTATTTCCGGACACCATCCGCGCGGCGTCGATTGCAGGTTCGACCGGTAGTCGGGCATTTGCGCTGTTTCCATTGAGAGTCAGTGAAGGTCAAGAACGCATTGGTTCCGGCAGAGTTGCTGTGTATGAATCGGTTCGAAACTGGACTGAAGAGGAAATCAATGAGTTGCAGCTGGCATTTAACGTGATAGCCGCAGCTGAGGTACGAATGCGGACCAGGACCGAACTTCAGGATAGTGAACGGTTTCACGCTCTCGTTGCCGATGTCTCTACCGATCTCCTTAAAGGTTCGATCGATGATTCATCGCTTACACAAGCCTTGCAGCGATTCGCATTGCACTTCAATGTCGACAGTCTTGGTTGCTGGTGGTTCGATGAAACTCGCGATTCAGTCCAGAGAAGCTGTAGCTGGTTTCAGGAGGGCTCCAACCCTGGGCCTTCCGTCTTTACGCTGAATAATCTACCGCATTATGGGGCCCTAGTRTTGGCTGGGGAAGTGGTGCGCGTCTCGGATGCTAACGCGCTTCACCCAGAGTCTAGCATCGAGAGAGCAYTGTACGAGTCGATGGCTGTGACTGCATCAGTGTTTGTCCCGTTGAAGCTGGGTGCTGGGCTGGATTACGTTGGCTGTGGTGTTGCTCTGAAGTACGGTGAGACAAGAGACTGGACCGACATGGAGGTCGAGGATCTACAATTCGCATTCAATGTTATCGCAGTCGCTGAGGCACGAATGCAAACTGAGAGCGAGCTCCAAGGTCGTGAGCGGTTTCAAAAATTTCTTGCTGAGATTTCTACACAACTTCTTGAAACTCACCAAAATGAAATTGGCGGAAAGATAGACAGTGCATTGAATCAAATTGGTCAACACTATGGCCTCGACAGGACCAGCCTTTGGTATTTCGAAGATAACAAACGGCTGGTTCGGTGCGTGCATCAATGGTCACTCGAAGGCGAAGAAATGCCGATTGGAGATGCTGTCGCACTGGATACAATTCCTTGGGCAGGAGCAAAGGTGCTTTCCGGTAAAGACATTCTGATAAACTCTATAGAAGACGTTCCCTTGGAGCATAAAGAAGACAGGGCTTTCTTCGAAGAACAGGGCATTAAATCGGAGCTTGCTTTGCCGCTGGTGATTGACGATCAGCAAGTGGGTGTCGGTGCATTCGTTACTTTGCAGCAGACGCGGTCATGGCCAGAAAAAACCAAGAGCGAACTCCGGCTACTGGTAGAGGTGCTCATGAACGCCTTCTCCAGAGCCAAGGCTAATCAGATTAACCAACAGCGAGAACGAGACTTGGCTCGTTCCGAGGCATTGGCGCACGTGGGTAGCTATTCATTCTTTCCAAGCAGCGGTCCGAATGATTGGCCACCGTTTGGAAAGGCATATTTTTCTGAGGAAATGCAGCAATTATTTAACTGTACAAGTGAAGACGCCTCGTTTGATGTTTTTATTTCTAGAATTCACAAGGACGACAATGCGCGCGTGCAAGAATCCATGCGAGAGTTACTGACGCAGGGCTCAGTGCTTCACCATGAATACCGCTTGGTCGGGAGAGGCGGTGAAATTATCCATGTTGAAGACCGTAGTGAGGTGGACAGAAGCCTTGACGCGCCAGGGGTAACAAAGGTGTTCGGTTCTTTGAAGGACGTTTCTGAGCGCGTTGTGCGTGAGAATGAACTCAAGGCTGCTCTGGCTCAAATAGAGAAACTGAAAGAAGACCTCGAAGAAGAAAACCTAGAACTATTATTTTTTTTATCATACGTACCCACCACCCTTAAGTAATTAAGGCATCCGATTCAAAGGAAGCTCAGTAATTGATTTTCACTTATGGAATCTCTTCCGTAAAAATACTCGTCTAATGTTACTTCCTATCCACGCCCATACACCATAAATGATGGAGAGCACTACACTGCTGATAATATGGACATTCATAATTTTAAAAGAACGATT
>JAESUT010000117.1 GCA_016762995.1 Gammaproteobacteria bacterium | reverse complement strand
TAGGCTGCCTGCTATGAGGAATCTTGTGAGGGCTTAGCTGGTCATCATGTCTAACCACTGCTGAGGCGCGCGTGTAACTCTACCATTGTGGTCAGTCCAAATATGCTGAGTAAAACCGGTTACTAGGATTGATTCGTCACCTTCCATACAGACTTCATAGGCGAAGCGAATTCGTCTGCTTTTGTTTTCTTCAACCCAGGTGCGAACTTTAACAATGTTGCCATAGCGCAAACTGCCTACGTAACGYAGGCYCGCCTCGCTCACKGGTAGTCGAAAACCATCGCTTTCGATAGTCGCGTAATCGCCACCAAGTTCGCGCATATAGTGACTGCGGGCCTCTTCAAAGTAGACTAAATAACTTGCATGGTGAACTACGCCCATGGCGTCAGTTTCGGCATAGCGAACATGAAAGTTCGATTCGATTACCACCGGTTTCTGTTCATTCGACATAGCTAACTCTCGATCCTGGATTTACGTTGCCAATGCTTATTCTGTCAGTATAGCCAGAGCGTTCAGCATTCTCATTACTATTAGTTTGAAAGTAGACCTGTGTCGCTGTGTTTTGCGTGCATTATCTGTTAATTTTCAAGTAGTCCGCTAGCAATCCATTCGCTAGTTTATTGGCACACTGAACGAGACGGTTTCTTAKACTATGCTGGAATTTCCAGAACCACCTAAAASTTATGGCTCAGTTTTCCTTGAGGAAACRGACAAGGCATTGCCGAAGAAAATTGACCAGCGAACTCGCTATGCATTTTTTAGCACAATAGCGACGGGCGGTAAGTCTTTAATTAAGTCGTGCAAGGATTTGCATCTCTCGCGTTTCATCTGCTACAAGACACTCAAACCGGAATTTGCGAACGATGAGGTTGAGCAGCAGCGATTGATTAGAGAGGCGCGTGTAACGGCCATGTTACAGCACCCCAATACTGTGCCAACTTACGAGCTTGGTCGGGATACGAAAGGCAATCCCTACTTCACTATGAAATTGGTGCATGGTTATACGCTAAGAGAAATATTAGATTATCGTGAGCGTTATGACCTCACTCAGCTGATGAAGTTACTTTTTCAAGTTGCTTATGCGCTGAAGTATGCTCACAACCACGGAGTGGCGCATCGGGACATTAAACCGGAAAATATATTAGCAGGTCCTTTCGGTGAGGTATTGGTGCTCGATTGGGGCCTTGCCAAGGTTTGGCATCCCGATGGCACTGCGGTTGAGGACGTAGATGTTGATTCACCAAATGTTGATGACATTAGTTTGACAGGGCAGGGTAAGGTGCAGGGCACCGTGCACTATATGTCACCCGAACAGATCAACAAGGATCCGAGCATCGATGCACGCACAGATATTTACAGCTTTGGTGCGGTACTTTATGAAGTCCTATCTGGTAAATGCCCTGCGAACGGCGAGAAGATTCATCATATTATCGAGAGCGTCCTTAATGATATACCTCCGCCTCCCTCGGAGGTAACCAAACAACATGTGCCGCCAATACTTGAGAAAGTAGCGATGCGTTGTTTACAGAAAAAAGCGGCAGATAGGTTTCAGTCTGTAGATGAAATGCTGATGGCCTTGCAGCAAGACTGGCGGTAGAGACTAGGCTTGTCTTTAGGCGCAACCCCTAAAGGGTTCTGCGCTCTTATTGCACTCTTATTGCACTCTGCCCGATTACGCTGCACTATTTGTTTTTTACTATCCTGGTTCTAATTACTAGTTGCTAATCAATAGTAGGCTAGGTAACCGATTCATTACCCGCGAGGAGTTGCTGTGTCGCCACAACAAAGAACAAGAAGAATCGTCGTCAGTGCTGTATTACTTTTGTCGGCATTCAGCACAATTTCAATTGCACAGCAGGCGGACCTCATCTTTACTGGTGAGAACATAATTACAATGGATGCCACCGATGTAGTGGCGGTTGCTGTGCGTGGCGACCGTATCGTCGCTAGCGGTTCGCGGGCAGAAGTCTTTGCACTAAGGGGAGACGGTACTCGCGTAATAGAATTGGGTGAGCAAGCGTTACTTCCTGGCTTCATCGATGCGCATGGTCATTTCTCAGGCGTATCGCGCTACGCTGCTCTTCTTGATCTTTCCTCACCGCCGGTAGGCGGCGTCACTAGTGTAGAGGACATCGTGCGCGCCCTTCGCCTGCGCATTGAGCAAGAACAGATTCCTGCAGGTGACCTTGTATTTGGGTTTGGCTATGACGATTCCTTATTGGCGGAAGCGCGGCATCCGAATCGCGATGACCTAGATCGGGCGTCAACAAATCACCCCATTGTAGTTAGGCATGTTTCGGGGCACTTGCTAGCGGCCAACTCGATGGCTCTGGATCAGGCGGGAATATCCGCCTCAACGCAAAACCCAGAGGGTGGAATAATTCGGCGCCGGGAGGGAAGCAACGAACCCGACGGAGTAATGGAAGAGACAGCGATGGGAGCGTTTCCCGGTTCTGCCGGCAATATGGGTCCCCAGAAGTTGAGCCGCCTCAGGCGAGATGCCATAGATATTTATGCAGGCTATGGGATTACTACGATACAGGACGCAAATATCAGCACGGCCTACGCAGAGTTGATGCGTGCCGAGGCCGAGGCTGAGCCCTACGCGGTGGATATTGTTGCGTTTATTATGGCCAACCCGTTGAGCGACGAGGAACTGCAGGCGGTAAGTCATGAGGAGAACTACACCGGTGGTTTCCGTGTCGGCGGGGTCAAATTCACGCTCGATGGCTCGCCTCAGGGTAGAACCGCGTGGATGTCCCAGCCCTATACCCAGGGCCCTCCTGGGCAGGATGCGGATTATGTCGCCTATCCTAGCTACAGCCCCGAAGCCTACAAGGCGCGCATGCCAGATTTATTAGCTAGAGGCGTGCCTGTTTTGGTGCATGCGAATGGAGATGCGGCTATTCAGCTAATGATAGATGGCATTGCCGAGGCTGTGTCCACAAACGTAATTCCCGATCATCGATCGGTAGCTATTCATGCGCAATTGGCACGACCTGATCAACTGGAACAGTTTAAAGAGCTTGGCATTATTCCTTCTTACTATTCGGTTCATCCCTATTTCTGGGGCGATTGGCATCGGCTTAGTTTCGGTGAGGAGCGAGCAAGTTTCATAAGCCCCGTAAAGGCGACAGTCGAGCTTGGCATTCCCTACACCGTCCATAACGATTCACCGGTCGTGCCTCCGGATATTATGCGTCTAGTTTCCATTACGGTGAATCGCCTGACCCGCAGCGGCTATGTGTTAGGGCCTGATCAACGTGCCTCTGTCATGGAGGCGCTCTATGCGGTCACACAGGGGGCGGCCTATCAGTATTTTGAAGAAGATGAGAAGGGCTCCATAACAATAGGCAAGCGTGCAGACCTGGTTATTCTCGAGAAGAACCCCCTAACGGTAGATCCGTTGGACTTGGAAGACATCGCGATAGTCGAGACTTTCTCCCGAGGTTCATCTGTCTACAGAAAATAACAGTATCGACGGTGTTGCACAGGGATGTGCAACCATTGCCCGTTAAGGGCAATGCGAGTGCGCCAAAAGCAAGTAAAATGACATTTTTACGCCAGCTTTTGGCGAACGATGTACTGAAAATTCAGGGATGACTTTTCAGTATCAATTAGTGGCTACATAGGGATGTGCAACTATTGTCCGCTAAGGGCAATGCGAGTACGCCAAAAGCAAGTGAAATGATTTTTTTAGACTCGACCAAATAGTAAGGAGTTTTAAATGAAGGCTGCGTTTATTGGGCTTGGAGTAATGGGATATCCCATGGCCGGTCATCTTAAGAATGCAGGCATAGATGTCTGTGTCTACAATCGAACTGCCGCAAAAGCGCAGCGCTGGGTAGAAGAATACAAGGGAAACATGGCAGATACCCCAGCTGCCGCTGCAAGTGGCTGTGATATTGTGCTGAGCTGCGTGGGCAACGATGATGACGTGCGTCAGGTTTTACTCGGTGAGGCTGGTGCATTGTCGGTTATGCGGTCAGACGCAATATTAATTGATCACACCACGGCGTCGGCCACGCTAGCGCGAGAGATAAATTCGGCAGCGGCTGAGAAGGGCGTTGGTTTTCTCGACGCGCCGGTGTCTGGAGGGCAGGCTGGTGCCGAGAATGGGGCATTAACGGTGATGGTGGGCGGCAAAGATTCGGACTATCAAGCTGCCGCGCCGGTGTTTGAAAGTTACTCTAAATTCAGCAAATTGCTCGGTCCAGCGGGCAGTGGGCAGCTGGCAAAGATGGTGAATCAGGTGTGCATCGCTGGTGTTGTTCAGGGCCTAGCCGAGGGTCTTAACTTCGCGAAAAAGGCGGGGCTTGATGGCGAGGCGCTAATAGAGACTATCTCCAAGGGAGCGGCGGGTTCTTGGCAGATGGACAATCGTTTTGAAACTATGCTCGCAGGCCAATACGAGTTCGGCTTTGCTGTAGATTGGATGCGTAAGGATTTGGGCATAGCAATCAATGAGGCAAAGAACAATGGGGCAGATTTGCCAGTGGCCGAATTAGTAGATAGTTTCTACGCAGAGATTCAGGGCATGGGCGGCGGGCGCTGGGATACCTCTAGCTTGCTTGCGCGACTTACTAGAAAGTAACAACCCCTTAGGAGTTCGCTCTCCTATTGGAGTGCGGATTCCCACCCTGACGCCTGATTCCTCCTAGGTCCTTGGATTCTAGGAGACTCGCCATTGAGGCTCAGTCGAGTAATCTCGCTACTCCGTGATTTAGCCGCAATTCTATTGATTCTTAGCCACGAAACCTCTAAGTTACGAGCTCAGCATGATTAACCCTTGGGGGGTCGAATGAAATCTTCACTACCACTAATTTTGGCGTTTTCAGCCAGCATTTGTAGCTTTGCGATGGCTCAAGATGATGCCTTTGAAGCGCCTAAAACTGAATATGGCCATCCTGATTTGCAAGGTGTTTGGAACTTCAGCTCGAGTACGCCTATGCAGCGCCCCACGCAGTTTGGAAAGCAGGCATTCCTGACACGAGAAGAGGCACAGGCTGCTATTGAACGGCAAGAAGCACAGGCAATTGCTGCTGATGCAGCTGCAGCGCTACTTGTCGTGAACCCGGAAGCTCCGGCTGCTACGGATAATCCTGGTGGTTATAATGATTTCTGGCTTGAGATGGCGAATATAGGCGA
>JAESUT010000049.1 GCA_016762995.1 Gammaproteobacteria bacterium | reverse complement strand
ATCGCCCTGCACTAGGCCGTTTACGATTGCCGACGGCACACAGACCTCACCCTCGACCGAACCCTTCTCCGCGATACGAATAAGCGCGTCGGAGTCGTCTTCGGCGTAAATATTGCCCTTCACCCGTCCCTCAATGATCAGCTCACCACTGAAATGGATATCACCGACGATCTCTGTAGATCTCGATACCAAGGTATGAGCTGGACCGGTTGATGTTCTAGCTGGTGCTGACTTTTTGAACATAGCCCTCTTCTCCTATCAATTCTGCACGGCAAGACCCGACATGGTCGTGTTCGCTCGCTTAACTTTTAACTTTTAACTTTTAACGCTCAACGACCCAACTAAAACTCTGGTTAATACTTTTCTCAACCGGCTCCACGGATACAGCTGCGACCTGCAACCGATCTGGGACAAAGTTATCCGGTAAGATTAGCTCTCCCTCGATATTCTGAAAGTACTTAAACCGAAGCCGAATATCGAGCTGATCTTGCTCTGCTGACAGATCGCGAATCGCCAATATCTGCTGCTCTTCGCCCTGAGAACCGACTAAATTAATATTCACATGGCCGGTCAAGAAAGTATCACCATCTGCATCTTGCTGCCGCAGGACCAGTTTATAGCGATAACGATTGGCCTCACGCGTCGCATCGATATCGAGCTGACTTATAATCAGCCCAGTGTCTTCTATTTCTGCGGACACGACCTGTCGGTAGTAGACAACATCTTGTTCGAGCTGTGCTACACGGTCGCGYAAGCTGAAGATCGTTTCCTGCACCTCTTCGGTCACAAGCTGATCCATCACCCTCGACCTGTCCAATATCGCCACTTGTCGGCGCAGTGCGGAGTTTTCTGTCTCGGTAACACTCAGCTGCTCACTCAATTCCTGCTGCGTTGCCTGTTCGGACTGCTGGTTACGTAATGTATTCATGTAGCCATACATAAAACCGCCTATYGCACTTGCCCCTACACCCAGCACAAGAAAGCTAACAAGCAGGAAGCGTCTGCCGGGCCTATAAGGCACGACTACCATCTTTTCTTGTTTACTGCCTTTAACGACATTGGGCACGTAGATTTCTCCAGTTCAAGAAACAGTCCAATCAATTGTGCTCGAAAGCTCAAACTATCTAGAGCTTAGGGCAATAAGGCGATGTTTTGCAATCCCGTAGTCTCATCTAAGCCAAACATGATGTTCATGTTCTGTATRGCCTGTCCWGCAGCRCCTTTCACCAGATTGTCCTCTGCCGAAAGCACYACGATCRTATKCGTSTCYTCAGAATAMGCTACTGCWATCTGRCATTTGTTCGACCCCTTCACATTTCGAGTCGCCGGTGCTTCGCCCTGCGGCAACACATCCACGAATGGTTCATCCGCATAACGCCGTTCATACACCGCCTGCAGTTCATCTAGCGATACTTCCACGCCCGCTTTCACCGGCGCATACAGTGTCGCCAGAATGCCTCTTATCATCGGAACAAGGTGTGGAATGAAGGTCAGTCCAATCTTAGATTCGCTGTAGCTATTTAACCGCTCGCATATTTCCGGGTGATGACGATGCCCAGCAAGTCCATAGGCCTTGATAGATTCGGTCGCCTCACAGAACAGGAAGTCTTCGACTGCCTTTCTCCCAGCTCCGCTCACACCAGACTTCGCGTCGGCTATAAGCCGGTCTGTTTCGATTAGAGAATTTTCCAATAGCGGCAAGAAACCCAATTGAATCGCTGTGGGGTAGCAACCCGGTACAGCAATAAGCTGGGCTAATTTAATTTTTTCTCGGTTCACTTCCGGCAATCCATAGACTGCATCGGCAACTAGGTCTGGGCAGACGTGTTTCGTCTTATACCATTTCTCCCAAAGGGGAATGTCTTGAATTCGAAAATCCGCAGAGAGGTCGATGACCTTGATGCCCTCTGACAGTAATTCTGCCACGGTATTCATCGCGACAGCATGAGGTGTCGCATAGAAAACGACATCACAGGCCTGCAACAGGTCTGAATCGGGAGCCGAGAATTGAAGATCCAAATGGCCGCGCAGATTAGGAAAGCGACTGCACACATCTACGCCCGCGAGTTCTCGCGAAGTCACGACGGTTATCTCCACATCACTGCGAGGAGCGAGCAATCTGAGCAGCTCGACGCCGGTGTAACCAGTGGCTCCTATAATTCCAACTTTTATCAAAATAGACTCCGTGGGTGACATTCAGGTTTCAGTCTGTAAGCGAGGTGAATCAGATGCCGCTTTATTGCGCTCCAGCCGAACTGAATTGCCGGACGGAGTATCTTACACGGCGGCGCCTAGATTGCAATATTTGGAAGTATTTCATTACGTAAAATCAACAGCTTAGCGTCGATCCCTGCTATCATTGATACATCAATTGAGAGCTGTGATAGCTTCTCTTTCAAATAGTCAGGGGCGCAACATGCTTTGGGTTAAGGCCTTTCATATCATCGGCGTAGTTTGCTGGTTCAGCGGAATTTTCTATCTGCCGCGCCTATTCGTCTATCACGCCATGAGTGAAGATCAGATCAGCAAGGATCGCTTCGCTACCATGGAAAAGAAATTGTTCTGGTTCATCATGACGCCATCGGCAGTACTGGCCGTCATTCTCGGCTCTTGGCTACTAATCGCCAACCATGGATATTTCATGGCCTGGTGGTGGATGAAGGCGAAGCTAGCTCTCGTGATTCTGCTAATTGCCTATCACTACTATTGCTGGTGGTATATGAAGGCGCTCAGAGAAGACTCGAAAATTCGCAGCCACAAATACTTCCGCGTCTACAATGAACTTCCGGTGCTACTGCTCGTGGCAATCGTAATCCTCATCGTAGTCAAACCTATCTTATAGCATTCTGAAGGACCCTAAATGAGTAACGAAAAATCCAGGCAGCTCTATGAGTTGGCTGTAAAGCATATTCCCGGCGGTGTGAATTCCCCCGTCAGAGCCTTCAAAAGTGTTGGCGGCAATCCACTGTTCTTCAAGGCCGGTCAAGACGCGTATCTAATCGATGTCGACGACAATCGCTATGTCGATTATGTCGGTGGCTTTGGCCCGCTCATTCTGGGGCACTGCCATATTGATGTCGTGGAGGCACTACGCAACCAGCTACAACAAGGCCTCGCCTTTGGCGCGTCAACCGAGGCAGAAATTAAAATAGCCGATAAGATCTGTGAACTCATGCCTTCCCTCGAGAAAGTGAGGCTCGTTACATCCGGCACCGAGGCGACCATGAGTGCAATTCGCCTGGCGCGCGGTTATACCGGCCGCGATCGCATTGTAAAATTCGAAGGCTGCTATCACGGCCATGTCGATGGCTTATTGGTTAAGGCTGGCTCCGGCGCACTTACCCTAGGTGAGCCCGATTCGCTAGGCGTACCAAAAGCGTATACCGATCTTACTCATGTGCTTCCCTATAACGATATCGATGCACTGGAGAGCTTCTTCGCCACAAATGGCGATGAAATCGCTTGTGTGATTGTGGAACCAGTTGCCGGCAACATGAACTGCGTTCCTCCGCTACCAGGTTTTCTCGAGGCGCTTCGCGAACATTGCACTAAGCATGGTGCAGTACTTATATTCGACGAAGTCATGACAGGTTTTCGCGTAGCCCTAGGCGGCGCTCAATCTCTCTATCAGATCGAACCCGATCTAACGACTATCGGCAAGGTGATCGGCGGCGGGCTTCCTGTGGGCGCCTTCGGCGGCAAGACAGAAATAATGGAGTTGATCGCGCCACTAGGCGGTGTCTATCAGGCTGGCACATTGGCTGGCAGCCCACTTGCGGTGGCCGCAGGTTTGGCGATGCTGAATGTAATCTCCAAGCCCGGGTTTTTTGATAAGCTAACTGCACGCACCACCACACTGCTAAGCGGATTGCAGGAGCGTGCCGATCAGGCCGGCATCCCTTTTACCACGAATCAAGTTGGCGCCATGTTCGGCTGCTTCTTCACCGAAGAAAAGAGCGTCAGTCACTTCTCACAAGTAATGAGCTGCGACACCGAGCGTTTCAAGCAGTACTTCCATACCATGTTAGACAATGGCGTGTACCTGGCGCCCTCTGCCTTCGAGGCGGGATTCGTATCCAGCGCGCACGGCGACAAGGAAATTCAACTCACATTAGATGCAGCTGAGAAAGCCTTTGCTGCGCTTTCAAAGTAACTAAAGAAGTTACTAGAGAAACAATTGAAATTAAGGCAGACGGGGATTAAACAGTGAAATTTGATGTATACGGAGTAGGTAACGCGCTAGTCGACAAGGAATTCGAGGTCGACGAAGGCTTTTTCCTGGAGCATGACATCGAGAAGGGTTTGATGACCCTAGTGGGCCAGGAAGAGCAGCAGAAGTTGCTTAATATACTCACCGAAAAATACGGCATCAAGAAGCGCGCCGGCGGTGGGTCTGCTGCAAACACCCTCTACGCGCTCAGCCAATTCGGCGGCAATGCGTTCCTAAGCTGTAAGGTAGCGAACGACGAGACGGGCGACTTCTTCATCAACGAGCTTGGCGATCACACCATCGATACCAATACCGAGAGCCTACGTGAAGAGGGCACAACCGGACGCTGCATAGTAATGATCAGCCCGGACGCAGAACGCACCATGCACACCTTCCTCGGTGTATCCGAAACAGTCTCCAGTGCAGAGATAGACTTCGAGGCGGTAAAACAGTCTGAATACGTCTATATAGAGGGTTATCTAGTAACCTCTCCCAGCGCAAAAGCGGCTGTTATCGAGCTGAAGAAATTTGCCGAGACGAACAACATCAAGACGGCTATGACATTCTCCGACCCCGCGATGCTGGAATATTTCCTCGACAATGTAAACGACGTGTTAGGCACAGGTGTCGACCTGCTGTTCTGCAACGAGAAAGAAGTAAAGCTTTGGGCAGGGCTTGATGACTTCGACGAGGCTTGCGAGAAGATGAAGAGCAAAGCCAAACGGTTCGCCATTACTCGAGGCGCAAATGGCGCTCGACTATTCGATGGCAATGACTACATTGCTATCGAGGCGCATTCGGTCGAGGCTGTCGACACCAACGGTGCTGGCGATATGTTTGCCGGTGCGTTTATGTACGCACTAACACAGGACAAGGATTTCGAAACGGCTGGCAAACTTGCGAGCCTCGCAGCGGCAACCGTGGTGTCCAACTTCGGCCCAAGGCTTGAAGCCGATCAACACAGCAAGGTCGCTGCAGCAATTCTAGGCTAGCTGCGCAAATCGTCAAACTAGGAGGCAGTCTTCGGTGACTGCCTTGCTATTTGATCTCAGATGCAGATTAGATGCGCCCTAAACCAGAACACAGCCTTTGGGGACTGCCTTGCTAGCCGTTCTCGGAAGCAGATTAGATGTGCCCTAAACCCGTTGTAGAATCCTTGGCTTAGGATCGCAAATCATCAACGAAGCTCATTACACCGTCGAACCAGAAAA
>JAESUT010000116.1 GCA_016762995.1 Gammaproteobacteria bacterium | reverse complement strand
CGATCAGAAGGGTTGGAAAGGCAGGCAGCGAGGCGGCGCCGCCGTGCATGAGAACCATGCGCTGGTGCTGGTGAATCGCGACAATGCGTCGGGGGAAGATGTCGTGCTACTCGCTCAAGATATGAGTAGTTCGGTTCTACAGAGCTTCGGCATCGCCTTGCAGACCGAGGTTTGGATCGTTTAGCTCTTTTTGTTCAGTCTGACAACTCTAGAAAACTTTAATCTATTCAGCACAGTTCCAGTCTTAAACTTCAGAAGTGTGAACCAGCTCCCGTTTTGGTTCGTCCAATTTGTGCCCCACATCACACTATGCTACTAATTAAGAACTGCAAGGAATTTCGGGGGAAATACCCTGCAAAGCTAACGATAAGTAGTCCGAATCCCCTTAAAGGAATCTATACGTGCAAATTACTCCGCTTAAGAAAATTTCGATCCTGTTAGTTGATGATCATGAATTGGTTCGTGAAGGTGTGGCCCGCTTGCTGAGCGATGCGCCGGACATGGTCGTTATTGGGCAGCTAAGCAGTGGTGAGGAAGTTCTAGAATATCTCTCACATTCTGCGCCTAGTGACCTGAATTCAAACAATAATTACTATGAAAATATTTATGAAACACCGGACATAATCTTGTTGGATGCGCGTATGCCGGGTCTGGGAGGTATCGAAGCCACACGCGAGATACTGAAGCAGTCGCCGGATTCTAAGGTGGTTGCGATGTCTAGCGTAGCTAGCGGCGTCATTCCCTCGCAGATGCTGCGTTCAGGCGCGAAGGGTTTCATTACCAAGAGCGTGCCCGTCGAGGAGCTGTTGAAGGCGATTCGCGTGGTAAACAACGGCGATCACTATGTCACGCCGAGTGTAGCTACCCGTCTAGCCGTAGACCCCTTTGGCGATGATGGTGGTGGCGGGCTGTTCGATAAGTTATCCCGCAGGGAGCTGCAGATTGCGCAAATGCTGACTGATGGCAAAAAGGTGAGTCAGATATCGACTTATCTGGAGCTAAGCCCTAAGACGGTCTACAGCTATCGCTACCGTATCTTCGAGAAGCTAGGCATCCGCAGCGATGTAGAGCTCACGATACTGGCCGTTAAGCACGGTCTGGCCGACGATACGCGGGAATATGATGACCTGCCTAGCTTTGACTCCATCGCCAGTTAAGTCGGCGGTTGAATCGACTGTTGAATCGACAGAGGCCCAGCGCCTTCTTTGCTTGGTTTTTCTTCCAGCAGTCAAATGCTTTAGCGCCAATGTTAAGCCCGCAGTTGAGACTGCGGGCGGCTTCGGCTAACCTGCCTATAACTCCAGTCAATCGACCTCAATGCCGCTAACCGCGCAGTGCTAGCAGGATTATGTCCGAAGAAGTCACAAAGCCATTCGATCACAAACACTTCCTCGAGCACCTCAGTAGCCGTCCAGGCGTCTACCGTATGCTGAATGAGTCAGCTGAGGTGATTTATGTGGGTAAGGCGCGCAACCTGAAGAATAGGGTAGCCAGCTACTTCAGAGCCTCTGGCCTGAACACGAAGACGATGGCGATGGTTGCTAAGATCCAGGACATCGAGATCACCGTTACCAACAGCGAGACAGAGGCGCTGCTGCTAGAGCAGACGCTGATTAAGAGCCACCGACCGAACTACAATATCCAGATGCGGGACGACAAGTCCTACCCCTACATCCTGCTAACTAGCAAGGATGACTATCCTAGGCTGGGCTTCTATCGCGGTAGTCGCAAGCGAGCGGGGCGTTTCTTCGGTCCCTATCCTAGTGCTAACGCCACGCGCGAAACACTTCAAGTATTACAAAAGGTATTCAAGGTAAGACAATGTAAAGACAGTTATTTTAATAACCGATCTAGGCCTTGCCTGCAGTATCAGATAGACCGCTGCACGGCGCCTTGCGTGAAGGCTATCAGCGTTGAGGACTACGCGAAGGACGTGCACTACTCGACCTTGTTTCTGCAGGGCAAGAGTAACGACTTAATCAAGGAGCTGACCTCGAACATGGAGGCGGCAGCCGCGCAGGAGAACTTCGAGCGGGCTGCTGTGCTGCGGGACCAGATAATGGGGCTGCGGCGTATGCAGGAGGATCAGATCGTAGCCAACCAAGGCGACGACGCGGATGTGGTGGCTGCCGAGACCATGCAGTCCTACGTCTGTGTGCACGTCATCTATGTTCGTGCAGGTCGCATCATCGGTAGCAAGAGCTTCTATCCGCGCTTTAAGTTGGCGGACGGCATTGGCGATCTGCTCTCAGCCTTCCTGTCTCAGTCCTATCTAGGCGACGACAAAGCGGCGAATATTCCAGCAGAGATCATCGTGCCTACTGTGCTCGAGGGCGCGGAGGGCCTGCAAGAGGCCTTGATCTACGTGGCAGGCCGCAAAGTGAAACTTTCTATGCGTGTGCGCGGGCATCGCGCCAAATGGCTGCAGCTGGCGGTGACGAATGCCCGTGAATCGTTGCATGCCTATGTAAGCAATAAACAAAATATAGTTAAACGTTTTAAACAGTTACAAGAATCTCTTAAACTTAAGTCTATTCCAGATCGAATAGAGTGCTTCGATATCAGTCATACCTCGGGCGAGGGCACCGTAGGCTCCTGCGTGGTATTCGATAAGGGCGGTGCGGTGAAAAGTGATTACCGCCGCTTCAACATCAAGGGCATTACTGGAGGGGATGACTACGCGGCCATGGAGCAGCTGCTAGACCGCCGGTTCGCGCGGCTTGCCAAGGGTGAGGCGAAGATTCCCGACATCCTGCTTATCGACGGGGGCAAGGGCCAGCTCACCCAGGCGAAGAAGGTTATGGACAAGTTTCAGCTGCCTGAGATTCAGCTGCTAGGCATCGCCAAAGGTATCAGCCGGCGCGCGGGGCAGGAGACGCTGTTTCTGCTCAAGGATGGCTGTTTCAAGGAGATCGTTATACCGACAGAGTCCGGCGCGCTGCATCTGCTGCAGCAGGTTAGAGACGAGGCCCATCGCTTCGCCATCACCGGCCACAGAGCTAGGCGTGCCAAGGCGCGCAAGCAATCGACACTGGAAGAGATAGCCGGTTTAGGGCCGAAGCGCAGGCGCGAACTGCTGCGCTACTTTGGCGGGTACCAGGAGGTCAGTAGGGCGAGTGAGTCAGAAATTGCAAAAGTTACTGGGATAAGTAAGAAATTGGCCGAAAACATATATGAGTATTTGCATGCTAGTTGATCCCGTTAACTTCAAAGTTATTTCAAGCTTCGAGGAATAAGTTGTAGTTTACTTCTCTTTTAGAGTACAACTCTCTGTAATTAAAGAATAAAATATTTGTGTTTAGGCGCGAAACGACGAAGGATAAATAACAAACTAATATGAACTGGGCAAATATTGCTACGATTAGTCGAGTCGTCCTCATTCCGGTGGTTATCTATTGCTACCACCTTGACACACAATCAAGTCACCTCTTAGCGGCTATCCTGTTTGCGGTTGCGAGCCTGACAGACTGGCTGGATGGTTTTCTCGCACGGAAGCTTAATCAGACCTCGGAGCTTGGCGCCTTTCTAGATCCTGTTGCAGACAAGCTATTGGTCGCAATCATGCTCATCATGCTGGTTTCGATATATCCGGCACTGCTGTTAGCCGCGGGCATTATCATCGCTAGGGAGATGTCGGTATCGGCGCTGCGAGAATGGATGGCAGCGAAAGGGCTAAAAGACAAAGTGGCAGTCAAATTCTCGGGCAAGCTGAAGACAACGGTACAAATGCTCGCCATCATTACGCTCCTGCTGGCTAATCCAAGCCTACCGGAATGGGTATTAATGTTGGGCTACGGCCTAATCTACCTGGCGGCAGTGCTAAGTATCAGCTCAGGAATGCAGTATTTTCGAGCAGGCTGGAGCGAACTGCAGCCAAAGCCGTAAGAAATGCCAGAAAGCCGCGAGTTCAGCTTGACTTGGGGCACTTAGGCATTAGAATAAGCGCCTCTTTCGGGTAGCAGYTYCGGCRAGCGTATTTACTAGCTTARCGGGCCTAACTCAAAAGTGATTAWCACCTCAAAACGCGGGAATAGCTCAGCTGGTAGAGCACGACCTTGCCAAGGTCGGGGTCGCGAGTTCGAATCTCGTTTCCCGCTCCAATTTTGGCCACTTCAATAGATAGAAACTGACGAATATCTCTATGACACTCATAGAGATAAATGTCATCATTCCTGTCAGTTATACAATATCCAAGAATACGCTCGCCTTGCCTGATTACAGTTAAAGGCCGTACACTATTTCGCCATCGAACTGGATAGCCCATTTACCTAAAGCTCTAGGCAGGCTAGCTCGAACAGGCAGTCTTTTGGTGAATAATTAACCAGCGGAGCGAGATAAGTCAGCTATGAGCAACCTCTATAACGGCAATGACGAGTGCGAAGGCGAGAAAAACTCCAGTAATGGCATAGACTTAGTGCTTAAACCTGCAGTAAAAGATCTAGGTAGCTTCAGCGTAAGACGTGCACTGCCCTCAAGACAGCAACGCAAAGTAGGCCCATGGATATTCTTCGACCACGCCGGCCCAGCCCACCTCAACCCAGGCGAAGGTATCGACGTAAGACCCCACCCCCACATCAATCTAGCGACAGTCACCTATATGTTCGAGGGCGAGTTCCTGCACCGCGACTCAATAGGCAGTGTCCAGGTGATTAAGCCCGGCGATATCAACCTGATGGTAGCGGGCAAGGGCATAGTCCACTCAGAACGCACCCCGCCAGAGATACGCAAAAGCGAACACCGTCTCCACGCGCTGCAGCTGTGGTTGGCTTTGCCAGAAGCCGATGAAGAGATAGCCCCGGCGTTCTATCACTACCCAGCCAACGAGCTACCCACCACAGAAATCGACGGCGTCAAGCTGCGAGTAATGATGGGCTCGGCCTATGGCTTGAACTCCCCGGTAAAGACCTTCGCCGAGACACTCTATGTAGAAGCACTCCTTAAGGTGGGCCAGCGCCTAACATTGCCCATGTGTGAAGAAAGAGCGATCTACATGGCCAAAGGCGAGGTCAGCAGCAATGGCACAGCAATAGAAGAATTCACCATGGCGATACTGAATCAGCAGGACGAATTCACAATCGAAGCCACTACCGACGCTAGGATAGCCTTCATCGGCGGCGAGGAACTCAGCGAACGTTTCATCGACTGGAACTTCGTTTCCAGCAACAAGGACCGAATTAAGCAGGCGAAAGAAGATTGGCAAGCAGGGCGCTTCGACAAAGTGCCTGAAGATGATGAAGAGTTCATTCCACTGCCTTGATACCAATGAATTAATTTCTACCCCGCTCATGCTCGTAGCGGCTCAGATAGCCGAAGGTCGCTCCAAAGGGGAGGGTTATTGAACTCAGTTCAATCCTGAATCACAGCCGCGTAGCGGCGCAGACAGCCAAAGGCTGCCCCAAAGGGGAGAGTTATTGAGCTAAGCTCAATAACGAATCAAAGCTGCAT
>JAESUT010000167.1 GCA_016762995.1 Gammaproteobacteria bacterium | reverse complement strand
GTCACCGCTGACATGGTAAAAGAAGGCGCTGTTGTTATCGACGTAGGCCAGACCCGAGTCGCTGATGACACGAAGAAATCAGGTTTTAGAAATGTAGGCGATGTTGACTTCGAGAACGTGAAAGACAAGTGCTCCTACATCACTTACGTAACCGGAGGGGTAGGTCCTATGACTCGCGCCTCTTTGCTGCAAAACACCCTCAAAGCCCACCAGAGAAGATAGAGTAAATATCATGCTTCAGTCACTTCAAGCTCTTCCCGCAGATCCCATTCTGGGACTCATGGCCAGCTACCGCGCTGACAACAACCCCAAAAAAATCGATTTGGGAATCGGCGTTTACAAAAACGAGACTGGCGATACGCCGGTAATGACGGCGGTAAAAAAAGCCGAGGGCATGATCCTCAAATCACAGACGACAAAAAGTTACGTAGGCCCAACTGGCGCTGCAGGCTACAACGCGGCAGTGGCAGAATTGTTACTGGGAAAATCCCTCAATGACAGCCTAGGCAAGCGGCGAGTTACCGTGCAGTCACCCGGTGGCTGCGGCGGCTTGCGGCTCGCCGCCGAATTCATTAAAGCAGCTAACCCCAATGCTACCGTCTGGGTAAGCAATCCGACTTGGGCAAACCATGTTCCTCTGCTAAGTTCTGCGGGACTTAAGATCGCTGAATATCCCTACTATGACTACGACAGTCATAGCGTGAAATTCGACGCGATGATTGAATGTCTCAGCAAAATTGATAGCGGCGATATCGTCTTACTGCATGGTTGCTGCCATAACCCTTGTGGCGCCGATCTAAGCCAGGAGCAGTGGCGACAAGTTCGAGACGTCGCACTGAAGCAGGGCTTTACCGTGTTTATCGACCTCGCTTATCAGGGATTGGGAGACGGTCTTGAAGAAGATGTTTATGGCACCCGCCTGCTTGCCGAGGCCTTGCCCGAATTAATCGTGGTCAGCTCCTGCTCGAAGAACTTTGGACTATACCGTGAACGTACCGGTGCGATGACGCTGATCTGCAATAACGATGCCGCGGCCTTCGTGGCTACCACACAGATTGCTGGCGCTGCGAGAGCGATGTATTCAATGCCACCTGATCACGGTGCCGCCGTCGTCCAACTGATTCTCTCGAATGACGAATTACGCACTGAATGGGATGCCGAATTAACCGAGATGCGTGATCGCATAAACGGTCTACGCGCCCAATTCGTCAAGCAGATTAAATCTATTGGAATTGAGCAGGATTTTAGCTTTATTGAGAGAGAGAAAGGTATGTTCTCCTTCCTCGGAGTGAATGTGGATCAGGTCCAGACGCTGGTCAATGACTACAGCATTTATCTCGTTAACTCTAGCCGCATCAACGTAGCAGGCATTAATGATAGCAATATAGAGTATCTAGCCAATAGCCTCGCCACTGTGCTAAAAGCCTAGCAACGGCTTCCGCCTTAAGCTTCTTGCGCGGTCTATTTTCTGACCGCGCTGCTTTTGTCTCCTAAATTTAACTAGACTGCGCGAGACTTCAGAGATTCCGAAAGTGATCCCGCGAAGTCTCTAAGCAATGTCTCTGTGGTTGACCAGTCGATACAGGCGTCGGTAATAGATACCCCGTATTTCAAATCATCCAGGTCGTCAGGAATCGGCTGATTGCCCTCCTCCAGGTTACTCTCGACCATAACGCCGATGATAGACTTATTGCCATCGTTGATCTGCTGCGCAACCTCTTCCAAAACCAGTTTCTGATTGCGGTGATCCTTGTTCGAGTTGCCATGACTGCAGTCGATCATGACATTCTCTGCCAAACCTGCCTTCTGCAACTCCTCTTCGCAGGCCGCTACGCTAGCCGCATCATAATTGGGTGACTTGCCCCCTCTAAGAATAATATGGCAATGCGGGTTTCCCCCTGTTCTGAACATGGCAACCTTACCCTGCTCTGTCACACTGATAAAACTGTTTGTTGCGGATGCCGAGCGAATTGCGTTTATCGCCACCATCACCCCACCATCGACATTGTTCTTGAACCCAACCGCCGATGAAATACCGCTAGAAAGTTTTCTGTGAGTCGGGGATTCTGTAGTCCGCGCACCTATCGCCGTCCAACTAACTAAATCTTGCAGGTACTGTGGCGTAATTAGATCCAACGCCTCAATGCCGATAGGTAGCCCTATTTCGGCTATATCCAGCATCAGACGTCTACCGATACGTAAGCCGTGGTCGATCTTGTGACTGCCATCGAGATGCGGATCATAGATTAGCCCTTCCCAACCAATAGCTGTTCGCGGCTTCTCGAAATAGACGCGCATCACAATCAATAACTCATTCGACAACTCATCTGCTAGAGTCTTCAGACGCCGCGCGTATTCAAGCGCCTCGGGGGGGCTGTGGATGGAGCACGGCCCAACGACGACGATCAACCTCGGATCGCTGTGCTCGAGAATGCCTTTGACCGAGCGATGGCCATTTTGTACCGTCTCCAGCGCCTTGCCTTCTAGAGAAAACTCACTCTTGAGTGCCGCTGGCGAGGCCAATTCCTCATGGCCAATAATATGAAGATTGTCGACTTCTGTGATGCGCTCTGTCATTGCCGTGCCTTAATGCTTTTTTAGGATTCCGGATTATGGTTGAAAATAGCTACTATTCAAAGCCTTATCGCTAAATTGTAGTGCCGTACTGCTGACTAACGCGACGCTATTTACAGGAGCACTGCTATTCTGTAAATTCCCCACACTATTGAGCATGTGGCTACTATTGCCTCGCGACAACAAGTCAAACCTCAATAAAACAACAGCAGATAACGATACAGTCCAGCATAAAAGGAATAAGCAGCGTGCCTAAAGCCAACGAACTTAAACGAGGAATGATCGTCGACATCGATGGCATACCACATATCGTCAAACAGACAGAGAGCAAGAGCCCCTCTTCTCGTGGAGCGGCCACGCTCTATAAAGTCCGATTCAACAACCTGCAGACTCATCAGAAACTAGACTTATCGTTCAAGGGAGACGACCTCATAAAGGAAGCTGATTGTGTCCGCGTCGGCGTGCAGTATTCTTATTTGGACGGCGACACCTACTACTTCATGAACATGGAAGACTTCAGTCAGTACGCGATAGATTCCGATCGGCTTACTGGCCAGATAGATTACTTAGTAGAGCAACAGGAAGACATAGTTGCCTTGATCATGGATGGCAATCTTCTAGGCATCGAATTACCGCARTCGGTGAATCTCGAAGTAACCGATACCCCACCGGCAGTGACCGGATCATCGGCGACGAATAGAAGCAAAACAGCAATGCTCTCGACCGGCCTGGAAATCCAAGTACCTGAGTATCTCTCTCCAGGTGAAGTGAYAAAGGTAAACACGGTAACGGGGAAATTCATGTCACGCGCTTAGTCGCTGCAAACAGAGGCAATTTAGAGAAAATTTAAAAGAAATTTAAAAGRACAGCAAAGCGATGAATACGAAAAACCCCACGCCTGCCAGTATTCCCAACAGACGACTCCAGCGATCTTCATGCTGGTGATCCCCCCAGTTCTGCTGAATTATTTCGACGTCGCTCTTAGTTAATGCAGCATCTAAGTCTGCAAACTCTTGTTTGCTCATGGGCGCAGCCTGATCCTTGCTCTGCGTCTTTTCCAGAGTAACTACCCTGCTTTCGGGTTCATTCTCGACGTAGCCACGGCGTTTCGCCCTACGCCCGACGACAGTTTTCTCAACTCCTACCTTTGACTCCGACTGCTTGCCGACTGCCTTCTTTAACGGAGTTTCGTTGCGCGCCTGTTTGGTTTCTCCTTCAACAAGCCCTGCTTCGAGTATACAGTTGACCGCAATTTTATAGGCCTTGGTACCAGTCGCCAACACACCCCTGTTGATTTTCTTACTGCTGGCAAATCCCACTATTCTGAACTTGCTCCTAGCATCTTTAGTGACTGTGCGTAACGATGAGGAGAACCCTTTAACAGTCAAACAATCTTTGACTAGCCTCATTAGTGTGCCGTCATCAAGATCGCTATCGCTCAAGGTAGCCCAATTTTCTTTACGCAAATGTTTGAGCACACTGATCGCGAACCAGCGAGCGCACTCCTGCTCGGCCGCCTTGCCTAGTGCAGATTCTATTGCGTCGACTACCGCTTCGGCAGAGCTTAGCGTAGCTACATCGAGGCCAAGCTCAACTGCCAAAGAGCTTTGGTTTGGATGAACACTAACAGAGGTATTGGGAATGCTATTGGCAGTCATATTAGCCATCGTGCTTTTCATAGTCAGGCTCAGGAATAAAGGAGCCCGTCTTTAAATAATGAATTGCCTGCTCGATCACTTCGTTGTTTCGCATCATAAATGTATGGGTTACCGGCAAGACCTTGTGCGCATTCATGCCTTGCACCTTGGTGCTCTCTATCGAAACGATACTATCACTAGGCCCCGCAATAAACAGGAACTCTAGCGGATTGATATTCGTGCTGCCGGCAATGACCCCGAGATCGAACTCAACCGGGCCTAAGCTACCTATGATACTGCCTTCTCCCGTTCCCAATGCCACACCTGCAGGCCCGCCAATAAAGCCAAAACCCGGAACTGCCAATAAGCCATCTACGATCTCGCTACCCTGATTCGGCGGCCCGAGCATTACGACTCGGCCCAGCTCATCGATGGTGTTCTCCAAGAGATAGTAACGCAGCAATATGCCGCCCAAGGAATGCGTGATGAAATGAATTTTCCCTACACCGCCGCTTCTGCACTGAGCGAGACCGCGCCCTATCGCGTCCGTTGCCAGCACCTCGATAGTGTGACTACGCGATGGATATTTGATATTCGCCACGCTGTAGCCTGCAGGTGCCAGTTTAGTCTGCAGCTCCGACATAGAATTCGAGAGCCTGCCTAAGCCATGCAGAAGTACAACACATTCAGCCACTAATGATGAGGGCAGAACAATGAGCACACTGAGTAGGGTGAATATTTTTAGCATGTTTATTGATTACTCAGACTATTCTCATGACTGCTATCCTGGCTGCTTTCACAGCTCCAGCAAACAAAGTAATTACTTAGATTGGATTCCCCACAAGCTGCACAAGTCCAATCTGGACCAACGTCCTCTGACGAACCCTCTAACTCGGCGATAATCTGTTGGGCACGGACGAAAAACAGGGGCTTAACCCAGACCTCAGGCATACATTCTAGAAAAGGTATTTCGCCTGAAACCGAGAAAAGATTTCGCGGATCGTATGATAATCGAGTTGCTTTGCCATCGCGGGCCTTAATGACGTGACGCGCCCCGCATCGCAACGAGAATCCGGTAAAATGTCTCAGGCTGGGTTAACCCTGTGCTGTTTCGCAACAGCAAAGGCGCTATAGTTTGTCGGTATTCCATTCCAACCGTGGTCAACAAACACCCGTCTGACGGCAACTATGCGGAACGTTGCGGTTAATTACGTGGTTGATCCAGCTGGCGCGAACGGCCCACTGCTGCC
>JAESUT010000218.1 GCA_016762995.1 Gammaproteobacteria bacterium | reverse complement strand
ACTGTATATTTACTCTAACCCCGTTTATGGAACTACTGTATTTTACCCTGAACCCGCTTATTTGTTCTCCTTGTCGGGACGGCATGCTGCGGGTCTTCCGGCCACGAGTGTTTGGGGTAGCGCCCCTTCATTTCCTTTCTGACCTCCGTGTAGGACGTATTCCAGAACCCAGCCAGGTCTTGAGTGACCTGTACTGGCCTGCCGGCGGGAGAGAGCAGATGGACAATGAGCGCTACCCGGCCATTGACGACTGCGGGTGTCTCAACGCATCCAAACATTTCCTGTAGTTTTACGGCGAGCACCGGCGGTGCTGTTGTGTAATCAAGCGCGTAACTGGAACCGGAAGGCACCTGCATTCGCTGCGGCGCCAGTACATTGAGTTGTTGGCTTTGTTCCCATGTCAGTAGCGCTGCGAGTATTGATTTTAAATCAAGTTTTTTAAAATGGCTTAGCAGATTGATAGGTTCGAGATACGGCGCTAGCCAATCGTTAAGAGAAGCCAACAGGTGTTCGTTGGACACCTCAGGCCAGGCCTTATTGCCGGTAGTGGTTCGGACGAGTTCGACGCGCGCCTGCCATTGTCGAATTTCCGCGGTGAAAGGCAAGGTGTCCAGCCCCGAAGTTTGCACATATTTTATGAGGGCCTCGATCTTGGCGTCAGTGGGGACCTTCGACAGCTTGCTGCTGCTTAAAATCAGTACGCCGATCTGTTGTCTTTTCTCGGCAATGAAACGCTTAGTTTTGCTGTCCCACTCGACGACGGTGTTGTTTACAACCAGCTCTGCAAGCAATGATTCAAAGAGCGCTGGATCCAAAGTAGCCGCCGATTGAATCATGTCGCTTACGGTGAATGTCAAATTAGTTGCCGCCTTTCCGCCGGCTTCGGCGACGGCCAGCCACTTCGATTCTCCTAGGGCATGGTTTCCTGCAAGGTTTACCCCCCGACCGTTCGATAGTTGAAAACCGCCAGCATGCCGACGCCTAGCAATTCGATCAGGGTAGGCACAGGCAATGAGATACCCCAATACTTGATGGCTCTTGAGTGGCTGCGTGCGCGCCGCAATTTCTAGCCTGTTGATTTGCGTACTGAACTGTTCGGCGAGTTGATGGGAACGACGAAACCAGGGGCGATGTTGATTCGGGCATTTTGATTTTCCCAGCAGGATATCCAGTCTCTCGTTCATGTCAGGCGTGTCCCGAGTGAAGGGATCGCGGTCGGACAGGACGCTCGCAAGAAGACTGGCGGTGCTTGCCTGCCCGATCGATTGGCCGCATATCAGCATGTGCGCAAGGCGGGGGTGAGCGGCAAGGCCCGCCATCTGGATGCCGTGATCGCTTAGCCGTAGGCCGTTAGTGCTTTCTATTATCGCGCCGAGTTTCATCAACAACGCTACGGCTTGGAGCCAAGGACCGTTTGGGGGTGGGTCCAGCCAGGCGAGATCCGCGGGGTCATTGATGCCCCATTGGTAAAGTTGCAGTACAACCGGGGTGAGGTCGGCGTTTAGTATCTCCGGCGTTGCATGTGGAGCCATCTGATCTTGCTGGCTTTTTGACCAGAGCCGATAACATTTCCCAGGGCGTAATCTCCCGGCTCGTCCCATTCTTTGCGTGCTCGACGCCTGGGAAATCTTCCGAGTATGCAGCCGTGTCATGCCCGATGCCGGATCGAAGACAGGTTCCCGGGCGAATCCAGAGTCGATGACAACATCTATGCCTTCGATAGTTAAACTGGTCTCCGCTATGTTGGTGGCGAGCACGATTTTTCGCTCACCTGGGTTTGGTACCGGGGCGATGGCGGCTTGTTGTGCTTCTAGGGAAAGGTTGCCATAGAGAGTTCGCAGGTGCACGTCGCTGATTTTTCGACTCATCAGCTCTATAGCAAGTGAGTCTTCCACTCTCCTGATTTCGCCTTGGCCAGGGAGAAATACCAGAATACTGCTGTCGGGGTGGTCAGCTAATGCCCTTAAAGTTGCCGTAACAGTCTTGTCATGGATGGAGTCTTTAGGCGCGCTTGATTTACCAAAGATGATGTCTACAGGATATTGTTTGCCTTCGCTGCGAATAACAGGCGCCTTGGTAAGTTCTTCCAGTTTGTGGCTGTCGAGTGTTGCCGACATGATAAGCACTTTAAGTGGATCGTCCTCCCTGAACAGGGACCTTCCTTTCAGGCACAAGGCAAGCGCTAAATCGGCGTCCAGGCTACGTTCATGAAACTCGTCGAAAATAACCAGCCCCACATCGGCGAGGGAGGGATCCTCCTGAAGCATGCGGATGAGGATGCCTTCTGTAATCACTTCGATTTTTGTACAAGACGAAACCTTGGTATCAAGTCGCATGCGATACCCCACGGTCTGGCCCACGGCTTCGTGAAGCAGGTCCGCCATCCGGTGCGCCGCAGCGCGGGTTGCAAGGCGTCGTGGCTCCAGCATCAAGATTTTCTTGTGGCCCAGCCAGGGTTCAGTTGCCAGTGCCAGCGGTACAAGGCTGGTTTTTCCGGCGCCGGGCGGCGCCTGCAGAATGGCTTCGTGGTGGCTGTTGAGAGCTGACTTCAACTCTTCGAGGATTTCGGTAACCGGCAGCTGAATACTGGAGGGAAGCAAAGGCATAGTTTTAATAGGGGAGGCGGGGTCGCTCAGCAGTATAGCGCAAAAGCAGCCTGTCTATTAGGGTGTCAAAGGGGACGGATATGAGAGTAACTTGGTCGGGTAATTCCTACCCCAAAATCATACTACCCTGACCATATTCCTTCCTTGTTAAGTTGTGAGTATCCCCAGATAAGCTGAGTGTCCCCAGATAAGCCGAATTGGAGTACACTGCCGACGAACAACCCTATTTCTAGTATGTATTTTGGAGAACAGAACGATGACTAAATTAACAAAACTATTGGCTGTTGGCTCAATAGCTCTCTTTTCTCAGTTCGCATTGGCCGATGCGGCTAGTGCTCAAAAAACCATCGTCGACATCTTGGCCGGAATGAATCATTTTCCATCTGATGAGCAGAAGGCGGAGCTTATGAGCATTGCTGCCGATGAAAATTCGGGTAGAGGTTTGCAGATGGTAGCTACTGCGGTTAGCAATATTCAGCATGCGCCTGACGCTGAGGGCAAGGCTTCGATGGAAATGTTAATCGACTATGAAAGAGCTTCTGATGATTTGAAAGCACTGGCAGCTGTCGTTCTAGGATTCAATCACATGGCTAGTGATGATGCGAAGGCAGTACTCGCGGGCTTTTAGTTCTTGCCCTAAAAAGTCAGGGACATAATAAAAGGGGTCAGTAAACAGTCAGCACTGTGCATTTACTGACCCCGGTTTCCTCGACTGAGTTTAGTCACTCAAACAAGTTAATAGGTTTGCATTCGCTGCATTTCGTAATTCTCTTTCGAGTTCAAATCGAGGCCAGTCTTTCTGGTTTCCGAGTACGGCAATCGTAATGCCTGCATTAGGATAAATCGTAATCAAGCTCTCAAAACCGTCTTCGCCACCAGCATGGCGCCACTGCAGCCCAATATTCGTTTCTACTATCTGCCAAGCTAGTCCCTGGCCAACACCCTCGTAATTGGTATCCAATTGAACTTCTGTCATTTCTAGCAATGACTCTTTGAGTAAAAAATCGTTTGTTGGGCTTGCAACGATATCAAGTACCGCCATACCAAATTTTGTAAGATCAGCAGCGGTTGTTTGTAAGCCGGAGCTTGGTAAAAATGCTAAATCCCAGGGGTGGTTATAAGCTCTTTCGCGCTTGCTATACGCAACAATTTTGGCATCTTCTGGTGTCAGGCTGATATCAAAACTACTGTCGAACATTTGCAGTGGCTCCAACAATCTTTCTTTCATCACATCGGCGAATGTTGCTCCGCTCAAAGTTTCAATAATTCGCCCTAGCAGGTTGAAATTTGCATCTGCATAACGCCAGCGCTCACCCGGATTTCTTGAGCGTCGATTGGCTAGTTTCTGAATATATTCGTCTACTTCTGCAACACTTGTCCGGCCATTGGCTCTTTGTCGATCTCGAATGCTGGATGTATGGGTGAGCAAATGTTGTATCTGAACTTTGCTGGTTTCAAATTCTGGCAAATAGACACCCAACGTGTCGTCCAGATTTAATTTCCCTTCGTCGCGAAGTTGCATAATGACGATTGCGGTAAACAATTTCGAAATCGATGCCGCGTGATAGCGCTGAGTAAGGGTAGTGTTGTTTTCAAGTTTTGATGTCGTCGAGCAAACACCCTCATTGGACCAAACTGCTGCATCCACATTCAGAACATTCGACTCGGATTCGAATTGATTCACCAGTTCACTGATATCAATTGACTGCGAGTAGGCGGGTTGGCTCAAAATGAAGGCCATACCCAGCAGTAACTTCATTGAGTCAACCGCTACCTTGCCTGCCGTACTAAGTCTGTTAGTCATATTTCTTACTCTGACCCCATTTATTTACATAGAAGAAGAGTTAAACATCTAGCTGCTCTACAGAAATCTCGAAGGCTTCTGCTATTTTTTCTCTGGTGGCTTTTCTGAGGTTAGCATCTGGCTTTTCCATTAGAGAATAGCCCGCTTGAGTGATGCCCATAGCACCGGCAACCTCTGCCTGATTCATGTCTCTMTACTTCCGCCATGCCTTCACAGGAGACAATTCTTCCTCTCCATAGACTAATTTTACAACTTCATGGGGGACTGTTGGTGCTGATTTTACTTGGGCAAGTAGTTCCATGAATTGGTCGTGATTGACCAGCGCTTGAGAGGGCTTTCCCTCATGCTCTATAACTGTGTACTCAATAAGTTTTCCCATCTCGCTTTCTCACCCTCTCTATTGATACCACTTTAATTACGCTCTCATGGTTGAAAAGAATCCTGTAATTGCCAACTCTTAGTCTGTAATCGCAGCCGTGATTGACCAGCTTCTTAATATTCGGATTGCGGGAAAAATCAGCCAATCCATCTACAGCATCAAGTATTTTGACCCTTTCAGCCTTGTCGATTCGCTTGAGGTCTTTACGTGCTTTGCTTTTCCATTCAATCTGATTCATTGGCTTATTATAAGTAAAAAATAAGTTAATAAGTAATAAGCTTATAAAATGCTTATATGATAATAGGGGAGCGATTGAAGGATTGCAAGTCTGGTAGATTAACTCTTTCGCAATATCGGTGGTTGCGTCAATTCCCACCTAGATTAGAGGGAATCCCGTACAGGTTGAGACGTGGCTAGCTGTTGGTGTATGCACAAGAGAAGGGGACACTGATTACTTTGTAACTTAAGAGATTTTCGCAGCCAAAATGTACTCGCTAGGTTACTAAGCTACTAAGTTATCAGTGCCCCGTTTTTATTCTTGGAAACCTCCACCGTCCGCCTCAAGCAGGTGCGGAATTTACTTTCAACTAAATTTTGAATCCATCGCATTCCTGCAATCGAGTGCTGAACTGATATGAGCACTAGAATTACTGTATATTTACTCAAACCCCAAAATACTTAAAAATATTATGAAGTTTTCTCGGCAAGCCCTATGAGCAGTAAGATAATTGTAATAGGGGC
>JAESUT010000217.1 GCA_016762995.1 Gammaproteobacteria bacterium | reverse complement strand
TCTACCGACTGAGCTAACGCCCCAATGAGAGGGCGTCATAGTACTATCATAATAAAAAAAGACAAGTCATGACGGACACTTTTTGCCCTCAAATAGACGATTCTCACTCTTGATAGCGAGTCGGGTCTTCTACTTCTGCTTTTTCGAAGCCGCTAGAGCGAAATCGACAACTATCACACTGACCACATGCCCTACCTTCGGGGTCTGCCTGATAGCAAGATACTGTTGCACCATAGTCCACAGACAAGCTAGCGCCTGTCCTAATAATTTCCGCCTTAGTCAAGTCGATCAACGGCGTTTCAAGGTGGATTACCGCGCCCTCAACGCCTACTTTTGTCGCCAGATTAATAAGCGTCTGAAACGCCGCTATGTACTCAGGCCTACAGTCCGGATACCCCGAATAGTCCAGAGCATTCACGCCAATGAAAATAGCATCCGCATTTAGCACTTCGGCCCAAGCCAAGGCATAGGACAAGAATACCGTGTTCCTAGCAGGCACATAGGTTACAGGAATCCCCTCCGACTCTTGCACAGGCACGGATATGCTCGTATCGGTAAGCGCAGAGCCGCCAATGGCGGCCATATTTAGCTCGATGACCTTGTGCTCCACCACGTTTCCAGCCTCGGCTACGTGCCGTGCAGCAATGAGCTCACTGCTTGCCCTCTGCCCGTAGTCAAAACTTAGCGCATAGCACTCGAACCCACGGTCTCTAGCTATGGCAAGGCAGGTTGCTGAATCTAACCCTCCTGAAACCAAGACTACTGCTCTGTTTTTTCTAAGTGCTGTCATGCTCGCTTCATCGCGGCTCACTTGCCCGCGACCGAACCCCATATTTGTTTATGTAATTGCATCTGCATGCGAATTTTTAGTTTATCCCTTAGTATCCATTCGGCTAGCTGCGCCGGCTCTATCTCCTCGAACGAAGGAGAAAAAAGTATTTCATTTACCTTAGCTCCTAGTTCGTATTGATCAAGCTTAGATTTAGACCACAAATAGTCTTTCTCGTCGCAGATCACGAACTTTACTTGGTCACTAGGCTTCAGGAATGCGATGTTCTCATAGCGGTTTCTATCAGCCTCTTTCGAGCCGGGTGTTTTTATATCCATGACAATCGAGACTCGCTTATCAACCTGCTCTATCGGCATCGCTCCACTAGTTTCTAGCGAAACGTTATAGCCTGCATCACACAACTGTTCCAACAGCGGCAGACAGTTTGGCTGCGCCAAGGGCTCGCCCCCCGTTACCGTCACATAGTCGCAATCGATTTCTTTTAATACGGTATTTATAGCGCCCAACTCCATGGACTCGCCGCCCTCGAAAGCATAGGCGGTATCGCAATATGCACAGCGCAGCGGGCAACCCGTCAAACGTACAAAAACGGTTGGAATGCCCACTGTCTTAGACTCGCCCTGCAACGAATGAAAAATCTCAGTGATACGTAGCGTACTTGTTGGCTTCATCGATTGATGTCTCTTCGAATTAATAGCTGCGGCTATCCCGCCACGCATACTGCGCTTCGCACAGTTTGCATCCGAGTTTGTCCTGAAAGCTGGTTACTAAATTAGTCGAGGGATATTAGTCGAGGGATAGTAGCCGGGTATCCGCTAGGTTAGCGACACCGGTATTAGGGAATCTTCTCTTTATATCACTTAATATCTGCTTTGCTTGAGAGATGCTTCCCATGCCCTCATAAGCGAGCGCAAGACCGTAGAGAGCATCAGGAAGCTTCGCCGAATCTTGATATTGATTTCCGATCACCTCATAAGACTCCACCGCCTCGCTGTATCTATTCAGGTAGAGATAGGCCTGCCCTTTCCAATAGTGCGCGTTTGCGATGAAACGGCCTTCGGGATAAATACTCAAGTACTGATCGAATTCGGCAATTGAAAGATCAAAGTTACTCTTAATTACCGAGTCATAGGCCATCTGATATAACTGCTGTTCGCTGAGTACAGCGGGCTCTAGCGTACCCCTTCCAATGTTTCGTATGGACGGAACTCTGTTCGGAATTATTGTAGGTGAAAGTGGTTGTACTTGTGGTTGAGATACAGAGCCTGGACGAGTAATAGAAGTCGATCTTTGAATGATTGGCACTGCATTACTAGTCGGCGCAATCGAGGTGCTGCCACCAAGAGTAGTCCGGCTAGCTACGACCTGCGCAGCGGAAGAGACGTTAGACTCGAGGCCACTCAATCTATCATCCACATTGGTATAACGACCGAGAGAATCGCGTTGCATTTTGCGCAGCTCGAAACTCTGCTCCTCAACCATAGCCCTTAGTGACTGTACCTCGGTCTGCAAATCACCAATCTGATCAAGCAGTAGCAACATTGCATCATTATTATTGCCGGAGATAGCGCCCGAATTGCTTGAACGAGCTTGCCCTGGAGTGAAGGGCTGTGATTCGACTACTGAACCAACCCCTTGGGCTAAAACGGATGAACTAAGCAGGCACGCAAAAAAGGAAATGTGCAGCTTACGCGTTGCAGCCTTCAGGGTGTAATTCATAGTTTGTTACTACCACGTAATTAAGTGCTTATCGGGCAACGACTTCTACGCGACGGTTACGGCTGTAAGCATTGTCGCTCTGGCCAACTTGCGCAGGTCTCTCTTCACCATAGCTAACCACCTCAATCTGCGAACGCGAAGCGCCATTCACGATCAGGTAGTTCAGAATGCTGTTTGCACGACGCTCGCCCAAGGCAAGGTTATATTCGCGAGTGCCACGCTCATCGGCGTGTCCCTCGAGACGAATTCGACTGCTGGAATTTGCAGCAAGGTTGCGGGCGTGAAAAGAAAGAGTCTCACGGTCTGCTGGTTTAAATTCGGCGATATCGAAGTCAAAGTAGAAAACAGTCTGGCGCAGAGCATTCTGAGCTCTAATCTCTTCTTGAGACAGTTGGCCCGAGGTAGAACCTGGGTTTGTACGCGCGGAGCCRTTATTCGACGAACCGCTRCCTGCAGAACCTTCGCCGCCCATTGCGTCTTCGTCAGTGCTGCTGGTTGAACTACATGCCACYAWGGCAAATARTGAGAWAGCCATYAGGCYCATTTTAATTGTTTGTAYGCTTTGCTTTGTCACTGACTGAGTCCTCCAAAGACTTAAATCGTTATYTAAAAAACCTRCTGTTTGTTGCACTAGACTGCTTAATTTAGGAACGGAGACCAGGCTGGCTCCCGCACATCACCCTGCGTGGATGGTAAACGGAACCTCACTGTTCCGTCAATGGATACGGCATCTAGCACCCCTCTTCCATTGAATTTCGTGCCATACATTATCATGCTGCCGTTCGGTGCAATACTGGGAGATTCGTCTAATGAGGTGTTCGTCAAAGTAATGACCCTCAAAGTTTCAATATTGAGTACCGCAATCTGATAATTTGGGTCCTGACGCGTCTCGCGGCGGACATGTACAAGGTTTACGCCGTCTGGCAGAAACTTGGCGTTAAGACATTGGAAACAGTCATAAGTTAGCCGCTCTACATTGAAAGAGCTTGCTCCCAGCTCGATCTGATAGATCTGCGGCTGCCCAGTGCGTTCTGACATGAATACAATAGATTTACTATCGGCAGTCCAACTTGGCTCTGTATCTATTAATGGGTGGTCCGTAATCCGCGTTAACTGGTTAGTCGTAAGATCTTGCACATAGATATCCGGGCTACCGTCTTTGGATAGCACCATTGCCAGCTTGGTGCCGTCTGGCGACCATTCTGGCGAACTATTTAAATTTGGATAATTGGTAATTTGCTGCCTACCGCCCGTGGCGATATTCTGAATATAGATTCGCGGCAGATCAGTCTCAAATGACACATAGGCAACGTCAAGCCCGGTAGGCGACCAACTAGGCGACATGATGGGTTCTACAGACTCCAACAAGATTTGAGCGCGCTGCCCATCGTAGTCTGCCTTCTCAAGGCGAAAGTTCGTCCTTTCAGGACTGATGTATTCGGCAACCACGTACAATATTTCAGTGGTAAAGGCGCCACGTGTGCCAGTAACTTGCTCAAATACCACGTTACTGATCTCGTGCGCTATGTCGCGAAGCTGCGTTACACTTCCAGTTAGAACTTCGCCTGCCAGTTTTATCTCCCGATTGATGTCGAAGAATTCGTATTGCACTTGAACTAATTGACTTCCAGGTGCCCTATCGATCTTACCAACCAACAGATAATCCTGAGCCAAGATACGCCAATCGCGGTAGAAAACTTCCTGCTCTTCGCTAGGCAGGCTGAGCATGTTCGATCGAGACAGAGGGCTAAATTCGCCAACCTGTTCTAAGTCGTTCATAACGATCTGCGTAATATCTTCACTCAATACGCCGTTGCCCTGCCAAGAAAAAGGCACAACAGCGATAGGAATCGGATTGTCCGAGCCCTGTGTGATCTGAATGCTTAGTTCCGCGTTCACGGAAAAAGACAACAGGCACAAGCTGCCAGCTAGAAAGCCATATAGCGATTTGCGTAGATTCAATTCAGTAAATCCTCGGGTTGGAATATCAGTGAAAGAGACCTGAAATTTTCATTAAACACATTAATCGGCAATGCCTGTAATTCTCTGAACGGTGCCGCACTGTAAACTGCATTCTCTGCTGACCTGTCGAAGGCTGGGTCGCCACTGGACTGGGTAATAACAGCATCAAGCAGTTCGCCTGTCGGTAACATCCTAATCTGCAAGATCGCCCGCATGCCATTTCTAGCGCTCGGCGGCCTCGACCAGACACTCTGCACAGCCTGTTGAATTATCGCCATGCCACTCTGTACCATTTCGAATTCGGAGGTGGCGACCTCGGCAGCAGCAGCGTCCGCTGCATCTATCTGCCGTTGTCTGTCTCTTTCACGAGCCTCGCTCCGGCGCTGCTCCTCTATTAACTCGCGCTGCCTGCGCCGCTCTTCCTCAAGCTCGTTTTGCTCCTCAGCCTCGCGTACAAGTTGCTCCGCATCCAGCTTTTCCTGTTCCTGACGTTGCCGCAACGATGCTAGGTCTCGCGCCTTTCTCTGTTCTTCTACCCTCTGCTCTTCTGCCCTCGCGTCTGCCTGCTCCTGCCGCTGACGTTCCGCCTCGGCAGCTTGCTGCGCGACCTCCTGCTCTCGAGTCCTCTGTTGTTGCTGCCGACGCTCTAAACGCTTGCGCTCGTTTGCGACCTGCGGGTTCTCCTGAACCAGCAACGCCTTCACCACGGTAGGCTGGACTAATTCCAAAGCCTCCGGGCTTCTACCGCTTTGCAGATACAATAGCAGCGCCAAAATTACGCTGTGAAAAGTCACGGCCACCACTACCGAGAGCGGGTAGCCGTTGTAGATCACAACATTGTTAAAAGTGCCTTTCATTAATCCCTTGATAGCAAAATCGGCTGTAAGCCAGAGTGGTCATAGGCTTCATTAGAGGCGCCCTAGATATCACCCAAGGGCTGTGTAATAAAATTAGGGTTTGCGACACCAGCCGCCTGTAGCGTTGTGATCAAATTCACCATGGCGCCCCATCCTGCATCTGTATCACCCTCTACTAGAACCTGTATATCCGGATTCGTGCTGATGATGATACCGACCTGCTGTCCCA
>JAESUT010000007.1 GCA_016762995.1 Gammaproteobacteria bacterium | reverse complement strand
GCGAGACGTGGTTTTGGTTTCGTCGGAGAAGGTGCATATCGCCACGGTATTCCAGCGCTTCAATAGCGATAACGAAGTACTCGCGACCTATGAATCGTTATATATAGTCACGAAGATGGACGGTCACTGGGGCACTCAGGCTAGATCGAGTCTTGCTCCCTAAAAGCATTTCTGTAATTCCATTTCAATCAGTATTAAGCGGAGCATCTCTGCTCCGCCCTTATCTGCGGCACCTCAGGTTTCAATAGCAAAGCTTAGAAGTACCACATCATTCGGCCATAAAAGTTGCGACCTATTCCCGGCATGCGTGAGCGCATAGCTATGTCAGGATTGTAGGCACGGTTATAGGCAGCTAAATGATCGAGGTATTCCTCATCAAGTAAATTTTCAACACCGATACGCAGCTCTGCAGTATCAGTAACGTTGATGAGAGCTGATAAATTCACAATCGAGTAGCCATCAGTTTCTAGCTCCACATTTGTGGCAGAAATGCGATCCTGATCTGCATAGTTAAGGCTTTCTAGTGAGGCCATCCAGTTATTTCCTCTGTAGTTCAGAGCGAGGATAATATTGTCCGGTGAGATGCGGTATAGATCATCGTTGATGTCATCTCTCTTGCCGCGCACCATGCTGGCTACTACTCTCAGTGTAAGCCGATCGCTTAACGCGAAATCTGACTCGACATCCATGCCGTAGAAACTAGCGTCTGTATTAGTAAACTGCAGTGGATTTGGCAGCCCTATACCCATATTCGCCATCATCATGGAAAACTGATTGGCTGTCATGTTTGTGGTTGGCGTGCCCTGAATGTAATCGGAGACCTCCTTGTAGAAGAACCTCGGGTAGATGTTGTAGTCGCCGTTTTCCCAATCGAAACCTAGTTCTAATTCATGGGCTACTTCGGCGTCTAAGTCTGGAGTTCCGATGTAGGTCTTGCCATCCGCTAAGCCGCCAGACGATTCCATCGGAATCCAGAGGTAGCGTTCCTGATAAGAGGCCGAACGAGTCTTTCGCGCTGCACCCATATACCAAGTGAAATCGTTGTTTGTTTCAAAGCTGAAGCGGGCAAACCAGTCGACGTTATTGTCTTGCTGCGACAAATCCTGACTATTGAATTGGTTTGCGAGCATGGTAGCCATATTGTCCATGATGACGGGCATGCCCGCCATCATGTTCATTGGATTTAGGTTCGCAGATATATTTCCAGTATCGGTGCTGACGCGATTGAAGCGAACGCCTGCATCAAGCCCCAGGCTGTCGCTTAGCGATAGGCTGCGTTCGGCGAATACGCCCAAAACATCTCGGCTCGAACCATTAAAGTTGTCGATATAGAAGGCTGCCGCATTTGGATTGGTGATTTCGGCATCGTGTTCGGTAAAATATCCATCGAGCCCATACTGCCAAGAACCATTGTCAACGAACTGCTCCAGCTTAAGGGAAAAGCCAACGTTGTCGCTTACGGCATAGGTCTGGCGAAAACGCATGGGGTCCGCCGCCATCGTGGTAGCGTTTTGTGGAGGTCTGCGTAGGCGGAAGTTGGTCATATCGTGTGAATTGTCGCTACCAAATAGTTCGGCGGTGACGCTGTAATCTCCGCTGGTCCAGTTATAGCGGGAACGGAATAAGTCACTGTCTATCGATAGGATATCCATCGGCAAGGCTGGGGTGCCTGCATCACCGGTATTGTTGCGGGCAAAATCGACGCTGAATTCATGATCGCCTTTTTTGTAACCGTAACCCAGATCGAATCTTTCTCTCTCATACTGCGTTGGTGCGATAGTGCCGCCCGGGAAATCGAGATCATCGGCGCTCTCGTTCATCACGAAGCTGCGAAAGATATGGTTGCGGTTGGCTAGGGAAAAGAAGCCGCTAGCGACGGTGCCTTCATTCACCGACTGCGCGCCGAAATAAGCGCGGCCATTGAAAGAGAAGTCATTGGAATTGGTAAATTCGCCGCTATAGGTTTTTGCTTTCACGAAACCACCGATAGTTTCCTGGCCCGCGCTTACGGGAGTTATACCTCTATTGATTGTTAGAGACTCCAGTAAGGCAACAGGTGCATAGGATAATGGTGCGTCCATAGAGTTAGGGCCAGCACCGCTTATTTGTGCGCCGTCCACAGAAACCTGAATGCGGTCACCGAACATGCCGCGATATTGGGCAATACCCGTTAGTTCGCCATTCTTATTGATATTCGCACCAGGCATCATTCTCAGCATTTGTGCTGTGTCCGCCGGGGCCACGAGCGTGTCATCGGTGACGATGGTGTGAGTGTCTTGCACTCCAACCACGACTATTTCTCGAATATTTTGTGGTGCTTGAGCAAGCGAAATATTGGGTGCAATGAGGGGGAAAAATGCTAGGCCCAAAATTGGAATTGCTGCTTTCATGGTACGTCTCCTAAACCGAATAGTTATTCTTTGTAGGATACCGTTATGACGATCTACAAACAGTCACGCGCCTGCGACACGTTGCCGCAGCTAGAGGTCAAGAGGGGCTGTTAATAGGGGTTTCTTGATGTGTATCATGTTTCTTGTTGAGCGGGGTATGGAACCAGCGGCTAGAATGCTGCTCGTTACCAAATTTTAGTGTGCAGTTTTTTCTTGGTGAAAAGGGGAGGAATTGCGGCCAAGGAGTTCGCGAGTTATTTCAAATAGGCTCGCCCACCTAGGTACTTAATTGCAATATTCGACTTCTAATTCTGCGTTCGCAGCACTATTTCATTCCCGATATCAGTATCTACTCATTGGGGTTGATCACGGCAGTAACACCGAATGCATTATTTATTCAGTAAACCAGAATTCAATCTCACAGCTGTCTTCTCGAAACTCGGCACTGTGCTCTTTATTGGCTGGAACGTGGTACCAATGACCAGTTGAGATGATTGTCGTTGCGCCGTCCATAGTTAGAAGCAATTCTCCCTTGGTAATCACGCCAACATTGTCGGTGTCGTGCCGATGCGGTTCGATGACGGTGCCGGCAGGGTAGGTAGCAAACAATACGTCACAATTATTGGCAGACAATTTTCTCGCATCGAACCGGCCGCTGTACTTGGGGAGGTTGCAGATCAGGTCAGGGTAGTGGTCAGATAAAGCCAAGGTGGCCTCCGAATTTTACTATTGAGGGGTATTCCATATTAGCATGATCGCGTGGGAGGCCACGAAAATAAAGGGCTGAGGCGATCCCCTTCCCTGAGCCTCTTAGGGCTTACTCTGATTTGGCGGAATGAGAATACATTGTGCCAATGTAGGGAGTTACATCAACAAGCTTTCCCGTTAGACTGGGTGGCGCCATCACTAGGAGCTGCACAAATGCCCATTATCGCGGTAGTAAACTTGATTCTTTTCACGGCTTTAATGAGCCTGCTCTATCAGTTCGCTAAGAATGAAGCGTTTACGCTTTCTCGGCGCGTGTTTCTCGGCCTTGTCGGTGGCAGTGTGTTCGGCTTGTATCTGCAGGGCGTGTTCGGCTCCAACCCCGAGGTCATGGGAGCCACGCTAGAATGGACGAATGTAATCGCGAACATCTACGTAGCTCTGCTGCGCATGATGATCATGCCGCTTATTCTAATTACCATGATCGCCGCCGTCCTGAAGGTGGAAGAGATCAAGTCGCTAGGAAAGATTGGTGGCACGGTGGTTGGAACGTTGATGGTAACCACGGTAATCGCCGCGCTTATCGGCATTATGATGGCTACAGTGTTCCAATTGAATGCGGACGATCTAGTCGGCGGTGCTAGAGAGATGGCGCGGGCAGAAGTATTGCAAGTAAGACAGGGTAGTATTGCCGACCTGAGCTTTGCCGAAACCCTCGTTAGTTTCGTTCCCACCAACATCTTTTCGGACCTAGCTGGACAGCGCAGCATGTCTATCATTGGTGTTGTGGTTTTCGGCCTTATTTTTGGTATCGCCGCGTTGTTGGTGGCGGAAGATAACGCCGAGCAGGGCTCGCGCATCCGTGGCGCAGTTGACACATTGCAGGCGATAATCATGCGCCTCGTTAAGATTGTTATTGCGCTGACTCCTTACGGTGTTCTGGCCTTGATGACTCGTGTGATAGCGACATCCGATGGTAACGCCATCATGAACTTGATCAGCTTTGTAATCGCATCTTATATAGCTATCGCCCTCATGTTCACGGTACACGCTGTGATCATAATTGGTTTGGGCGCGAACATTAAAACTTATTTCCAAAAAGTGTGGCCGGTTCTCACGTTTGCATTCGTCACACGCAGTTCCGCTGCAACTATTCCTCTGACGATTCGCGCACAGATAGAAGAACTTAATGTGCCCGCACCAATTGCCAATATTGCCGCTTCGTTCGGTTCGACGATAGGTCAAAACGGCTGCGCGGGAATCTATCCAGCAATGCTCGCGGTGATGGTCGCGCCTACGATGGGTGTAGACATCGATCTCAATTTCATAGTTAGCCTGCTATTAATAATCGCGATCGGTTCATTCGGTATCGCAGGCGTCGGCGGTGGTGCGACCAATGCTGCATTGGTAGTCTTTTCCGCGATGGGATTTCCGGTGACGATCGTCGCACTGTTAATTTCTATCGAGCCTTTGATAGATATGGCGCGTACTGCATTGAATGTGAATGGAGCGATAACGACAGGAATGATCACTACCCGCATATTAGGCGATAAAGACGCTGCCAGAGAGGCAACGAGGCCTGAGGCAAGGTTACAAAAATCATAAGTAAGCTTTAGTTTTAACAAGAAAAGAGGAATAGAAAATCATGATTAAATTTAAGAAGCCACTCACTGCGATATCCATCGCCGCATCACTCGCTGTTGTCTTGGGCATTGCTGCCGTGTCCAGCGCCGCAGAAATTGTGCGAACTGGCGAGGGCAGAAACTTCTACAATAACATTATGATTCCAGCTGGTGCCGAGACCTTATATCTCAGTGGTTCCGGTGCGCGTCAAAAAGACGACGGCACATGGGGCGATATGGAGCAGCAAACAATCGACACATTTAGCCGTTTTCAAGAGACGCTAGAGTCGCAAGGCTGGTCTCTGGAAGATATCGTTCAGGTGCGCGCATTCGCCGTGTCCGGTGCCGATGGAGAATTGGACTTCGCTGGTTTTAATGCAGGGTATCAGCAGTTCTTTGGTAGCGATAAGAATGCTATGAAGCCTGTTCGTTCTTTCGTGGAAATTGCAGGCTTGGTTGTCCCAGGCTGGTTAATCGAGATTGAGATTCGTGCTGCGAGAATGCCTGATTAGATATCGATCTAAGCAAGGCGAATAGAATTGAAAAGGCTGGAGTGATGTTAGTTTCATCACCCGGCTTTTTTATTGCCCGCTCTAGAATGCGTGTTCTTGACAACAGGTAATCAGTTGGCGAAAGTACAGTGAGAATTGAAAACGAGGCGGGCTACATTGGCCCATAGAGAGTCTTCATAGGCGCATCCGAAATAGGAGAGGGTAATGTATTTACGTGTCCCAAAATTTCTCAATGATCAAAATCTCAAGTTAGTAGATGAGCTGATAGCGAGCAGTCAATTTGTCGATGGAACGGCTACGACTGGAGGTCCTACTAAATCCGCGAAGAAGAATCTACAGATCGACTTTTCTCAGCATCCGCAGCGTGATCAGTTCTTGCAAATGATATCGACCACGCTGAATTCGCATTCTATGCTCCGTGCGGCAACCCTGCCTCGTCGTATGACGCTGCCTCTACTAAATAAGTACGAAACAGGAATGTCCTATGGTTGGCACATAGATAACCCGATTATGACGGCGATGGGAATGCCGATGCGCACAGATATTTCCTGCACTGTTTTTCTGAGTAATAGTACCGATTATCAGGGTGGTGAGTTGGTCGTGCGCACAGCATCTGGTGATGCCCGTGTGAAACTGGAGCGGGGTGATGCTTTTATTTACCCATCTACCAGTAGACATCAAGTATTGGAAGTAACGAGCGGGGAGAGATTGGCGGTAGTATTTTGGGTTCAGAGCATGGTGGAAGATGCGAGCAAGCGAGAGATTCTTCRCGACCTAGGTGTTGCCTATGACCGAATCCTTAAGGAGTCGCCTGATTCGGAGGCTCTGCAATTTATTCAGCGATCTCAGACGAATCTGCTGAGGCGCTGGAGCGAGATTTAGGTTCAGTGGGAAAGAAATTACAGTGGCTACATTGGTAATAGATTGTTCTTAGACTGTTGCCTAGCGCAGGAACAGTGCAGCTGCTAGAGTAGATAGAGTTAATAAAAAGTAAGTGTTAATGTTATAGATTAAAACACCGAGGCCACGCTATGAAGCCCAATATTAGATTGAGAACGAGAGTTCTGTTTTGCAGCYTATTCGCCGCGMTTTTTTCCGGCTTTCTCTTCGCGCAGGAAGTGCAGCTGGACTTCGATTATTTCAAGAATGAAGTACAGCCGATCTTCCTCTCCAAGCGTGAAGGCAATGTTCGCTGTATTCAGTGTCATACGCGCAGTAGTAATTTCAGGCTGCAGCCACTGGAAGAGAATCAGCTCTACTGGAGCGACGAACAGTCAAAATTAAATTTCGATTCGGCGAGCAGCTTTGTGCTAGCTGGTGAAGATCCGCTACGAAGCCGATTCTTAACTCATCCGCTTTCTGCTGATGCGGGTGGTGACCCCTTTCATGGCGGTGGCAAGCACTTCCATAGTCGGTTCGATCCTGAATGGCGGATCATGGCCGACTGGGTAGCTGGTGCTACAACAAGGAGAGAGCCTTCCAGTATCGCAATTCGAATTATTCAAACGAACGCGGCTGGAGATGATTCAACGATTATCGATCCGGCGACTAATCAGGTGGTTGGCCACATATCTGATATAGAAATACCTCACGGTGTGGTCGGCGCGCCCGATGGCTCGCAGATCTATATCACCAATGAGGTCATGCACTCTCTGGATATAGTTGATGCTAGGACTCTGCGCGTTAAGAGGCGCATACCGCTTAGCGGCAGGCCGAATAATTTGGGTGTAACCAGCGACGGTAATAAAGTTTATGTGGCGATCATGGAGATGCCAGGTTCGGTGGATATAATCGATGTGGCCACCATGAAAAATATAAAGACAGTGTCGACGAAGGGAGCAATTCACAATGTCTATGTGACACCAGATAGTCGTTACGCCGTCGCCGGATCGGTGCATACCAGTTTCATCAGTGTCATCGATACGCGCACGGATGAGCTGGTATGGGATTTAGAGATGAGCTCGGGCATTCGGCCGATGACATTTGATACGAATGCCGATGGTTCAACGAAGAATATCTTTGTGCAACTCTCGGGGTTTCACGGTTTCGCCGTCGTCGATTTCGAGAGTAGAAAAGAGATAGCGCGCGTCGAACATCCTGCGGTTCCAGGAGAGGAGGCTCATTTGGATGGATTGCAGGGTGCCCCTGCTCATGGCTTGGCAGTATCGCCAGATGGGAAGACGCTCTGGTCGACAAGTAAAGTCTATAGCCATGTCTATATCCATTCCCTCCCAGACTTAAAAGAAATCGGGCGCGTATTCGTCGGTCAGCACCCTGAGTGGATTACCTTCACGCCTGATGGTAAGCGCGCGTATATCGGAGCCGCAGGTGACAATGCTACCTACGTAGTGGATGCAATTAAAATGGAGGTCATCACGAAGATTCCCGTGGGGCAGGTGCCCAAGCGCCTCGCCATGGTGCGTATGGCGGTGGATTGAGTTATCTAGATAAAGCTATCTAACTAAGTAGTTAGGGATAATTCTAGGGAATAACCAGAGTGATCGCGATGTCGTAGTCGCCGGATTCACTCGCATTGAAACTGGTTATACCCAGCCAATAGGTGCCGGGAGAAAGCGTGGTATCGAGTCGAGAATTCGTGCCACTGCCACCATCATCATTCTGCAGCGCTAGAGAGCCAACCTCGTTATTAATAATATCAACTAGCAATAAACTGGTATCGAATGCAGAAGAACTGAGCTCGACCTTCACGGTAGACGTTGTTAGCACTTCAATCTGCACAAGGTCCAAGAATTTGTCATTAAATTTGAAGTCAGTCGAGCTGAGGCTGCCGTCTATGTTCGAATTGGGGTTTACTAGTACATCTACGCCATATACCGAAGTAAATGTTTCGAAGGATGAGGGAGGATTCCTCGTATTCGAGATGATAGCTACTTCGTAGCTTCCCTGCCCATTGTTGCTCGCACTACTCACGCCCAACCAGTACGTTCCCGCCTGAATATTCTCGGTAATTCGCGCATTGTTGCTCGGCCCCGAGTTGTCATCTACAAAGGTAAAGCTAGGTATTGAGGCCTGCGTGGCGGAGACTCGAACGAGATAGAGAAAAGGATCGAATGCCTGCGAATCAAGCTGGATGTCTATTAAAGAATCATTCTCGAAGGTGTATTGGTACAGATCGAGTGACTTGCCATCTAGCTGATTGTCGCTGCTACTTAATGTGCCGCTGAGGTTGTTGCTGTTGTTAGGCCCTGAGATGATCGCGTTGTCGGGAGCCACGAGGGTGACGCCATAAATGTTGGCAATCGTTGTCTCTTGCACGACATCAATTCCGCCGTAAATAGAAGAAACGCCAGCGATGTCATCGCTCTGCAATGAACTTGTATCGGATACGAATGCGCGCATGATCGCAGAATTTTCGTTCGAGTGGTTGAGACCCAAGGCATGGCCTAGCTCATGCAGAGCCACGCGTTCAAATTCGCTAGTTCCATCAAAGCGCAATGGTCCGGTATAGACATCCCAGGTTTCGCTGCTATTAAAGATGATGTCAGCATCGGTGATGCTGAAGCCACCGGTACATTGCGGGTTCAGACACTGACCTGCGGTGAGCGTAATTGCCAATGTGTTCTCACCAAATTCGCTGCCACATACCGTAGCGCCAAAATCGACACCAGTCGACTCGTCGCCGAATAGGCCTTCCCCGCGACTGATGCAGGGATCGATGTAGTCATCGAGCGCGACGAAATCAAAGACACTAACGTCACTCCAAGCAGCCATCGATCTTTTAAAAGCATCGTTCCAAGTGCCGCCTGTGGGGGAGCTACCACTAATACCAACATGAAAGACGGCCTGCCCAGTTTCCCAGAAATTCTCAGAAACTTCGAACGCGTGGCTAGAATTCGAACTAAGTAGGGTAATTAACAATAGGGTGGCGATTCTCAAGAGCGGGCCCTCTAGTTTTCTAATAGATCAGAAATCCGTGACTTGAATTCCTCAACAGTTAGTGCGCGCTCGATCATGATTGGGCTCGCTTCGGTCATAACACCGGCAGCAACATCGGTGTTGCCTTCTGCAACAGATAGCGGCTTTTTGATGCTGCTCGGAATGGATGATACTGCCTGCACTTCAAGCACTGGCTGGTTGCCAGCAGTGCTGACTCTGCGCGTGCCATTGTCGTCGTTGATAATAAAATGGCCCTGCGACCTACCGATGAGGGGATTAATTAAATCTCGTGACATGGATTCGACAAAATAGATTCCCTGTTCAGTCATTTCCGGAATGCGCATACCGCTGACTTGTACAATCTGGCCATTGAATACGCCGCCCATGAATTTAAGTTCCACTGAATCACCGGAGTAGTCACCCTTAATGATGTCGTTGATTTGGAAGGTGACGTAGGTACTGATGATGCCGCTGCTGCTATCTTGGCGAGTCTCGCTGTGTATTACGGAGCCTTCGAAAACGAATTCTGCGTCGGCTGCAACCTTGTCGATATCCATTCCGAGAATCGTGGTCGCAGATGCAAAAGGAGACGTGAACAAAAATAGGGAGCAGGCAATAGCGGTTACGAGGCGTCTCGCGGGAATGCTGAGGAATGTGTTCATGAGGTTCCTGTCTGTAGAAGCTGCGTTAGAAAAACAGTGATAGCGATAGAGTGAGTAGTCACAGCGAACATTCCTAGTGAGGACCCGTAAGCACTAGCACTGCCAGATCCCAAAAATCCGAATTAGCAACTCCGAATTTAAGAATTATAATGTAGCGATACTGTCAAAGACAGGCGGTAGTCCTAGTTTATTCCCGTGAGCCGCACATTCTTTGAAGGCCGTCTCAGAATGAGAAGGCCACTCTAACTACGACAACTGGCCGGTGAGTTTGTTCAATTTACTCCATTACTAACGCGCGAACTCTCTTTTTGATGACAAATGGCAAAACATGGGTACTTAACGTCGTCTTAGAGGGCCGTATAGGGGGGATCATGCTGGTATCAAGCGCTAGCCGGTAGTATCCTCAAACTTTCGTCAAAATAATAAAACAAGCAGATGCAGTCTAGCTATATAGCCAATATTATCTCGGGCGCTCTAATTGCATTGGTCAACATCTCGGTGGCCGTGTCTGTTGCGGCATTGCTATTTGCTCAGACTGATCCGCGGCTAATGGTGCCGGGTATCGCTATATTGCTGATCGGCACGCTGGTGACTGGGCTAGGCGGCACGCTGTTTAGTGGCTATAAAGCCGTCGTTTGCTCTCCTCGCAATGGCCTCATACCGGTATTTGCGGTAATTGTGAGCAGTATCTATGTCAGCTTTGGTTCCGAATATTCGGTCGGTGCTGAGGCCACAATCATTGTCGCCATCATGGTGACAACGACTTTTGCAGGTCTATTCCTGTTGTTATTAGGTCGCTTGAAACTCGGAAACCTCGTTCGCTACATTCCCTACCCGGTTACCGGAGGGTTCTTTGCTGGCATCGGCTACATCTTCATCCAGGGTGGTCTCACCGTAGCCAGTGGCCGCGAGGCCAATCTTAGCTCGCTTACTGACCCCCAATTTATTCAGCTCGTGACTCCGGCCGTGGTGCTAGCGCTCTGCTTGATCATAGGCAAGATGTTTCGGGATAACCGTCTCTCCGTACCTGGCATCTTGTTATTGTCAGTCATCTTGTTCTATGGGGTGTTGGCTATGGGCGGAATCAGCCGTGAGCAAGCTGCGGAAAATGGCCTCCTGCCCATAATCGAATCTGCAGGTACGCTAATCCCGATTTTCCATTGGGAGTATCTACAGGAGGTGAAGTGGATAGCTATCTGGGAACAACTTGGTGGCATTATAGTTGTGGCGCTTCTCTGTTCTATGATGCTCTTGCTCGATGTCTCGGGCATCGAGCTTCTTGCCAAGCAAGATTTGGATCCAGACCATGAACTAGAGGTTATGGGTTATACCAATGTGGTGAATGGCATGCTGGGTGGTTTTCCTGGCGTACATGACGCATCGGATACCGCGTTGGTGGATAGGCTAGGCGGCAAAGACAGGCTCATGGGCATCGTCAATTCTCTCCTGGTGGCAGCTGCAATTCTAGCGGGCACCGAGTTTATGGAGTTGGTGCCAACTTTTCTTCTCGGCGGATTACTTATTTATGTTGGTTTGGAATTTCTTATCGACTGGCTGTGGAAGGCGCGTGACGAACTGCCTCTGTCTGATTATGTCGTAGTTATACTCATTCTTGTGGTCATTATATTTTCCGACATCCTGCAAGGTGTTACTTTCGGGTTCTTCGTTGCGATTATTTTGTTCGTGGTGAACTACTCGAAACTTAGTGTGATTAAGATTGAAACCAATGGTAGCGACCATGCTAGCAATGTAGAGCGCGATCTCGAAACGCGAGAGTTACTGAATAAAGAGGGACACCGGATACTGATCATGGTGTTGCAGGGATTCATTTTCTTCGGCACGGCAGATAAATTGGTTACGGCTATCCGCAATCGAATTATGGAGCTAGAGGGTAGTAAGTTCGACTTCCTCGTGCTGGATTTTCACCACGTCAGCCAGCTAGATACCTCGGCAATTGTAACCTTCTCCAAGTTAGCGCAGCTCAGTGATCGAATTGGTTTTCATATTTTAATTAGCAGCGCCGACGAGAAATCGATCAAACAATTGGTCAAGCATGATTTCTTTACTTTTGGCGATCAACCATTGGAAAGGCACTACAAGGGGCAGTTGGATACGGCAGTCGATTGGTGTGAGCGCCGCATACTTCAAGAACTCAACCTGAATGACGAAGAGAAAACCCTGGAATTGCACGACGTGCTCGGCCGAATTGCTTATGAAGAGTCAGATGTTAAATTGCTGGCCGATTTCTTCGACGTCGAGAACAGAAAGGCAGGTGAATATTTATTCAAAGAGGGCGACAGTGGAGAGAGTCTGTATTTTGTCGGCTCTGGCACAGTGGTAGTGGTTCTTAAGATACCTCGACAGGAAGAGCGGATATTGCGCAAGTACAAAGCCGGTGCAATCTTGGGTGAGATGGCTATCTATACGGGCGAGAATCGAACAGCCAGTGTGCGCATCGAAAGCGACGCCTGTCTGTTTAGATTAGATAAAGTGAAGTTGGAGGAGATGTCACGACGGTTTCCTGCATCCACTGCAGCGCTGCATACCTACATCGTAAAAATCTTGTCAGAACGGCTAGGGCGAGCGAATAGGAATCTGAGTCGTTATATCTAGGGAGCTGAGGCTCCTAAGCAATTACTTAACCGGTCGCAATACCACCGGCACCATCTCACTTCCTTGAAACCAGTTTGCGTCAATACGCAGCAATTTCTCGCCCGCCTCGTCGAACCGCAAGGTGCCGGTGAATTCAACATCTAGTCTGCTAATCACTACTGTGAGCGAGAGTCCATTGAGGCTCACTCTGTCCGCAGGCATGCCATAGATGCCTAGTCCATCGCTGATTATGCTAGCTGCGTATTCGCCCTCTAGCAGGGAGAAATTGAAGACAAGACCTTGATCATCTTCGCCGATTACCAACGCCCCCCCCCAAGATCCGATAAGCTGAGAGAGGCTAGTTTCTTGCGCTAGGGCGGTAGCAGACTGTAGGCTCAGGAGGAGGCAAAGCAGACGCGTGATGTTGATAGCAGTTTTCATGGAATGGATGTTAAGCCGCAAGTTGCAGCAACGCAAGTTGATCACTAGTAAGTCTGGGGTGACCATTTATGGCTGATAAGCCAGGTCTGATGAATTTTGCGCCGCTGGAAATCCTTACCGAGACTGAATTTAGTGTAGTCACGAATCTCGAATTTCTTTAGGCTTTCGCTTTCTAGTGTAAAGTTGAGCTTATTGGTTGAGAAAATTAGTAGGCCGTCTCTCTCTAATTTGTTCATGGCATTGCAGATCAGCGTGCCGTGATCTTTTTGAATATCCAAAACGTTGCTGCTGCTTTTCGAGTTAGAAAAAGTAGGCGGGTCTAGGAATATCAAATCAAATTTTTCATATTTCGAGCTGAGATAGTCGATGCAGTCAGCCTTCTTCAGGCGATTATTTTTGCTGCCTATCTTATTCAGAAGAAAATTTCGTCGTGCCCAATCGAGATAGGTGTTGGAAAGGTCGATGCTCAATGTAGAGGTGGCGCCACCTAGAGCAGCGTGTACGCTGGCGCTAGCGGTATAGCAGAATAAATTCAGGAAACGTTTGCCTTTAGCATTCTCGCGAATGAACTGGCGTATCGGTCGATGATCCAGAAATAATCCGGTGTCCAGATAGTCTTTTAAATTTATCCAGAGTCGAGCGGGCCCCTCGTTCACGACAAAGAATGATTTGCTCTGGCTCAGAACCTCATATTGTTGGCTGCCGCGCTGACGTTTGCGGGATTTCAGCACAATATTTTCACGCGCTAACCCGAAGACTTCTTGAACGGCCGCGATGGCCTGTTCTCGTCTTGCGTTCACTTTTTCATCGCTGATCTCCGACGGAGCCTGATACTCCGCCATCTGCACGTATTCCCCGTAACAGTCGATAGCGAATGCATACTCCGGTAGATCGCGGTCGTACACACGAAAGCACTCGATATCCTGCTGTCGCGCCCATTTTCCTAGTATCCGCTGATTTTTGCGAAGGCGATTTTCAAGCATCGCCATGCCTTCATCCTGCGTTGAGTTTTCGTCGATGTCTGAATTCATGGGGAGATTCTTGCTGAGATAGAGAAGCCTGTTGTTTGCCTGCGCGGGTTGACGTGGCAGAATACGAGACTCACATGATACGCGAGTTAATCAGCAACAGAGAATAAAGATTATGGGACAAGAAGAATTGGAGTTAGTGACCGACCTCTACAACATGTTTGTGACGTATATGGTCACATACAGCTTCCAGATACTAGGCGCGCTTTTCGTTCTGGTATTAGGTGTCTTCGTCGGCAGGTGGGTAAGTAGCTTGGTGCTGGCTCTTTGCAGCAAGAAATCGCTAGATATAACCCTTAGCCGCTTCTTTGCCAGTGCTGCCCGTATCGCCATCATCGTCAGTGCTGTTCTTATCGCGCTGCCGAAACTCGGAATACAAGTTACCCCATTCCTCGCTGCGGTCGGTGCCTTAGGCTTGGGTGCTGGTTTAGCGATGCAAGGCCTTTTGTCAAACTACGGAGCGGGCCTTAGCATCATTTTTAGTCGGCCGTTTGTGGTGGGCGATACGATCCGAATTGAGGGCGTGTTTGGCGTAGTGAAGGAAGTTCATCTCGCCTACACATTGTTAAGTAATGAGGATGAAGAGCTGATTCTAATTCCGAACAAGCACATAGTCGGAGAAATCCTCCATAACTCCCACACAGACACAGTCTTGGAGCTTTCGATTGGGGTCGCCTACGACAGCGATACCGATGCGGCTATAGCGGCCATCACGGCGAAGCTTGCCAAGGTGGATGGCTTGAGTGAGGAGCGCGCAATTCAGATCGGTATCGATGAGTTTGGCGACAGCGCGATCAATATCGCGATACGTGCTTGGGCAAAAACCGAAAGATTCCACCAAATTCGATTTGCTGCGAATCAGGCGATTAAAGATGCGCTGAGTGAAGCAAATATTTCCATCCCGTTCCCCCAGTGCGAGGTGCGCATGTTGTCTTGAGCAGTTATTTTCTAAGGCTTTTGCCTAGGTAACTAATTTTCGGGTACTGACTGTATCCATTATTTTAGTGAGCGCAATAGAGATCTGACTGAATGGCAGAGCTAACCAGCTCTGTGACGGCCCCGCGCGAAAGTGGCCGACGACGCTCACTAGTTGTATTGATTAAAATATTCTAGCCGTAGCTACAGTGTTGCTAACAAGCCTTCGAACCAGGGAGACAGAGGCTCAGTCAATTGCGATTTTTTACTCCAGCATGCCGCTCGCTTGCTTACCCTGAGCGCCAGCTCTCTTACCACTCCAACTGTATCGAGTTCCAGGCATTGGTTATAGTCACGCCAGCCGCTTCTAGCATGATAGCGTAGGATCATTGCCAACCTAATACTGGAATGCAGGGTGCCATAAACGTATAAATACTCTTGCGCCTGCTCTTTGGATAGGCCGTTGCCAAAAGAATCGCAAATTTTAGCAAGCAAATCAGCCTCAGCCTCTTCCAAGTGCGGCGTGTACTCATCGGTTAATAGCCATGCCGCATCGTCCAGCGGATGGCGTTGACCGCAGTGTTCCCAATCGATCCAGATAACCTTATTGTTCTCTCTTACTACTGCATTCCCAGGCCGAGCGTCCCATTTGATGAATCGAGGCTGCTCTACCTTTAAAAGGGCCGTGAGTTTGTCATATTGGAGAGAGGGAGCGGGCTGGCCAATTTGCACCCCCAAGCGCTCTGCTGACCTAACAAATGTATCAAGCCATTCAGATTTATTTCCAAGAGTCACTGTCGATTGTAGCGGTTTGTTGTCTCGTCCAATCTGATGTATTGAATGAAGGCTTCCTAAGGCTGAATCCAGCAGCGCGAGCACTGTCTGATTGCTACTAGCATTCATGGCTTGGGTTAGCCGGTTTCTACCTACGTCTTGTTGAATTAGGTAGTTATCCTTGAAGGCGATTAGGTGAGGGACGGGTGCATTTCTCTGATTGAGGATTCTCAGTACGCCAGCTTCCAGCTTGGCCCGCTGTAAATTCTTCCGACGAGTAATGATCAGTCCGCGCCCAGCGATCTCTACCCTTACGGATTCACGCGAAGTGCCTCCCGGGAAACTAATTGTATCCGGCTGCGAGCCGAGCAGATCTTTGCAAATTGATTTGATTTCATCTTCAGAAAGCGCCATCGAATTACACTAAACGAAATTGCATTGCCCTGTCCAATAGTAAGAATGGATATTATTCTTGTTGAGAGAACAGGGGATATGGGTATTGCTGGTGTGGTAGTTGCCCTGTCTCTAGTCATGCTGCTGTGCTCTCAGGCTTATAGGAGAATTGCGCAGCCATCTTGTTGTGTAAATTTAGATCAAAAAGGGGCTCCGGCGAATGAAATTGAAGCTCATTTCCTAACATACCGTTGATGGATATTGGCTATCTTTCAAGCTGATTGTCTATGGTAATTCGACGAAGGTGGTAGTTGTTTACAAGTGCCGGTGTGTAAATTAAGCTGGGCATACGCAGAGTTTTGAATAAATACTCACAAATAAGAAATTCCTATAATAAGGAAGCAGAAGCATGGCTAGCAACAAGATTAAGGGTAGCAAAAAGAACGACATACTCACTGGCACTGAAGCAGCCGATAAGATTGAAGGCAAAGGCGGTGATGATCAATTGTTCGGGCTGGGCGCTGATGATGAACTGAAGGGAGGCAAGGGTAATGACCTTCTGGAAGGTGGCGACGGCAACGATTCCCTCAAAGGAGAAGCCGGCCTTGATCGGTTGTTTGGCGGCGCTGGGATGGATGTCCTAAGCGGTGGTAAAGACGACGATAGCCTCCATGGCGATGGCGAAGCCGATTTACTTGATGGCGGCAAAGGAAACGATGTATTGGAAGGAGGTGGCGGTAACGATATTCTTGCTGGCGGCAACGGAAGCGATACCCTCCTAGGTGGTGACGGAGACGACATACTCCTCGGTGACGGAAAAATTAAGGGAGCCGGGAAGGGTTGGGGTGCGCCTGCTGGCGGCGGCTCAGGCTCAGGCAAAGGATCAGGCGGCGGCTCAGGCGGCGGCTCAGGCTCAGGCAAAGAATCAGGTGGTGAGTATTGGGAAAGCTGGGCTAGCGCAGGCAGCGCTTCCAAAGGCAAGGGCTCTAAAGGGTCTGGTTCCAAGGGAACTGGCTCTAAAGGAAGCGGCGAGAGTAGCAATGATTATTTGGACGGTGGTGCCGGAAATGACTCGCTCTATGGGTGGGGTGGCGACGACACCGGACACTATGTGGTGGCAGAAAACTCCGGAGCGACCGATACTTACAATGGCAATTGGGGTGTCGATACCCTACAGCTAGAACTCACCTTAGCGGAATGGCTGGATCCAGCATTTCAAAACGATCTCGCAGCTTATTTACAATTTCTGGAAGACCATACTGACGCACGCTCCGGAGAAGCCGATGATCAGGCTTTCGGCTTCAATGCATTCGGCCTTGCTGCTAGTGGCTGGGAAAGTATCGAAACGACAGTAGACGGGGTTTCGACCAATCCTGTAGACGAAGCAATCATCGCGAAACCAGACCATTTCTCCACCGACGAAGACACTTCGCTCTCTGGTAATGTACTCGTTGACAATGGTGCCGGCGGCGATGAAATTCCCGATTATTTGCGTGCTGCAAGCTTAGTCTCTGGACCAACTGGCGCGCTCACTTTCAATTCCGATGGCACTTTCGATTATGACCCAAGCGGCAGCTATCAGCATTTAGCCGTTGGGGAAACCGCTGTCGATAGTTTTACTTATCAGATAGAAGACGCTGATGGTGATATCAGCACTGCCACAGTAAACATTACAGTTATCGGTACCAATGACAATCCAGTGGCTATTCTGGATGCAGAGTCCACTGAAGAGAATACAGGCATAACAGTCGATGTATTGGCCAACGACACCGATGTGGATGCAAGCGATACCCACACCGTAGATCAAGCTACTATCAATAGTGGTTTCGGCACAGTTGCCATCGTCGCGAATAAGATTGACTGGTTGCCGGGTAGCGACTACGACTATCTAGCGGTTGGTGAAAGTGCGCAGGTAGTCATCGATTACACCATGAGCGATAACAATGGAGGTATCGATTCTTCAACTCTGACGCTGACGGTAACCGGTTCAAACGATGGACCAGTGGCCAATGTGGATACAGGTACCACGGAAGAGAATACAGGCATAACAATCGATGTATTGGCCAACGATACCGATGTTGATGTAAGCGATACCCACACTGTCGATCAAGCCACTATCAATAGTGGTTTCGGCACAGTCGCTATTGCTGCTAACAAGATTGATTGGTCACCGGGCAGCGATTATGACTACCTAGGGCTAGGCGAAAGCGCACAAGTGGTTGTCGATTACAGCATGAGCGACAACAACGGAGGTGAATCCTCCTCCACAGCGACGATTACCGTGACAGGTGCTAACGATACGCCGACTATTGCTCCCGCGCTAATGAGCAGCGTCAGCGAAGAGGACGAGGCATTCACTATAGATCTGCTAGCGGGTGCCAGCGATCTGGATAGCACAGCGATACTGAATGCTATCAATGTGAGTGAGCAGAGCGGCAAGGGTGGTTGGTCGGTTAACGGCAACACTCTAACCATCAATCCTGACTACTTCGACAGTCTGAACAATGGAGAGTCAGAAGTTCTATCCATTAGTTACCAGGTTTCGGACGAACATGGCGCCAGCGTTGATCAGACTCTCAGTTTCACCATCGAAGGTTTTACCGATGCCCCGGAATTAGATGTTGAAATGGCTGATAGTCAAACTCAGGTCAATCGCATCAGTTTTGTTATTAATGTGAAACCTGCGAATAACGAAAGGGTCAATCTTAGTTTCAGCAATGTTCCTGCCGGTGCCACTATCCTGTATCAGGGAAGCAATGTTGCAACGTCGGGCATCAGCAATGCCCCGGTAACCCTTGAAGCGATTCTCGTGCTCGCCCCGGACGTCGATGCGAATGTGGACCTGCAAATCAGCGCCATTGGCGTCGATGACAGTGGCAATCCAGTCGGTGAAGCTGCCGTTGATGTTTTGGATGTTAATTATGACGTGACTATGACAACGGATACGTTGTTATTTAATGCTATAGATCAGGGTATGTGGGAGGCAGGCGACGCTCCACAGATCGGTTGGCATGAATATTTTCCCTTCGTGGGAACAGAGACCGAAGCCTGGAGTAGTGGCAAATTTAACCTTATAGACATAGCCCTGAATTCAGACACCATTGCAGGTGAACTCCTAAGCTTCTTCCAGGATACGCTGGACCTAGCGACGGGCGAGCAACAGGTGGCTCAGGGCAATGTGGATCAGGCTATAGCGAGTAAAAACACGGCTCATGACAAGGCCGTGCACGTAGATGCTGTGGTTGGGGCTTGGAATGACTATAGCTTCAAGAATGGCATCTACTCGACCGCATACATTGCTTGGCGCGCTGCGCAGGATCTCGCCGACGGGGCTAGTAATAATTCTGATGCAGATGCCGCAACTCTGGCTGACGCTGAGGCTCACTTGTCAACTTTGCAGTCACAGCGCTCTTCACTGGAAGTAGCTGCCAGAATTTCTTGGCAGTCTTGGGTTCCCACACCAGAGTTTCTGGATCCTTTTAAGGGCTACTGGCAGACACACACCGGCCACGATCCCTTCAAGTATGCTCTGGTTATCGCCAAGGATACTGAAATAGCGGCTCAGAAAACGGCAATTTATTTCATTAAACTTGATGCCGCTGGAACTGAAATAGTAGAGGGTGCCTTGCAGGACGCTGCCGATTTACTGAAGCCGGCCAAGGATGATGCCCTCGCTGCAAAGAATGCGGCTTACACCAATGCCAACAATCTGGAAACCGCCATGAACAATGACGGCTTCTACGATGGCCAGAACGTAAATTCTCTCACCGTAATAGACGCCTGGGCAGATGTCGTTTTGAAGACTACGGCTATAGGAGTTATGGAAGCTATATTGCTAACGGCTAAAGGCGCGACGGCGGTGGCCCAGACTGCGGTAAACGCGGCGCAGTCAGTGATCGACACAGTGGACTTCAATGCCGATTTCTCGTTCGGTGTGGAACTCTATGCCAAAGTGGGGTTACAGGTGGATTTCACCTTGGATACAGGTTCGGTGGATGCGTCTGTTTCCTACGAGCTCAGTACCCAGGCTCAACACAACCTGACGACAGATACCCTAGCTATCACACCGATGTTTGTTAATTTAGTGACTGGCGATAGTGTGGCTTTCAGCACAATCAGTCCGAACGTGACATTCTACGCGGGCATTCTCTACGACGTAGGTGCCAACATAGATATGTTTTTCGATGCGGCCTTTACAATAGCGGGTTCGGAACCGCTATTTGATATTTCTGGCGCAGCAGATGGAATCAGAATTCAAGAAACTATTGGCATGGAAGGCGTGATTACCTTGGTGGACTTAGATTCCACCGACCTAGGTCCATTCGAAGTGCCGTTTATTCAAACTTTGACCGAAGGCATTGTCAGCATCTCTGTCGACATACCTAATATCCAAACCCAGGGTACGGCAGCACCTTTTAGCGATAGCTACTTTAAAGAGGGTGACCTACTTACCGTTGATTTCTCGGAAATCACTAGCGCCTTCTTCAACTTCATCAATGCAGGCATCGATTTTAGCCCAGAGATAAAGGCGGCTTTTAGTGGTGTGCTGGATGGTGTCGATGGGGACAACGTTGGATTCGACTCCATCATGGGTGCCGTCGGCGAAGTATTGAGCGGTATTTGGGATGTCCTCGATGGCACGGCCGATACCGATGGCGATGGTGTAGTGCCAATTTTCTTGCTGGATGCAACTGATGAAACATCTACCTCCTTACTTCATCTGAACTTAGTGCCAGATGATCTCTCGGGTATCGATGTAAATACCGGAAAATTCGGTTTCTATGTTGCTTATGGCGAAAGCGACCCTGTGGTAGAAGTTAGCATCGATATCGATCAGTTCGTGGCGTTGGTTGTGAATCTTGCTCTTGGAAACGCTTCCGGTGAGGTATTAAATCCACTAGTTAAAGAGTATGGATTGGATCTAATGCTGAACCTTGCGGACGTGCCAAAAGCCACCGGCGACGAAATCAAGAAATACGTGGATGCGAGTTTCAAGTTCGAATACGCAGATCTTGATGTCAGCAGCGCTTGGAAGTTCAAGCAAGAGTTCACATTATCGGTAGACGACATGGTCCATTTGGTCACTCTGGAAGATGGCACTTCCTACATGTTCTCGGCTAATGACACGGACACGCTGGAAATTCAGAATATCAGCCAACACGATGCCAACGGTGATGGCAGGGTCGACTATGACATTGAGTTGGTGCCGAAAGCCATGTTCTCCAATGACACCGAGTTAGGTTTAAGTCTTGGCTATACGCTAGATTTCCTGAAGGCGGAACTGTCTGCTGGCTTGAAGATACCACTGGCAGATATCTTCGGTGTGCCAGGGGCTCCGACAATTCCACTCTCATTTTTGGACATTGGTCTGGGACCTCTGTTGCGGGTGCAGGGTGACTTGGATATTCTCGACATAGATATCTTCGAGAACCGCTTCGAATTCGACCTGGGTTCGGACACTGTCACAAACGGTGTCGCTGTCATAGATGATGTTATCAATGGCACCGCCAACGATGATGTTCTGGTCGGTAACGAGGGCAATGATATTTTCACTGGCGCCGGCGGCAACGACCTATTTGTTTTTGGTGACAATGATGGTGCTGATGTAATCAATGATTTCAGCACAGGTGATGTTATCGACCTTCTTGCTGTAGCTAGCATTGGCTCGTTTGCCGATGTGGTGGCAGTAGCTAGCGATGATGGCTCTAATGTCATCATCGATCTGGGTAATGGCAACGACATAACTCTAATTGGAGTAAGCGTAGCCAATCTTCATGTCGACAACTTCATAGTTTAGGCGAAAATATGAAAACTGATGTCGGAGTAGTTGCTCCGGCATCAGTATTTTTTCTCTTCGAAATTTCTGAAGTCTTTCCCGAATCCTCTACAGCTTCCCATCTGTTTGCTGAATACAAAAAAACGCGGCTATAGCTCTAACACTGCTTCGATAAGCTATTTCTAGTAGTGCTGTGTGACATCAAAAGAGCAGTCAGCAAGACTAAGACAATGACTACTGTCCTAATCCTAACTTTGCGGTGTTTTTTACCCTATCTGTACCTGAGTGCCGCTTACTGTTTCGACTGGCAGCGATTACACTTCAGTGTTCTGTTATTACAACTTGCTCAAACAGAATTACCACTAATTTAACGGAATAGAAATTGCCATGGCAGACGCTCCTCAGCGCCCCAGTCTAGACACCATTCTTGCCTCAGACCTGCAGGCGTTTGTGAATGATATTCTTCATCAGGAAGGGGGTATCGACCATTTTAGGCAATTGCTGTCTGATGATCAGGTTTCTAAACTGGAAAGCCGCCGAAAACTGGAGCTTGTTACGCGATCTGGAGTGATCTTTACGCGGGAGCGTAACATTTCCAATATCCTGGAGACGACACTCAACACGGCGCGAAATTTGACCAACTCCGATGGTGGGACGATCTATATTTTGGAGGAGATTTACGCTGAGAACCCTATCGATCCAGGCGAAATCGCCAGCCGTAATTTAAAATTTGTAGCCCTTCAAAATGAAACGATGGACACCAATCTCAAAGGCGGCGATATCGAAATTATGCCACCTGTCCCCTTGGAAATAGACGGGAAGCCTAATCTAAGCAATGTCTCCACCTACTGCGCAATTACCGGTGACTTGCTCAATTTTGATGATGTCTATGATGCGGACGGCTTCGATTTCAGCGGGACCTCCAGCTATGACAAAGCCAATAATTACCGTTCGAAATCGATGTTGGTGATTCCACTGGAAGACCATGAGAACAACATCATTGGAGTGCTTCAACTCATTAATCGTCGATTGGGTGATGGAACTATTAGCGGTTTTACAGCCGAAGATATTGAGTTGGTGCAATCTGTATCTTTCCCTGCGGCGGCTTCAATTACCCAGCAAAGGTTGATCAACGAGCAGGTCAATTTGTTCAATGCGTTTGTCGCCGTGCTAGCCCAGGGTCTCGGTGAAAAATCGCCACATACATACAATCATATTCGGCGCGTGGCGGTACTGGGCGAGTCCATTGCGGCAGCGCTGAGTAATTCAGATGAGGGGATTTACGCGGACGTAAAATATACCATTGATGAGATGGAAGAAATTAAACTAGCTGGCTGGATGCACGATATTGGAAAAATAACCACACCCGAGCACATAGTATCTAAACAGGTTAAGTTGCAATTTGTCATGGATCGATTCGAAATGATTGTCGAACGGTGCAGCTCAAAAATGAAAGACTACAAAATAGAAATGTTACAGAAGCAACTCATCGCGAGCCAAGCCGGTGCCAACGAAGCCGAGATGGCTGATTTGTGTAATGAATGCGATGAAAAGACAGCCTTGTTGGAGAAGCAGCTTGAGGCTTTATTCAAAGTGAATCGAGGCAGCGAAGACATGCCCGATGAGCAAGTTGAGTTGGTTGAAGAGCTTGCTAGCCAATCGGTAGATGCTCTTTACAAGACTGAGGTCATCATCGATCACGGTTTTCCGTTGCTAAAGAGTTTTGCAGCAGAAGCTCATAAAGCCCCGCTGATTGATGACTGGGAGAAAGGTAATCTGCTGATTAAGCGTGGCACACTAAGTGATGATGAGCGCGATCAGATCAAGTTGCATGCGGATCGGTCATGGCGCTGGCTTATGGAGCTGCCTTTTCCGCGCAAACAAAAACGGCTACCTCTGTATGCAGGTGCCCACCACGAGCATCTCAATGGCAGTGGTTATCCTAACGGCATCGAGGGCAAAGACATGCCCATGCAGGCACGTATTCTTGCCATCGCCGATATCTTTGAAGCGCTTGTGGCTAACGATAGACCCTACAAAGAACCCATGCCGCTCTCGCAGGCAATGGATATTCTTGGCGACATGGTTAAACGTGGTAATCTCGATGGAGAACTGATGAAGATATTCCTGCAATCAGGCGACTACATGACTTACGCGCAGGAGCACTTAAATACTGAACAGATTGATGAGGTCGACGTCGATGCTTGGTTGGAAGCCTATTATGTTGTTCCAGAACCCCCTACAAAGTAGTTTGTATTTGATCAGGGTACGCACGCTCTAGAAAGGTGTTTTGAATTAGAACATAGAACATAGAACATAGAACATAGAACATAGAACATAGAATATAGAACAAGTAGGCCAATAAAAAAGTACCCACACAAAAAAAGCCCACTGATCAATCGATCAGCGGGCTTTTTTTATTCATCTCAATAGCTCAACGCGCAACTATTTCCAGGCGCTGGCTGGTGCGTTCGGATCGGACTTAAGAAAGCGAATTAGGTCGGCGTGGAATAGATCGGGTATCTCAATCTGCGGAGCATGCCCCACGTCCGGATAGAGCAAAATGGTCGAGTTTTGCAATTCGTTATTCACATTGTGTGCAAGCGTTGGGAAATCATCGACTAGACCATCTTCCTCGCCGCCCATAACCAGTGCCTTCGAAGCAATATGCTGCCAATCATAAACGACCGGGTCGTCATACAGCATCTGGCCCTGCAATCTGCGAACTTGTGCAATGCGATTCCATTCACCACTCATGGTCTGGCCGAATTGACGACGCACGAATTCAAGATGCTCTGGTGGCCAGCGTAGTGGAAAATAGCGCTGATGTCCGCGCAGGATTGACTGATAGGTAGTACTTCCACCACCGACGAAGGGGTCTCTCCACGGCCTGCTCTGACGTTGATCGGTAAGGCCGATTTGGTTCACCATCACAACGTGAGTGGTAAGCTCTGGATACATCATTGCGAAGCGGCTCACTGTCATGCCGCCCATAGAGTGTCCAACGATCGCTACTTCATCAATTTCAAGTTCATCCAATAGCGCCTTCATATTCGCTGCTACGAAATTGAAGCTGTAAGGAAGTATCGGCTTTGATGACTTTCCGTATCCAATTCTATCTACAGCTATGACCCGAAACCCTGCCGCTGACAAGGCTTTGAGGGTAGGTGTATAGGCTTCTGAGTAGAAATTCATTCCGTGTTGAATGAACACTGTCTGACCGTTTGAGCGGCCACTTGCGGGCACGTCCATATAGGCGAGGCGCATATCTTGTTGGAAGCGATTCAGCTCCAAGAAGTGCACCGGATAAGGATAGGGGATCTCTTCGAAGTTAGCGGAAACGGCGCCCCAGTGTGCTGGAGCCTCCTCTGGAGCTACCTCTGGCCAATCGGTCTGGGCCAAGGCTGTGGCTGATGCCACACTAAGCGCTAAAGCGCCAAGTGATAGGGCTATTCGTTGTTTTAGATTGAACATATGCAACTTACCTAGGTTATGAAAATTCTTTTATGAGCAATGGTTTTTATTGAGCGCTAGAGTATTTCAGGTTGTGGGGCAGGTTTCAAAAGGAATTGTGTTACAAATTGGTGCTCGCGGAGAGTTACGCGGAGTTTACTGCCGATTCCGTGGTTCGAAATCGGCAGCATTATAGACAGAGCGCGGCTCTAGCCTTCTTTCATGCAGCGCGGGTCGCTGTTCTGGATATTGGCGATAGTCTCACGGTCGATTGGTAGCGGCGCGCAGCCATGGCCTGTGCCACAGATCARRTCCCACTCRGGTGTCGCTAGCATGTGGCAGCCGAAGCAATTGCCGCCGAATTGGTTCACAACTTCAGTCGTGCCACGMACTGCRATCTCGGAACCGGCCTCGGATACAGTAAGCTCGAARAATTCCCAGTCATTCGTCGCCTCATTCCAGCCAGYGTTGTGYTTGATCATCACCTCGCTAGGAACCAAAGAAATTACGGAGCCCACTGGATAGTCTCCGCCGGTTTCCGARTTTGCAACGGCGAGGGTAGCGTCAAGATCGCCTAGCATATTGTCTACGAAGAAGGCGCCAGTCGATGATTTGGTCATCTCCGTTAGGCACTTAAATAGGTCCTCGGTTACATCCAGCTGCTTGTCGGYATCTTGAGAATTACTTTGGCTTATAGCWGCTAGCGAGAAACAGAATAGTAGAGCCATCTTGATTGGCTTTAGTGAGTTTAGGGGTTTCATGAATTTCTCCAAGTTTTGGGCAGACGTGTGTTCGACCTGCATGGTATTGGGTCTAGTCTGATCTTGCAAAGGAAACTGGCGGCGCAGAGCGAGGAACAGCAACGGGGAATTGAGTGTGGACTCGGTGCCTCGCTACGCCTATTCTTGCTAAAAATAAGATGAGGATTTAGGTTGCCTCGGCATAGCTCAAAGGCCGCAGCAGTCATAGAATTGTTCAGAGATACCCTCACTCACTGGGAGAACGTGCATGTCAAAGTCTACTTTTGTGTTTTTCATCCTGTCGATGTTGCTGACAGTCCAAGCCAACGCTCAGGTTGATGTCGATGATCTCTATGACCTCGTGGAGCATAACTACGCCGACAACGACGGCGTTAGTATTCACTATGTGAGCCTAGGCGAGGGCCCGCTGCTTGTCTTCATTCATGGTTTCCCGAATCAATGGTATGACTGGCGCCATCAGATGGCCGCGTTGGCAGATGACTATCAGGTTGTGGCAATCTCGCTACGTGGCTACAACCGCAGCGACAAACCGCAGGGAGTGGAGAATTACCAATTACCGCATCTGACATCTGATGTGGTGGCGGTTATGGATGATCTTGGGGAGCAGAGCGGCACTATAGTCGGTCACGATTGGGGAGGCATCATTGCCTGGTCCTTCGCCGAGGCCTATCCAGAGAAGACCGAGAATCTAGTGATCTTTAACCGGCCTCATCCGCGTTCGCGCAAGCGCGAAATGGCACTCAATAATGAGCAGAAAGAACGCAGCGCCTACATAGTAAGGTTTACTAATAGCGAGGGAGATCTTGGCGGCATGGACGCGGAGCGTCGTGCACGGAGCCACCAGGGCACGCTCTGGTACGAGCGTTATCTAGGTGCGTACCAGCGATCAAGCTACGAGGCTATGCTGAACTACTACCGGGCCTACTACCCGAAGCCACCTTGGATGGTGGACGAATCGCCCATCGTGCCACTTGACGTTCCGGTGCTGGAGTTTCATGGCTTGGAAGACGGTGCCTATGTTAACGAGTCGCTCAATAACACCTGGGAATCTATGGGGCGTGACTTCACGCTGGTGACGCTGCCGGGGATTGGCCATAACTCACAGAACACGGGCGATATTCAGTTCGTTACTACCATGCTGCGCTCCTGGCTAGAGATGCAGAAGAGCAGGTAGCAAGGACAGCGCCGGATGCGCTATAGACTACGCAGAATTTCTCGAGGCATTGATATTGCCATACAGTGAGCGCACGACCATCTTCTCAAAGTCTTCGATTTGTGGATCGTTTTCATCGATGCTTCTGAGTTCGTTGATTTTCATCAGGGCGAACTGCTGCGTCACTAGAAGTGGCAGCACGATGCGCTCGCGTAGTTCGATGCTAAGTCTGGCTCGAGGATTTTCCTGCAACAGGAAGTCTTGATCGGCGACCTTCAAAATCATTTCATTGGTAAGTTCATGCTCCGCGTGAATCATCTTCCAGAAATCGCCGTAGCGTTCGTCCTCTCCCATATAACGGGTTAAATGAAAGTTGGTCTTGGCGAGGTTCTGCATGCCGTTGTCGATCAATGCGCGAAAGAAGCCCGAATCTTTGTAGAGTTGGATACAGTTGTCGAGCTGCCCCGCATTTTCCTGCTCCGCTAATGCGGTACCAAGGCCATAGTAGCCGGGCACATTCTGTTTCAGCTGCGCCCAAGCTCCGACGAACGGTATCGCTCGTAGATCCTCAAATTTTAATTCAGAGCTATTGCCCCTCTTCGCGGGCCGGCTGCCGATGTTTGTCATGTTGTAGTAGTTCAGCGTGCTCATCTCTTCCAGATAAGGAAGAAACAACTCGTGTTGCTTTAAAGATTCGTATTTTTTCAGGCTTGTAGTGGCCAGCGACTCTACGAGACTGCTTTGATCCTTGTTTATCTCTCTCTCGGAACGATCATAGAGATTGTTTTCCAAGCCAGCCGCGAGCAGCAGGCTCAAGTTGTGTTGCGCCGCGGGTTTTACACCGTAGTTGGAGCTAATAGTTTGCCCCTGTACAGTCATCTGAATCTCGTTGCTTTCAATCTTCTTGCCCAGTGCGGCATAAAATAGATAGGCGTTGCCGCCGCCGCGGGCTGTTGGGCCGCCTCGACCATCGAAGAATATGACTTCAATACCTGCTGCTCTGGACACGGCAGTTAGATTTTCTTTCGCCTTATAGATCGCCCAGTTTGCCATCAAGTAGCCGCCATCTTTTGTGCCATCGGAGAATCCCAGCATGATGGTTTGTCGATTGCCGCGATTGACGAGATGTTGTCGGTAAATCGGATTCGTATAAATGCTGCGCATGTACTCGCCGGCGTTATCCAGATCGTTAATCGATTCGAACAGGGGCACGATGTCGACGCTTAGGGTCTTGTCTTGCCAGCCACATAGTTGAAAAAACGCATAGACTCGCGCCATGTCAATTGGTCCATGGCAGTTGCTAATAATATAGCGATGGCATCCCTGCTCACCGTTGAGGGATTGAATGTCATCAATTAGAGAGAACGAACCTACTGTATCCAACAAGACTTCATCATTGATAGAAGGGGTGTCGACAGTGCCGGAGATACTTAGCAATCTCTCTACCTGCTCTGTCTCGCTAAGATCATCCAAACCTGCAAAAAGAGACGGATTCTCTTCAATGACTGCGTTGAATGCACGAGTAATTACGCGGCTGTCCTGACGAATATCGAGGCTCGCGAAATAGAAACCGAAGAGAGTTACTTTGCGCCTGAACGAACGGAGCTTGTCTATGTACAGGCCCTGATTATGCTCTAATAGGATAGTCTCAATTTCATCGAGCCTCGCGATCAATGCTTCTGCGTCTAGTGTGTAGACAGGATTGCTCTCGGACATCTCGTCATGCAGTTGCTTCTCTATGTCATCGAGAATGTCGTAGGTACCCTTGAAAGTGAGGCGTCTCTTAAGTTCGCGAACATCGCGGTGATAACAACTCGCGATACTGTAGCGTAACTTTGCGGCGACACGTCGTGTCGTGTCGATATTTACGAAGGGGTTGCCATCGCGATCGCCGCCGGGCCAGAAGCCAATTGTCATGAGTTTTTGATTCTCAAGCACGGCGCTTTCATGCCGGCCCGCAAACTTGTCAATTATCTGTCCCATTACTGGGTAGAAGATGTTGCCTAGGTACCAGCTGAGTAGCACAGCCTCATCATAGGGAGAGGGTTTGGTCTTGCGAGAGAACGGCGTGTTGCCTAACTGCTGCAGAAGATTTCGTACCTCAAAATTGTCATGGCGAGCAATAGCGCGCGTTAAGTCGTTGATGATTGCGAGTACGGGGCCCGGATAAAATTGTGTGGGGTGTGCGGTGAGCGTTACGCGTATGCCGAAATTTTTAAGTATCTCCGAGAATTTGTCTCCTAAGTTTTCCGACTCGACGTTATCAACGACTGTCTGCAAAATTTTGAGTTTGTCGACCTGATGCATTTTGCGATAGGCCGCGTCTTCAAGTGCGTCAACGAGTACTACCTGCCGTTCGACGTATTGAATAATTTTGAATAGGAAATTATTTTTATCTTTGGGCGTAAAGTGTGGTTTGTGCAGGTCAAAAAATTCTTCGATGATTACATCGGGGCTCTTGCCGTCTTTGAGGCCTTGCTGGCAGGCGGCGTCTAATAGCGGCAATAGCAATCCAGTCTTTTCTACCGCATCAAGAGGTAGAGTGAGAAACAGGCCGTTGTAGAGTTGATAGTTCAGGCCAATCAGTTCTTCGAATTTAGTGGAGAGTGAATCGCTCATCGTTTTCCATTTTTAGTTAGTGTTTGCCTGCGAACAGGTTTTATTTTCGTTGGGCTTGTGTCAGCAAAAGTACTGCTGAGGGTGGCAGCATTGATGACAAATGATGCTGTCAACGATCAGTCAATCGAATAGGGCAATCTCGATGATATTGGCCATTGCCGCATAGCCGGCATCATTGGGGTGTAAATGGTCCGTGGTAAATTCAGTAAGAATGCGGCTCGGGTTGGCGGGGTCTTGCAGTGCCTTCTCAAAATCGATAACGCCATCGAACTCGCCGCCGCTACGAATGAAGGCATTGATGTTCTGCCGTACGAGCTCTCCCTCGGCGGTGAAGTAGGCCGCTCCTTCATAGGGTGTGAGGGTAGCACCTATAACTTGTATTCCATGCGCATGGGCCCTAGCTATGACCTGTCGATAGCCCGCGATGACTTCGGCGGCGGATATTAAATCGCCGCTGGGAGACATGCCGATGTCATTGATGCCTTCCATTAGGACAATATGAGTCACATTGCTTAGCGCTAGCACGTCGCGTTCGAAGCGAGCCTGTAGATTTTGCCCAAACAACGAGTTGCCCTCACTCGTTACCCTATTGCCGCTTATGCCAGCATTCACAATCGCATATTTCCGCGCGCTGCTGTCCGCGAAGAGCCTTCTAGTAAAATGGTTCGGCCAGCGCTGATTGGCGCTCAATGTAGACCCCCAGCCATCGGTGATGGAATCTCCCACCACGACGACTGCGGAAAACGAATTGGAATTAATTACGTCGATGGCAGTCAGTAACGGCCAGGCCGCAGTTTCTGTTCGATTGCTTAGGTCCATAGAGCTAGTCTGATCTGAATCGCTAGATACATAGTTGGTTTGATTCGACAGCGCATGTGCGGTCAGAAATCCGCTGTCCTCCGGCAGATAGAGACTAACGCTTAGGTTTGTCATCTCGGGCAGGTCATAGTTGAGGGGGTCGCTAAAAACAATTGCACCCTTGGGTATTGAGACCCAGGACTGACCCGCGAACTCCAAAGGCTTGCTCGTACTAGGTTGAATCGAGCTTCCGGAAGATTGCAATGCAATGCTGGCAGCACCAATAGTAATTGCTTGGTTGCCGTGGGCATTGCTGAGACGAATACGCACACTGCTACCACCTACACTGCTATGGACGATTAAGCGTAGCGTTTGCCCTAGCGGGCTATTGTCGGGGTCATCTTCACCGGGTAGGGTGCTAGGAGAGGCACTCCAAGTAGTCACCCAACGCGGGTCGTTTTGTTCCTGCGCAAACGTAAAGGGGTTTGATGCGAGAGCCGTTAATAGTAGAGAAATTGCGAGTAATGAAAATGAAGAGCGCTTAGTCTTTGCTAGACTATTTTTTTGTTCTGATATTTCCATCGTCTTGTACCAATCAAATGTAAGCTATTGTTGTGCATCTCTTCTGCACGACTAATTTGTAACGAGTAAAACACAGAAACCCAGCGATGAGAATCGCAATCCATGAGTTGCGGTGGCAATCCGTGCCTGCTATAAACCCGAACTGCATTACCGTAAGCAGGGGCGCTGAGCAGGGAAGAGGCGGTCAAAATGGGAGACTCTGAAAAGGGAAAGAAGCGTTATGGAATTACTACCTGCAATTGAGATTGAATCGCCAGATGGCGTGGACGTGAATGCGTCGATTATTTGGCTGCATGGCCTTGGTGCGGATGGAAGTGACTTTGCACCGCTGGTGCCGCAGTTGAGTTTGCCTGATGGTGTTGGGGTACGATTCATTTTCCCACATGCGCCATCTATCCCGGTATCGATCAACAACGGCTTCGTCATGCCTGCTTGGTACGACATTAAGGAGATGGACATCGATCGACACGTCGATGAAGAGCAGCTGCGACAATCCGCGGCCGGGGTGCACGCACTCATCACTAGAGAGATCGAGCGCGGTGTCGACAGCCGGCGCATTGTTGTTGCAGGCTTCTCGCAGGGCGGCGCGGTTTCCTTTGAAGCAGGACTGACCTATCCCAAGCCTTTGGCGGGCATAATGGCGCTATCAACCTATTTTGCGACAGCGGACAGCATCAAGGTCAATCCTATCCAGAGCGGGTTGCCGATATTGATCTGCCACGGCAGCATGGACCCGGTGGTGTCAGAGGCGCTAGGGAAGAAGAGCGTAGTTACGCTACAGAGTCTGGGATTCGTGCCTGAATACAACAGCTACCCCATGGAGCATTCGCTGTGCCCGCAGCAGATTGTAGATATCGCTGACTGGATAGGTCGCACGCTGAGCTGAGTCTTCGGCTCGTACAGCCCTTCGTTTTAAATTCGCTATTGACCTTAGAGTTAACTCTAAGCTTATACTTGCCTCCAATTTCAGCCAATTGGCGTAGATTTGGGGGCGAGGACATGTTGAAAATTAGTGAAGTGTCACAGCAGACGGGGCTTTCAGCCCATACTCTGCGTTATTACGAGAAACATGGTCTGGTTAGCGCCAGCAACCGAAGCGAGGCGGGCTATCGTTTCTACACCGAGTTGGACGTGCGCCGTGTGCAGTTTGTAAAGACCGCGCGCAATACTGGCTTCTCTCTCGATGATATCCAGCAGTTGCTCTCTATTCGGGTAGATAAGCAGAGCCATAGCTGTCAGGAAGTTACCGACATTACCCAGAAGAAGTTGCTTCAGGTAAACGCCAAATTGGCAGAACTGCAGTCAATGCAGCAGACGCTAGAGCTGCTGTTAGAGAGTTGCTGTGGCGGCCCGGAGAATGCTACGCATTGTTCGATCATGGAGGCTCTCGATGCGGGGCGCTCTAAAGAAGACAAGAATTAATCGAGGACACTCAAAATGAACTTACTAACAATATTTTGGAATCTACTTATCGAGAGTGCGCCTTGGCTGCTTATCGGCTACCTATTAGCGGGCATCATCAAGCAGGTTATTCCTAGCGAGTGGGTGCACAAGCAGTTGGCAAAGCCGGGCTTCGTTTCTATTGTAAAGGGCGCTTTTATCGGGGCGCCTCTGCCGCTGTGTTCCTGCGGGGTAATTCCCACTGCATTGGCAGTGCGCAAGGCGGGAGCATCAAAAGGTGCCACATCTTCCTTTTTAGTGGCTACTCCGGAAACGGGAGTTGATTCGATTGCTTTTTCCTACGCGGTTCTCGGGCCAGTATTTGCGATCGCTAGACCGATTGCGGCATTGACGAGCGCGATCATTGCCGGCGTGTTGGTGAATAGTTTCGACAAAGAAGAGGAGATAGCAGCACCGGTTAAGGCCCAAAGCAGTTGCTGCCACAGTAAACAGCAAGAACAGGTTGAGGTAGAGCTAAGTCTAGGTGAGAAAATGATCAGCGCGGTGCAATATGGCTATGGTCGTATGATCTCCGATACGGCGAAATGGCTGATCATCGGCTTGGTGGCGGCGACTATCATTACGGCTGTTGTTCCGCAATCTTTCTTCCTGCAGTGGGGAGATGGTCTGCTGGCAATGATTGTTATGGTGATCGTGGGCCTGCCTATGTACATATGTGCAACAGCCTCGACTCCTGTTGCAGCTGGCTTACTCTTCGCAGGCATCTCGCCCGGCGCTGCTCTGGTGTTTATGCTGACAGGTCCCGCTACGAATATTGCCACCATGGGCGTGATTAAGGAGCAGTTGGGGATGCGCTCACTAGCCGCCTATATGGTGGGCGTGATTGTGACGGCTATAGCCAGTGGACTCATCTTGAACGAACTTTATGCAGCCTTCGGTTGGCAGTTGCAGATTTCGATGATGGAACATGGCGAGAGCTATCCGCTATGGAGGCAGTTAGCCGCGGTGTTGTTATGTGTATTGCTCGCGAGGGTTTGGCTGCAGCCCTTATTTGAGAATAGAACGAGTAAGTCTAGCAAGGTGAAAGAGCCAAAGATGGTCGAGTCGACCTAGATCAGGGTTAGCTCAGGTGGATGCGGTGCTCGGCATCAAGCCGAAAAACTCGGTCCACCGAGTCTGGAAGTGTCTGCAGGCAGTGACGCGTTAGGCGTTCAAAATGTTGAATGAAGCGTTCGATGGCTTTGGCCTCCATCAGGGCGCTGGCGTCCGTCGCCGCGTGTGCGCGCAGCTTCTCCTCCTGCAAGCTGCGCCATTCTAAGACCTGCTCGAACCCCGGAGCCTGTAACATCAGCAGTAAGTTAATTTTCTCGAACAGGATTTGGTAAGTGCCCGCCAGTTGTTTATTGACGTAGGCACGCCAACGTCCGTCGCTGTCCTCATTGGCTTCCAGTTCGTTGATGGCCGGGCTGAGCTTATCCTTTGGTTGCGGCTTAACCCCGATGAACCAACCTTCGAGAATTATGAGGTCTACCGGCCCGCGAATTTTCTCGCAGGTCTCAACTGGCCTACAGTCATCGATTGACTTGTCGAATCCTGGGAGGGTGACTTGCTGTTCAGGTCCTGCGGAGCAGAGTTGATCCAACAGGCGCAGCGCCAGAGATACATCGTGAGTTCCAGGTACGCCGCGAGAACGCAGTAGTGGATGAACCGTGTCTGCCAATGCTTGCCGTTTCGCCTTGGAATAGTAAAAATCATCGATGGAGAGAGTCGCCACGCGATGTCCGCTCTTAGTAAGCAATGCGCCAAGCAATTTGGCCATTGTTGATTTGCCCGTACCCTGGGCGCCGTTGATGCCGATTAGGAATGGACCTTGCCTATTCGATTGAAGTTCAACTTTTATATCGCGAACCAGCGGTAAGAAGCACTGCGTCGCATCCAGCAAATAAGTTGATGGGAGGCGCTCCTGTTGAATAAAATCTTTAATAAGCTGTTGATACATTGTGTGTAGATTACCAGTTAAGAAAATGCAAAGGCAAAAATTGATTCTGTGAACACTGTTCGGTGTGTTCGCAAAACATCCTGTGTTAGCATCGAATCAGTAATTCAAGTTCTACTGCGGCTATGCGATCGCCTCTCTTTTTGTCTAGTGGTCAACGCTTAGTTCTTGGCATCTAACTGGTAGCACTTAACTAATAGTATCTAACTACTAACACCAAACGAATAGTATTTATCTCTTAGCACTACAACCGATTCTACCCTAAATGAAATCTTCACTGCTGCCAGAACGACCCTTGATTATATCGCCCACTTTGGCGGCGACCATAGGTTTGGAGGAGGCGGTAATGTTGCAGGTTTTGGCCGAGCTTATCTACGGCAAGGAAATTTGTCGGCGTGCTTCGCACCCGAACCTAGATTGGGCTGTGCTAAGCGATAGCGATTTTCAGTCGGCATTTCCTTTCTGGACTACGGTAGACATATCACGAGTGCAGAACAGTTTACAAAATTTGGGGCTCATAGTTGTAGATCCAATTTCAAACTCACCCACTAGCTTCTATGCGATAGACGATCCAAGCAATGAGTCGGCAGGCAACAGTGTTGCGAGTATTCAGTCTGCGCCTAGTAGGCGCTCTGAAGCGCCTCGGATAGCGCCTCCGAATCCTATGCCCTCGATTCCGAACAGTGGCAGTGCCACGCTGATAGCGCCGAATTGGCAGCCCAGCCTGGATTGGATCAAGAAATGCCAACAACACAATGTGCCGGAAGAATTTGTGAATGCCCTCATCCCGGAGTTCGTCAGCTATTGGCGCGACCGTGGCCAGGCGCGCTTTTCTTGGGGAAACGCATTTTACAAGTGGGCGCTGAAGGCATGGCGCGAAGAGCAAACTCGGAAAGGAGCATATGAGCTCGCCACCGAGATGTCCGGCGCATGGCGACCTAGCATCGATGCGGTTGGCATCCTAGAGATTTCGGGTATTAATAGCAGCTTCATAGAAGATGCTGTTCCTGAGTTTGTGCTTTACTGGCGTGAGCGCGGCATGGTTAACGGCGCATGGAATACCAAGTTTATCGAGCACATACGCAGGCAGTGGGCCAAATTCTCGGCATCATTTGGCTACGACGATACGCCGAAAGCTATCACGGCGAGCTGGCAGCCGAGCAACGACTGTTTCGAAATATTGGCGCTTGCAGAGATCGATGAAGAATATGCTAGAGGCAAGATTCCCGAATTCGTCTTGTATTGGAAAGACAGTCAGCAGGTTAAGTCATCTTGGAATACGGTATTTCTCCAATTCATCAAACAAGACTGGGCACGACAGCTGAAACAAAATGAGAGTGCAGATTTAGCTTATGCAGAAAATCAATCCCTTGCTGGATCAAGCCAGCAAAGAGTTAAAGAAAGATTCGAACGAATCGCTGACCGAAGTTGGGCGGAATAGATCCGCTCCAGAGCTTAGTGAAGGGGTGGCGGAACCCGCTGGCAAATTTAACGATGACGCCAAGCTTGACCGTGTCGATGCGATAAATCAGATCTTCGCGGAATTTGAGTTCGCTTATCACAATCAATTTCACAAAGCTTTCAGCGATGCGGAAAGCCAGATTATCGCCAAGAAATACTGGCTGGGCACCTTGGAGATGTACTCTCCACTACAGATCGTGCATGCGGCAAAGCAGGTGATTCGAACGCAGGATTACCTACCCTCGATAGCGGCCTTGGTGAAAGCCTGTGAGCAGGGGCTAGATTTGTTTGGACTGCCGTCTCCGCGGCAGGCCTATATAGAAGCCTGTGAGGCATCTACTCCCAAGCGGAATTATCCCTGGAGTCACGAGGCGGTTTATTTGGCTGGGAAGGCTGCGGGTTGGTTTGTTCTTGCTACCGAATCCGAATCGAGGTCGTATCCGCTGTTCGACTATCACTATCAGCTTCTTTGCCGGCGCGTGATAAATGGAGAGCAGCTAGAAGTGACTGTGGCTGTACCTCTTCCCGATAAAGTCGCGCGCCAACTCAGCAAGGATGAGGTGAAAGCCCGCCTGGCGACAATGCGAGACGAGCTCGGGCTGTAGATCTGGCCCGTGCTAACCGTTTAATTTCTTGTACTTCACACGTGTCGGCACGTTCGAATCGCCAGTGCGCTTCCTGCGCTCCGTTTCATAGTCCGTGTAATTCCCTTCGTGCCAGGTGACTTCGCTGCCACCTTCGAACGCTAGGATATGGGTGCATATACGGTCAAGAAACCAGCGATCGTGTGAGACCACGATGACGCAGCCAGGATAAGCTAGTAGGCCTTCTTCGAGGGCGCGCAGAGTTTCTACATCCAGATCGTTAGTTGGTTCGTCCAGTAGTAAAACATTGCCGCCGCGCTTCAGTAGCTTTGCCATATGCAGGCGATTGCGTTCGCCGCCCGATAGGTCTTTCACGAATTTTTGCTGATCGCCGCCCTTAAAGTTGAAGCGGCTGGCGTAGGCTCTGGATGAGACTTCATACTTGCCTATTTGCAATTGCTCCTGCCCTCCAGAAATTTCCTGCCAGACGGTGTTCTCTCCATTGAGTTCGTCGCGGCTCTGATCGACATAGGCAAGATCAACAGTTTCTCCTAATTCTATGGAACCGCTATCGGGTTGTTCCGTTCCAACGAGCATGCGTAAGAACGTTGTCTTACCTGCACCATTGCCGCCAATGATGCCGACGATACTGCCCTTGGGTACCGAGAAGCTTAGATTCTCGATAAGGCTTTTATCCGCGAAGCCCTTGCAGAGGTCTTTCACCTCGATGACCTTGTCTCCTAGTCGTTTGCCGGGAGGAATGTACAATTCTGATGTCTCATTACGTTTCTGAAAATCTTGTGAATTGAGTTCCTCGAATCTTGCTATACGGGCCTTGCTTTTAGACTGCCTTCCCTTCGGATTCGCGCGCACCCATTCCAGTTCAGATTTTATGGTGCGCTCGTGGGCGGCTTCTTTCTTAGCTTCTGATTTTAGTCGCTTCTCTTTCGTTTCAAGCCAGTTGGTGTAATTGCCCTCGTAGGGGATACCATGGCCACGGTCCAATTCGAGAATCCAACCAGCGGCATTATCGAGAAAGTAGCGATCGTGGGTGATGGCAACGACAGTTCCCGGATAGTCCTGCAGGAAACGTTCTAGCCAGCCGACGCTCTCGGCGTCTAGATGGTTCGTAGGCTCATCGAGTAGCAACATATCCGGCTTGCTGAGTAGCAGGCGGCAAAGGGCTACACGGCGTCGCTCTCCGCCGGATAATTTACTTACTTCAGCATCCCATGGTGGTAGGCGCAGAGCATCAGCGGCGCGTTCCAAGATTCGTTCAATCTCCCAGCCATCGCAGGTATCGATCTTGGTTTGCAGTTCGCCCTGTTTTTCCAGCAATTCCGTCATCTCAGCGTCGCTCATGGGCTCTGCAAATTTATCGCTTATCGCGTTAAAGTCTTCTACGAGCTTGATGATCTCTTGAACGCCTTGCTGCACGTTACCGCGCACATCTTGATCTTCATCCAGTACCGGCTCCTGCGGTAGGTAGCCGATATTGATGTCAGGCTGCGCGCGGGCCTCTCCATTAAACTCTGTGTCCACACCGGCCATAATACGCAGCAGCGTCGATTTTCCGGAGCCATTTAGGCCTAATACGCCGATCTTTGCCCCCGGGAAGAAGGACAGTGAGATGTCTTTTAGGATTTCTCGTTTTGGCGGGACGATCTTGCTAACCTGATGCATGGTGTATACAAATTGTGCCATTGAACAGTTTCCTAAGAATGAGCTTGCTGGAATGAATGCGTCTGGAAATAACGCCCGAAATACAGCACTTTTTCGCTGACGAGGTTACTTTGTGTAGATTCAATTTCGCTGCTGCTGAGGCTGCAATAATGTTTGCGCCTTGGGAGCGCTATTATGGCACAAGCTTATTGCAATTTTCTGCCCATTTACGCGCCAGAATGCGAGCAGAACGCTAAGAATAGTAATGTTCAAAGAAAGCGCATCATGTAGAATAGCGCCTTCAAAAATCCTGATCTGCGAACCAATCCGCGAAAGCGAATTTGGCGTAAATCCGGAGAAGAATTCACATGCAAGCATTACCCTCATAACCAGTAATCCTTCGGAGTAGCAGATGTTTACTAGCGATACTAAGCTTTCAGAATTTGACCCAGAGATTGGCGCGGCCATTGAAAAAGAGAAAATTCGCCAAGAACAGCACATCGAACTAATCGCATCCGAGAATCACACCAGTCCTCATGTTATGGAGGCGCAAGGCTCAGTGTTAACCAATAAGTACGCCGAGGGCTATCCGGGTAAGCGTTACTACGGCGGTTGTGAGCATGTGGATGTTATCGAGAATTTGGCCATAGCCCGAGTGAAAGAGTTGTTCGGAGCAGACTATGCAAACGTACAGCCACACTCTGGTTCACAGGCGAATGCCGCCGTGTACATGGCGCTAATGAAGCCTGGAGATACGGTATTGGGCATGAGTCTAGCAGATGGCGGCCACCTGACTCACGGTGCCAGCGTGAGTTTCTCAGGAAGAATCTACAATGCAGTGCAATACGGTTTGAATAGTGAAACCGGAGACATCGACTACGAGCAGGTGAACGCGCTGGCTCAGGAGCATAAGCCGAAGATGATCATGGCAGGCTTCTCCGCGTTTTCACGTGTTGTCGATTGGCAGAAATTCCGCGATATAGCGGATAGTGTCGGTGCTTACTTTGTGGTCGACATGGCTCACGTCGCAGGGTTGATTGCCGCGGGTGTTTATCCAAGCCCGGTAAACATCGCCGATGTCACCACGTCGACTACCCACAAAACTCTACGCGGACCACGCGGTGGAATCATCCTCGCTAGAGCGAATCCTGATCTGGAGAAGAAGCTTAACTTTGCAGTATTCCCTGAGAGTCAGGGCGGCCCATTGATGCACGTCATCGCAGCAAAAGCCGTGTGTTTCAAAGAGGCGATGAGTGAAGAATTCAAGACCTATCAGGCGCAGGTGGTAGCGAATGCAAGAACTATGGCGAAGGGGTTTATCGAGCGAGGCTTCGATGTCGTGTCCGGAGGTACGGACGATCATCTATTTCTGCTTAGTTTAATTAGGCAGGGTATTACCGGCAAAGATGCCGATGCCGCTTTGGGGCTGGCGAATATTACGGTAAACAAAAACGCCGTTCCAAATGACCCCAAGCCGCCGTTCGTAACGAGTGGCTTGCGTCTAGGTTCACCTGCAATCACTACGCGAGGCTTTGGTGAGACTGAGGTTGCCGATCTAACTACTTGGATGTGTGATATCCTCGATGATATCGAGAATGAAGCGGTGATAGCCGAGGTAAAACAGAAGGTGGTTGAGCTCTGCGCTCGTTTCCCCGTGTATCAAGAGTAGTAACAAGTTCTAGCAGGCTCCTAAGACGAGTCAGTCGAGACGGCTTCTTGCTGCGTTATTAAAATATTAATTGAATGAGTGGTTTTTTATGCATTGTCCTTTTTGTGGCGCAATTGACACCAAGGTAATAGATTCTCGGTTAGTAACCGAGGGCAATAACGTCCGCCGTAGGCGCGAGTGTATTACTTGCGAAGAGAGGTTTACCACTTACGAGTCTGCCGAGTTGGTGATGCCGAGAATCATCAAGACGGATGGCGTACGCGAACCTTTCAACGAAGACAAGTTGATGGCGGGCCTAACCAAGGCCTTAGAGAAACGCCCCGTAAGTATCGAGAAGGTAGAAGAGGCAGTTACGCGTATCAAGGCAAATCTTCGTTCCAGTGGCGAGCGCGAGATTCAGTCTCGAGTAGTAGGCGAGCTAGTCATGAAAGAGTTGCGCGATCTAGATGAGGTTGCCTTCGTTAGATTCGCCTCGGTCTACCGCAGCTTCAAAGACCTCGATGAATTTCGTGCGGAAATTGACCGTCTCTCCGAAGACAATTCAAAATAAGTTCAGCTTGTTTTTCAATTTCGAATTCGGTGCGCAATAGTCTCAAGGTCACCTGTCCGAAAAGCGCGGTTCCTGCTGAAGCCCAATTTCTTTTAAAGCACAACCTCATTCATGAAAACCATGAAAAAAATTCGTAACGATGAACTAGAGCCAGAAATTGTTGACTGGCCAGTCTATATGCGCAGAGCGATAGATCTGGCCGGGAATGCTATTAATACATCCTCGAATCCTCGGGTAGGTTGCGTTCTCGTTACGAATCAGGAAATTGTAGGCGAGGGTTGGCATGTTGCCATGGGTGAGGATCATGCCGAAGTGATGGCGTTGAAGCTGGCAGGTGATCGGGCAAGATCTTCGATAGCCTTCGTCAGTCTCGAGCCGTGCTCGCATACCGGTCGAACCGGTCCCTGTAGCGATGCGTTGATTGCCGCTGGTGTCTCCCAGGTTGTCATCGCTAGCATCGACCCGAATCCTGAGGTTGCGGGAAGCGGCGTTGCAAAACTAATAGAAGCTGGAATACCCGTAACGCAGCTAAGCGATTTTGATTCACTGTCCCGAGCAGTAACCCCTGGCTACTTCAAGAGGCGAGAACAGGGTATTCCCTATGTTCGCTGTAAGCTCGCAATGAGTTTGGATGGCCGAACCGCACTGGCGAATGGCGAGAGCAAGTGGATAAGTGGGCGAGAGTCACGAAGTGACGTGCAGAGGCTGCGTGCCGCAAGCGGCGCCGTGATAACAGGCATAGGGACTGTGCTAGCAGACGATCCTTCTTTGAATGTCCGTATCGGTGACCTGAAGCTTGCTCCAGAAGAGATTGCTCGCAATGAGCTCTCTCTGTCAAAACAACCTCTGCGAGTAATTCTAGATAGTCAGCTTCGTACTCCCGGTACGGCTAAAATCCTAAACCTGCCAGGCGAGGTGAAGATATTCTCTATCCAGCCGCCTGATGCTGTTAAAAACCCTGCGCCGAATGTGGAATACCTGCAAGCGGCTGGTGGGGGAAAGAGAGTAAGTCTGCATAGTATGCTAGAATCGCTGGCCTCCGATTTTGGCTGTACCGAAGTGCTTGTGGAAGCAGGCGCCACGTTAAGTGCAGCGTTTATACAGGCGGGCTTGGTAGATGAATTGATCATCTATATCGCGCCAAAATTGCTTGGTAGTGATGCGCGGTCTTTGCTCAATATAGCGGGTATCGAATCAATGTCGGATAGCCTGGATTTTGAGATTACCGATTTGCGGCAGATAGATCGCGATATACGCGTCGTACTAAAACCGATCTGATTTTAAGTCCACAGAAAACTGATTCAGATAAGCGAATAACACAATGTTTACCGGAATAATCGAGGCGATTGGTTCAGTAGCCAAATTACAACAGTTAGGGTCTGACTGGCGCCTCACTATCGACAGTGGAAAGCTCGACCTAAGCGATGTCGTTCTCGGTGACAGTATTGCAGTGAACGGTTGCTGTCTAACCGTTGTAGAGCTTAAGAAAAATTTATTTGGCGCCGATGTTTCCAATGAGTCTATGCGTTGTACAGCTCTCGGAGAATTCAAGGGCGGCACGCGCGTGAACCTAGAGAAGGCCATGCTCGCGAGTGGACGCCTAGGCGGGCATATTGTTAGCGGTCATGTGGATGGTGTGGGCAGCCTAGTTGAGTCGTCCGCAGACGGCGCTAGTGTACGATTGGTATATGAAGCTCCAAAAGAGATAGCGAAGTATATTGCCGCCAAGGGCTCTGTTTGCATTGATGGCACTAGCCTGACTGTGAACGAAGTAGCTGGTAGAAAATTTACCGTCAACGTTATTCCTCACACACAAACAGAAACGATAATTGGCGACTACAAAGTGGGTCAGAGCGTTAATCTGGAAGTTGATCTTATAGCTCGTTATCTAGAGAGGCTATTACAAGGAACCGATTCTGGTGAAGAAGGATTGAATAAAGACTTTTTGACAAAGCATGGCTTTAGTTAGGTCAGCATCAGGAAAAGCGTATTTTTCGAGTGAGTTTAGGGAAGTTTACCAAGAGTTTAGAAAAATTATGAAGTTGAATTCGATAGAAGAAATCATCGACGACATTCGCCAGGGAAAGATGGTGATATTGATGGACGATGAAGATAGAGAGAACGAAGGCGATCTCATTATTGCCGCTGAGCGTGTGCGTACCGAAGATATTAATTTCATGGCGACCAACGCACGTGGTTTGATATGCCTTACTCTCACTCATGAGCGCTGCAAGCATTTGAAGTTGCCTCTCATGGTGAACGAAAACAACACGCCCTATAATACTAATTTCACCGTCTCTATCGAGGCGGCAACGGGTGTAACTACCGGTATTTCTGCAGGCGATAGGGCCCGTACTATTCAAGTTGCCGTTGGGCGAGACAGTGGGTCTGAAGACATTGTGCAGCCAGGACATATATTCCCAATAATGGCG
>JAESUT010000216.1 GCA_016762995.1 Gammaproteobacteria bacterium | reverse complement strand
AACTCGGTTTCGATATCGCATTGGGTGATTTTGACCTATCCGTTACGTGGAACAATACGGAGTTCGAGAATCGAATCGTCGACATCAACGGTCAGGATATAATGCAGCTGGATTTCCTTAACTTCCAGACCGCGACTGGCTTTGCTGGTAACGGTGTAACTGCAGCAAATCAACCATCTGAGCAGCAGCTCAGAGACTGGATTGCAAACCCTGCATCGAACAAAGACATCATTCGCGATCCGGGTGATATCTTCACGATTCTTCAGGTGAACAACACCAGTACTATCAATGCTGAAACTGTGGAAGTGGAAGCCATCGATATTGCGGCTAACTATCGCTTCAGCCTAAATAACTGGGGTGACTTCCGTGTTGGTCTGCAAGCGACTTTTATAGATCACTTCTATTATCAGGGCGATGCTTCTGCGCCGATTGTAGACGGTGCTGGTCTGTATAACGATACAACGAGTGCTGCGCCAGAACTTCCCGAGTGGAAGGCCAACCTGACACTAGGCTGGACGATGGGCAAACACTCTGTGAACACTATTACGCGCTTTGTCGATGAAATGCCGTATGACGGTCCTCAGTTTACACATTTGGACTTCTTCGGTGGTTTTACGCGTCCACAAGGATTGGATACGGTTAGACAGTGGACTCAGATGGATGCGTCCTACACCTACCGTGGCATCGAAATGCTCGGTGGTGAGGGTTCGTTTACTCTCGGTTCACGTAACTTGTTCGATCGTAAGCCTCAGGGTTCGCCAGAATTTGCTGGTGTACTCGGTGGTCTTCAAGACCCAATGGGTCGTACGATCTACGCACGTTTCATCTACGATTTCTAGAAATCGTAAAACCGTACGTGTGACTAGTGCGGCAACTTTGAAGATCACTTCGGTGATCGGATGAAGTGAAAAGGGGCTCTAAAAGAGCCCCTTTTTTTATGCATGTTAAAAACCGAATAGAGGGAGTGCGTTAGACTAATTCCGCTTAGAATATTGAGAATTCGAATTACCGGGCACTAGCTAAAGTGCGTGAATTCAAAATCGCCTAATTGTTACAATTTCTTTATAATTTAATCGCCTTGAGCCGGGCGTTTCAGAAATCGTGCTAGTCTTTTCTGAAAGCAAGGTTCTTCCCACCAACCCTAGAGAGGACAATTCATTGGAAATTGACACTCAAGCACTGTTCCCCAGCCTAGTCTGGACCACCCTGTTCGACGACAGAGTAAGCTTCAACGCGAAAATATTGGAATTGGCCAATAAGATGCGAAGCGACGACCCTAATGGTGTGAGCAATACCAATGTAAAAGGTTGGCAAAGCCCTAATAATCTTCAAAACCTGGCCGAATTCGAAGACATAAACCTCCGAATCCAGCAGGTATGCCAGCGTATTGCTGAATCACAGCATTTCATGCCAAACGTGATCTTGGATCATCAAGCATGGGTGAATATCAGCCCACCAGGGGCATCCAATAAACTCCATTACCATGCGAATTGCCATTTTAGTGGTGTTTACTACGTAAGTCTTAAGGCGCCAGAGTGCGGCAGTATATTTTTTCGCGACCCGCGGGTGGCATCCAGAATGTTTACCTCTCCCATTACAAAGCAAACTGATTTCACGGCTGAGGAGGTTCGCATGCGTCCAGAAGAAGGCAGGATGTACATATTCCCAGGTTGGTTAGAGCACGGAGTCGAAGTCAATGAGAGTACTGAGGACCGTGTAAGTATCAGCTTTAACGTGCGAGCAATTCAGCAAGCTATTCCCAGCAGGTGAGATAGCCCTTGCTGTATTGCTAATACGCAGGAAGCGCAATCGACGCCAGTGCACCAATGATAGCGATTACTAGCATTATCTCGAGCAGGCAGAAGCCCCGACTTCGCCTTGGATTCTGCCTAGTAATTAATTCAATTAATTAATGCGCAATCACGTACAGCGACTGCCTTATTTTAGATGGTTTTATAGGGCCACGAGGTGGATTAAAAGCAATTAAGCAGGACGAAGGGGCCACAAGAGTCAAATTTGAGTGACCGAGCGACGGAAGAAAGGAGTCTAGCAATGAGCGAGAATGCCTAACAGTAGCCACCGGCAACACAGGTGCCACCAGACACCCACTGAATGGGTGGAAGAAAACCCTGAGCCGCTAACGTATAGGTCACGCCATCGAGGCTGGTACCGTCTGTCCTCCAGGTAATGGTAATAACACCATCGGTGACAGAAATGCCGTGTGTAGAGGCTGCGACAGCTTGAGAGGGAGGAAGACCGTTTGCGCTAGAGTCGAGGTCCGTTAGAGCTGTAATACGACCTGCAGCAGCCGCAACAGCTATCGCGGAGCGATTCGAGCCAATAGCCAGTATCGCCTCAGTGAAGCGCGCACTGTTCTGATACAGGGTATAGGCTGGCAGGGCCACGGAGGCAAGAATGCCGATAATCGCAACGACGATCAGTAATTCTATGAGGGTAAATCCTTGTTGGCGCTGACTTCTGGGCATATGCCTACTCCAAGTGAGGACTAATTGTAGCGCAAGATTGCTAGAGATATGTGTCCGGATTCAAGGTTTTGAAATCCCAGAAACTGAAGTAATTTGCTCTCGATTTCTGCCTTGTCTTTAAAAATATCAATTATTACAATGATATATGTGCAAATCACTAAAGATTGGCTGTGTTCAATGCTCTGTTGCATTAATTCAGCCTGACAAGCGATCTTGTCCATGCCGTGAATTTCTAAATTTGTCATAYGCCTTGAACCTACTATATCTGTGGGGTAACCTCGAGTCAGTTCCAGCAACATAGAAGCCTTTAAAGGAATAATCGCCTATCAAGTAGTGTGTATAGCCAATAACTTGAATGACCCAATAAAGGTCTAGAAGGAGTACTTATGAGTTCAGGGAAACATCCTCACCTCGCTAAGAAGCTATCTCAGCTGTACATTTCATGTATCAATCCTTCGGTAAGCAGTAATGCGACCCTCGCCAGGCACCTTGGTATCTCACGGCAAGCAATCAGCAAATGGGTCCACGGTTCTGAAACAAGCGTGGGAAACAATATACCTCACAGTCAAATTCTTGAAGTGGCCGCAGTATTTGGAATGGAGCCCTATTGGTTCGGCTTGGAGTTAAGCGAGTTTGGCGAAAGRYTAGGTCAGRTATTGGAGCCAGAAACRTCTGCCGCTYGCTTAGAAAAAATTTCCCTTTCGTCATTGCCCAACACAGGCCTGAATCTATTTGGTCGAAGCGCTGAAATCGATATTATTGACCGAGCTTGGTATGAGCGAGAAACCAACTGTTTGGAGATAGTTGCCTTCGGAGGAGTTGGCAAAAGCAGCCTAGTCAATAGCTGGCTTTCGCGGTTGGATAAATTGGATTACGCTGGCGCTAATAGGGTCTACGCTTGGTCTTTTCATTGGCAGGGCATGGGGTCAGATGTCATATCTTCAGGGGATTTATTTATTGAGCAGGCGTTAGAGTGGTTTGGTGATAAGAGTCCAGAAAAGGGAACACCTTGGGCAAAGGCGAATCGCTTAGCAGATCTAATTCGCGAGTCTAGGACACTTCTTATTTTGGACGGACTTGAACCGCTTCAATGTCCGCCGGGCCCTCGACAAGGTGAGATCGAAAATCCAGCCGTATCGCTACTACTACGAGAACTAGCAGCCAATAACAATGGACTGTGTATTATTACTTCGCGCTTACCCATCTCAGAATTCGCATCCTTTAGTGATGGCCGCATTCAATCTCTGCATCTAGAGCGATTAAGCAATGAAGGGGGAGTGCAATTGCTATCTGCTATGGGTGTCTGCGGCGATGAGACGGACATGCAGTCCGCGGTAGAAGTTTACTCTGGGCATCCGTTATGTTTGTCACTGCTAGCAGGCTACCTTTCAGTTGTTCACGACGCAAATGTTTCAAACTACAGGGAATTGAATTCTCTAGTCGATATTCAATCATTCGATGAGCACGCTAGCAACATTGTGCGAGCTTATTTGTGTTGGTTCGATTCATCACTGGAAATTTCTTTATTGAATCTGCTTGGGCTATTTGGCAGGGGCATCACTCTAGTCGATATAAGAGCTCTAGTGAAGTTTGAGCCTGTACCTGGAATCACCGAAGAATTAGCTGACCTGTCACACTCACAGTGGAGTTATGCGATTAAGAAATTGAGAGACGCTAACTTAATATCCACATCAAAACGTGACGGAAGTACTTTTATTGACTGCCACCCTCTGATACGTGACTTCTTGAACGAGCATTTACGGAAAGAAAAGCCAGATGTTTGGAGGCAGGGAAATAGGATGGTATTTTACTATCTGCAGCAAAGTGCAATAGAGAACCCAAAATCCATGGTGCAATTAGAACCTCTGTTTAGGGCAGTAATTCATGGCACGCGAGCGGGCCTTGTTGAGGAAAGCTTCCAGCTCTATTTTGAACGGATTAAACGGAAACAGTTTTCAATCTTTACAGAAGGTTCTCATCACGCCGATCAAAGCTGTATACGCGCTTTTTTTCGTAGACCCTGGACCGAACCCGTGGCCGAGCTTTCGGAATCGGCTAGCTTCTATCTTTTTTCTTGTGCAGCTGCAAACCTAAGTTACTTAGGTCAAATAGACGCAGCCATCGAGCCGTCTATTCTCAGTATTCAAGGGTTTAAGAAAAGCGAAAGTTGGTTCGAGGCTGCGGCTACCTCAGTCCCTCTTATCTGCATGTTGATTGCAGCGGGCAGGTTGCATGCTGCTAGGCAAGAGTGGGAAAACGGGCAAGAGAGTGTAGAGAGGGTAGACAATGAGGTGCTTAGAGCAGTTTCAACAAGTATTGGAGCCTATCTTAGTTTTCTCGAAGGAAATTTGGGAGAGGCGGCCAAACTCTTTGATGATGCGGAGCTAATTCTAAACAAGGAAGAGCCGGGTTGTGAATGGGCGTCCCCAACGATTAGTTCATATTACTGTAAGTATCTATTGGATACTGGAAAGACGGAGAGGGCTCTGAAGCGTGCGCTACTAACCTTGGAATGGCGAAAGACTAACGCCTGGCAGGTGGCAGTTGATACAACATCTTTGTATGCAAGCGACCTGCTTGTACTCGGTTTAACATATCTTAAATTGGGCGACCTTAAAAATGCGTCATATTACCTGCATAAGCAGGTAGAGCTTTTTAGGGAGGGAAATGAATGGTTGTATCTGCCAAGCGGCTTGATCGCTAGAGCGAAATTTCATACAGCAGAAAGAGATCATGTCGCTGCTAAGCGCGATTTGGAAGAAGCCCTAGTAATAGCTAAGAATACCGGAGCACTATTGAGTACATGGGAGGCGAATATTACTCTAGCTGAATTGGCAGTTAGTTTTGAAGACCTGCGCACAGGGCAGTTGTATTTTGAAAGGGCAATGGAGATAGAGGGTATGGGATCATATAGGTATTACTCTGCCCAATTGAAACCTTTAAAGGCTCAGCTCTATTCAGGCCAGGAAAGTGGGCATATTTCGCAAGCTTGAATGTTAGTAGTTAAACTCATTAATGTTGCAAGTGCTTAGTAATAATTCTAATGTCCTACTACTAACTAGAATTGGGGACTAACACCGTGATTAGGAAAATTT
>JAESUT010000215.1 GCA_016762995.1 Gammaproteobacteria bacterium | reverse complement strand
TTTCTGGGCTTTGCGACCATGCTTTTCTATCTAGTAGTGATAGCTTTTTATTGGTTTCAAAATACAGTCTTATCCTAGCGTGGCGATCTTTCAACTTTTGGCCAGAAGTTATCTGCCAAGTAACATTGCACTTGATTTTTCTTTTAGCTAGCCACTTTTTAATAGCAGGAACCGGCTTTAATGGATCGAAACCTTTCAGAATGTGGTCGTCTAGATCTAAAACTATTTCGGTACCATCACGGTCTTGTATAGTGGGGCGGCCCTTTTTTTTACGGCGTGGTCCTGCTTTATTGGAACTATATAGGTCGTTTCCGTGGGCAGTTAATTCCCCCAATACCATAAAGCATGACTGATTGAAAAAAACGGTTTTCATTGCATCATGAATAGTTTCGTATTCTACGATTTCAAAATTGAACTTGAAACCTGAGTTAAAACTCTGAAGCATATTAAGCTTCTTGTCTAATATCTTGGTCGGTTTGTTATTGTCTAAGTCCACAGGGCTTAGAACTAGAAGCTCTTTCATTGGACTATTTCTTTATGTTCAGTTTGACTTGGGTTGTATTTGAATATCGAGTATATTTGTTTATCCAATTGTCAAGATCTTCTTTTCGATAGCGAATTGCATTGCCAAGTTTAATGAACTGAGGTGAGGGTACGGCTTTAAATAACTCTGTAATCCCCCCATAAATTAATAGCAGTCATAAGTAGAGATTTTTCGTAAACTACGCGAGGGAGATCTACATGAAGAAATCACGCTATACCGAAAGCCAGATCATGGCTATTTTGAAACAGAATGAAGCGGGAGCAAAAGTTCCTGATTTATGTCGTGAATATAGCATCAGTTCAGGCTGCTTCTATCAATGGCGATCCAAGTACGGGGGCATGGATGCATCACTAATCAAGCGGATGAAAGAGCTTGAAGACGAAAATCGTCGCTTGAAAAAGATGTACGCCGAAGAAAAATTAAAAGCAGAAATAGCTAAGGAGATCATTGAAAAAAAGTGGTGAAGCCAGCTCGTCGTCGAGAACTGGCTCGAAAAGTTAAAGCTGAGTACCGAGTCAGTATTCGCATCGCTTGTGATGTATTATCGATCAGTGCAACTTGCTACGCTTATCAAGCTCGGTTGTCGGATGAAAATGCTGAAATTGCCGATTGGCTGTTGAGGCTCACGACGGCTAACAAGCGTTGGGGGTTTGGTTTATGCTTTTTGTTTTTACGCAACAGCAAAGGCTTTAAGTGGAATCATAAGCGAGTTTACCGTATCTACCGTGAGCTAGAGCTGAACTTACGAATCAAACCTAGAAAGCGAATTAAGCGCGAGAAGCCGGAGGCTCTTAGCGTTCCATCGGCCATCAATCAAGTATGGTCTATGGATTTTATGAGCGATTCATTAAAAGACGGCAGAGCATTACGCACGTTTAATGTGATAGATGATTTTAACCGCGAGTGCCTAGCTATTGATGTGGATTTTTCATTGCCCGCACTACGAGTGGTTCGCTCATTGAAACAGATTATTGAATGGAGAGGAAAACCGGCTGCACTTCGTTGTGACAACGGGCCTGAATATATCAGCCAGGCGTTGATAGATTGGACCACCGATGAGCAGATTACTTTACTGTATATCCAGCCGGGAAAACCAACTCAAAATGCCTATATTGAGCGATTCAATCGAACGGCAAGAGAAGAATGGTTAGAATTAAATCTCTTTGAAGATATTGAGCATGCTCAAATATTGGCAACTCAATGGCAATGGACTTACAATAATTATCGACCACATTCAGCCATAGGCGGGGTTCCACCAAGGCGGTTAATTTAGCAGCGTCACCCTCTACTTTTAACTGAGGTTAATAATGGGGGGATTACAGAGCTTGATAAAGTATTCACTGAGTTTTACCAGCTTCCTAACAACTCTTCAGATATCGATTCGGGGAGAGGGTTGGGATTAGCAATAGTTGAGAGGCTCACAAACTCTCTCGGCATAGCCATTAAAGTGGAATCAACCTATGGAGAAGGTACCAGCATTGAACTCGAGGTCCCGCTATCAGCTTCGCCCATAGCCGTCACGCGAAAGTCCAATCACCCAACTTCCCTAAACGGATTGAGAGTAGCAATTGTGCATCCCGATATGGCAAGCAATACAGCATTAAAAAAATTACTAGAGCAATGGGGGGCGATGGCGCTGGCATGGCCGGACATTAATGCCGCGAATGAGTACATTATCAAACACAATTGGAAACCAGATATGCATATGCTGGCACAAGACTACTATATAGATTTATTAAGCCGCTCAAGGGAAAATGACATGAAGGATAAGCAGCCAATGGATGTCAGTGATCCGGATCAAAACAATACCAGCAAAGGCCTGCTAAAAAGCTTTGATAAACACCCAACACCGACTGTCGTGCTTTATCAGAATTCTTCAGATAACGACTTAGTGGGGCTTACACAAAAGGCACAACAAGAAAACATATCTCTACCTACAAGCCATCGATGGTTTGAAAGCCCAATTCATCCTGGAAAATTGCGTTCTTTTATCCAACAAAAAGTAGTTATGACTCTCGATTAGAGGGATTTAGATTTCGGTCGAATTATGCAATTCTCGCTTTCTTCGCTGCACGCAAACAATTCACACGGTTATTAACTCCAAAAATCGTATAGACGTGGTGAATATGGGTTTTTACCGTAGCCAAACTAATATGAAGCACCTTTCCTATCTCCTGATTACTTAAGCCTTGGTCCATAAGACTTAGGACTTCGATCTGCCGTTTTGTTAACCTGAACTTAAGCTGATCCCGGTCAACGCCTGAATTATCCTTTTTACTTGGTGAGCTGCTCTGCAGATCACTTCTTCTTTCCCGGCCCAAACTAATCACATCAGTTAAATTCGATGGAACATGCATTTCACCATTTTGGCATTGTTCAATCGCGTTAATAATGTCTTGCACACTGTAATATTTTGGCATGAAGCCTAAAACACCTAATGCATAAAGGCTTTGAATTATATCGATGTCTTCAACAGATGACATAATAAGAATGGGCACAAAATTGCCCATCGCGTTCAAATTTTTGACCAGCTCGATCCCGCCAAGCCCAGGCATCATAATATCCAAAATAATGAGATCGAATTGGTCTTTTCCGAGCAAGACACTGGGCACTAGCTCGGCATGGGATTCGTAACTAAAATCAATTTCTGGGCGCTTGGCAGAAATTGCGGCGACTAAGCCCTCACAAAACGACACATGGTCATCAACTAATAGGATTTTCATTGTCTATTACCTCTGCTCCATATGTTCGTCGCTCCTTGCATGGAATAAATGGCCCCGTAAAAAAATACAGTGTATAAGGTCAGAGTAAATATAAAGTATTGTATATTTACTCTGACCTTATTTATTACCCTATTTATTCAAGAATTGGATTCAGCGATTAGTTTTCTTAGGTTGATAACAGCCGGCTCAATACTTTTTCCCAACTCCATCACGAGAGCGGCTTTCTTGGGGTCAAGTTCACTCACGTCTTTAATCACTCGACGAAAAGAGTCAAGTCGACAGCCGGACAACCACTTTCGCAGCTTCGGATCTTTGTTGAAGACCCCTTGATTCATTATGTTGCCCAGCTGCGAAGTTAGCCAGCTTGTTGGGTTGTCGGGCAGTGGTATAGGTTTGCAAACACTGTTTCGAGACTCGTCATCAGGATAGTTTGCTTCTACAAAAGCGGCCATCGCTCCACTAAGGCAGGGGTTCGGTACCTGCGTAGCCTGTGGTGTGATCAGGCCAGGTTCGAATATTGCTTTTGTCTTAGATGTGACGAAATCCGTGGCTGACGCGGTGCAGTCTATATAAAGCGTGTCAGCGGGCATGGCTACTTCTGAGCCGTCTGTCATTAACAACATTTCCTGCTCAATCGCGCGGACTCGGCCTTTTTCTATCAGGTTTTCGATCTGGCTGAGTTGTTCTATTTCACCCTTGGAAATAATCGCGTAATGAAACATTGATGGGCGCTTGTCTCGGTGAATGCGCAATAGAAAGCCGCAAGCTTCCATCCGATCAAACAAATCATCCACATCACTTGCCTGAGCAACCGCTCGCAGCTGATCTGTTATGCAAGTAACAGACTCATAGAAAAACTTCTCGTGACCTTGAACGACCTCGCGATTTAGTAGCCAGGACCGACGCGGGCATACCCAACTTATGTTGTCTGGGCGCGAGCCAGCGTTGAGCAGCCACACGCCAACATCCATTGCAGTTTTACCGGCGCCGATGATGCAGTAATTGCTATGTTGTGCTGCCGCAAGAGGCAATTGGTTCGGCGTGACGCAAGCTACTCCTTCAGCTACCTTATAGCTACGCACATGCCTCGAAGGCACTGTGGTTTAAAGTATGTGGTATCAACTACTTTCTGTTTGACTGCTACCTCGAAAATATCACCTGACAAGAGGTTTTTGAATTTTGCAATACCAGCCTCGGTTGAAAGCCATTCGCTCATAGGAAAATAGCGCACACGCCCAGAGGGTAAAAATCGTTCACGCATGACCTTTTCAAAGTAGCTTTGTACTTCGTTGCCCGTTGCTAATTCGAGATAGCCTTTGTTATGCCCTGATTCGTCAATCCGCATCGATCCTAGCGGGGTAGAGGCTACGCCGTAGAAGTGAGAAGGTTGATGCAGTCGTACAAATGAATATGCATCATTCCAATGGCCACCTGGTTGATGGTGGTTGTCGATTATAATCACATCAGCATTACTCTCATCGAGCAGCGTGTCTGTAAACGCCATCCCGACGGCACCCGTGCCAACTACTAGGTAATCAGTCTCTAATCTCTCTTGCATATATGTTTTCGACCTATGTCGTAATATTAATTTTGAACTAATGATTCAGCAGATTCTAGCTTACTGCAATTGTATGTGCTTGCTTAGTTGGTGCAGCTGCAGGGTGGGTGAGTCAATAATCCGAACGGTGTTTGGTCTAATTACGTCCCGAAAGCAGATACTTGGAATGGTTAGTTGAAAACCGGAGCGTGGTGGTGAATGTATTCAGTGACACTAATTCGCCTTCGTTTAGGCTAGTTCAAATAGCTTGCAAAGGTCGTAAGCTATTGATTAATAATATATCTATTAGTTAAATTGTGAGTGACCACTGTTGGTCCGTGCCATTTATTCTCATAGGTAAAAAGTATCGGCTAGTTATGATTTCTCCTGCGCGCTAGGGAAGACAATTGAAATGCTTTACTTCCACAATATTGGTGGTAGTCTGAATTTCCACATAAAATCAAAGGGAATAGGGTAATGAGAACCGTATTACTATTTGGGTTGGTGTTTTTAGCGGGCTGTGTTTCGAATCAAGCAGTACGAACTATTCAGTCAAGGGACTACACGCTGAACTGTGATCAGCTGCAGTTTGAGCTAGCAGATCTAGGCGCCGATTTCGAAGACGCTAAAGATGACTCGGGAATTACAGGAAGAAATGTCGGCTTGGCTATAGTGTTTTGGCCTGGAATTATCGTGAATGAGGTCAGAGCTAATAAAAACCAAGATTCTATTGATGACCGAATTGAGCATTTAACCGGCTTGTATGTAGACAAGTGTGTTGGTGACAATCCCGCTTAATTGTCGATAAAACTTGTATCACAAACGCTGATGAAATTGGGCTATATAGCCCAAATATAAACGGGGTTAGAGTAAATATACA
>JAESUT010000115.1 GCA_016762995.1 Gammaproteobacteria bacterium | reverse complement strand
CCGGGTGGCGTATTGCGCAGGGCCGGTCATACCGAGGCTGGATGCGATCTTGCTAGGCTAGCTGGATATTCACCCGCCGCAGCCATCGTTGAAATTATGAACGAAGACGGCTCGATGGCGAGACGTCCCGATCTTGAGAAATTCGCAGAGAAACATGGCATCAAGATCGGCACTATCGTCGATCTTATTCATTACCGAATTGCGAACGAACATACTGTTACCAAGGTTTCTAGCAGCAAGATGGAAACCAAGTACGGTGAGTTCGATGTCCATTCTTATAAGGACTCTATTAGTGGCAGCTTGCACCTCGCCTATACTATGGGAATAGTCGATGCCAACGATCCCTTGCTGGTGCGAGTCCACATACCAAATACGATACGCGATATCTGTGAAGTGTATAACTCAGATCGCACCAGTTGGTCGTTTAGCGGTGCCTTAAAGAAAATCTCCGAAGAAGGCAAAGGAGTGGCTGTGTTATTATCCAGTGAAGACTACGGTCAGGATGTCGGGCAGAGTATTGCCAATATCTTGAGCGACGGTTCTGAGGCCGCTTCCACTAATCGCAGTGGCAGTGATCTCACCATTGGAACTGGCTCGCAGATACTAAGGGATCTAGGCGTTGGCAAGATGCGTTTGTTGAGCTTCCCCGCGAAATTCAATGCGATTTCAGGTTTTGATTTAGAAGTAGTTGAGTTTGTTGAATTCGAGAAATAGATTTGATCGTAGATCGGGTCAATAACAAATAGACGCGGCGGGACAGATTTACGCCGGAATGAGTCATAGCAAGAGAGCGGTAGGAAAGGCAATGGGTATAAAGACAATAGAAGGAAATTACAGCAACGTTTCAGGGAGATACGTGCTTGCTGTGGCGCGGTTTAATAGCTTTATCGTAGATCACCTGCTCGAGGGCGCAATAGATGTGCTGCGCAAGCACGGTGTAACGGATAAAGACATCACCATTATTAAGGTGCCAGGCGCTTTTGAGTTGCCACTGGCTGTGAAGAAGATCGCATGCGGCGACGACTGCGATGCTGTTATCGCATTGGGCGCGGTAATTCGTGGTGGTACTCCACATTTCGAATACGTGGCCGGTGAATGTGTGAAAGGCTTGAGTCAAGTTAGTCTCGACAGTAGCAAGCCGGTAGCCTTCGGGGTACTTACCGTTGACAGCATTGAGCAGGCGATAGAACGTGCTGGCACGAAAGCGGGTAACAAAGGCGCGGAAGCGGCAATGACTGCCATAGAAATGGTTAGTCTTCTAAGGCAGTTGGAGAAATAAGTGGCGCCGACGAAAGCCGAATCGGAAAAGAATTCTTCGGCCCCCAAAAAGAAGAAGCCGCGAGCATCGACTAAGACCCCATTAGCGCAGCGGCGTAAGGCCCGTACACTCGTCATGCAAGCGCTCTATCAGTGGCATATCAGTAAAACCGAGCCTCTGAAGATTGAAGCACAATTTCATGAAGAGAATGGTGGCAAGATTGACTGGGAATATTTTTCGGAAGTCTTCCTAGAGATTCCCAAGCAACAGGAAGCTCTGGATCAGCATATAGCTCCCTTGTTAGACCGTGAACTAAAATCCTTGGATCCTGTAGAAAGAGCGTTGTTGTATCTTGGAACATTCGAATTGGCGAATCGCATAGATATCCCTTATCGTGTGGTCATCAATGAATGTGTTGAGTTAGCGAAAACCTTCGGTGCGACAGACAGCCATAAATACATCAACGGTGTATTGGATAAACTAGCTAAGACTCTTCGCTCCGTGGAATTGGCTGCCAAGTAGCCGACTCGGGGAAACGCATCTCGATATTGATTTTAATTGCTTGGCTTCAATTGTCGTTAAAATTTCGACTAGGAAATTGCAGTTGCATGCAGTTTTCAGTGTCGACTAGATAGCGAGTAGATTTTATTTAGAAGCAATCGCCGCTTCATTCATGGCGATTGCTGATCAAGCGCCGGCACCGGACGTCATGCACAAGCTAAATAATCATTCAGAATTTGCAATCATTCGCCGCTTTTTTGCGACATCCAAACTGTCTTTCCCGCGTGAAGGAATCGAATTAGGGATCGGCGATGACGCTGCTCTCATAGATGTTCCACCAAACAAATTTTTGGCGATGTCGATGGATGTGTTGATATCTGGCATACACTTTCCTCCTGACGCAGCCCCTTCTTTGATCGCGAATCGTGCGCTCGCGGTAAACCTAAGTGATCTCGCGGCTATGGGCGCTGAGCCTTATTGCTTCACGCTAGGTTTGGTACTCCCCCAAAGTAATGGGAAGTGGTTGGGGGATTTTAGTGCTGGTCTCGAACCTCTAGCTAAGCAATACAATTGTCCTTTGGTCGGTGGCGATACGAGCGCAGGCCCAATGAGTATTAGTATTCAAGTACAAGGCCTAGTAGACAGAAATCGAGCCGTTCGAAGAAGTGGCGCGAATGTGGGCGACAAGATCTACGTCAGTGGCACGCTAGGCGATGGCGCCATAGCTCTGCTTGTGCTTGGCTTAGACTCACATCTAGGCAGCGAATTTTCCTTATCCCAGCGCGATCCCAGCGCGGCATGTCGTGAGTATTTTAAGGACGCCTACTTTAAGCCGCAACCACAGATTGCGCTTGCGTTGGCTGCTGGGAAATTATTTTCAAGCGCTATCGATATTTCCGATGGACTCCAGGGCGACCTGCAACATATCCTCGATGCGAGTGAGGTAGCCGGCAGCATCAGATTGGACGCGATACCCTATTCCAAGTCCGCCATGTGTTGCGTTGGCTCAGAAAATAGAATGCTAGCAGCCCTGTTTGGCGGTGATGATTATGAGTTATGCTTCACTGTCGCCGAGAAAGACTGTATCGAGCTGGAGTCTATCGCTAGAGAATTGGGAGTCAGAGTCACCTGTATTGGCGACATTAATGCAGGCGAGGGAATTACCTATTTAGGCGCTAATGACTCCCCAATCGAGGTCACCGCACAAGCTTTTCAACATTTCAGTGCCACCACGTAAACTCACAGTAGTAAACTAGAGTGACTATGAACTCAAACAAAGCGATCTTAGCTAACCCGATACACCTGTTAGCCTTTGGTTTTGGGGCCGGGCTTTCCCCTAAGGCTCCCGGTACTGTGGGTACCGTGGTTGCGGTGCTGATCTATCTAGCACTGCCGAGCATGCCGATCATTCTCTATGCTGGATTGATAGTGCTTAGTTTCGTTTTTGGCATTTGGCTTTGCGGTAAGACGGCAGAAGATCTGGGCGTTCACGATCATGGTGGCATAGTCTGGGACGAGTTTGTGGGGTATTGGATTACTATGTTTATGGCGCCAAGCGGTCTAGTTTGGGTGCTTCTGGGCTTTGTCCTGTTTCGTCTTCTGGATATTTTCAAGCCCTGGCCCATCAAATGGGCCGATAAAGAATTAGCTGGGGGGCTTGGAATCATGCTTGATGATGTATTAGCGGGTATAATGGCCGCCCTGTGTATGCAGGCCTTGGTTGTGCTAATTGGCTAGGGTTTGACGAAATTAGAGGAAAGTTTTTTGACAGTTTCATTTGTAGCATCGGCAGCTTTGCCCACGCAGTGGGGGCAGTTCACAATTCATGGCTTCGAAGACCCGGTAAATGGCAAAGAGCATGTGGCTTTGGTGTTCGGTGATCTAAATTCAGATCAGCCAGTGTTGTGCCGAGTACACTCCGAGTGTTTGACCGGCGACTGCCTATTCAGTCTGCGCTGTGATTGCGGGCCGCAGCTACAATATGCGATGGAGAGTGTGGCAAAGGAAGGTCGCGGTATAATCCTCTATTTACGTCAGGAAGGACGTGGGATCGGATTACTGAACAAGATCAAAGCCTACGCGTTGCAAGATTCTGGAGCCGATACGGTAGAGGCCAATGTTCAGCTCGGCTTCGAGCCCGATAGCCGTGGGTATGAAATCTGCAAGCCCATGTTGGATCATTTTAATATTACTAGCCTGCGCATCATGACGAATAATCCCAGAAAAGTAGATGCCCTTACCGAGATGGGCATCGATGTCACTGAGATCGTTCCAATACATACCGGCGCCAACCCCCATAACGAGAGTTACTTGGCCGTTAAGTTTGACAAGCTGGGTCACAATAAACCCACCTAGACCGTGTCTTCCTCGAAAAAACAGATCACCGTTGATTTTCTCCGCCACGGAGAACCTGTAGGCGGTGACGTGCTTCGAGGCAGGATCGACCATCCGTTGAGTGAGTTGGGGTGGTCGCAGATGCAAAAAGCCGCTGCGCTGACCTCTGAGAGAAAACTATCCCCATCGACGCCGAGCTGGACCCACCTGATTTCTTCACCGTTACAGCGCTGCCGAGCTTTCGCCGAGCATCTAGCGAGAGTGACTGCGCTTGAATTGCGGGTGTGCGATCAGTGGCAGGAAATAGACTACGGCGATTGGGATGGCATGCAGCTTAGCGATTGGCGAGAAGAGGCGGGGCCGCAGTTCAAAGAGTTTCGTAAGGACGTGTCTAAGTTGCACCCACCGAATGGTGAGGCGTTTCTTTCCTTTAAGGAGCGAGTACTGGCGGCGATGAATGAACTTGCCGAGCTACCAGATGGCAGTCATGCTTTGGTCGTAACACACGGCGGTGTGTTGCGTGTTGTGCTCCCTACCGTATTGGGCATGCCACTCAATCGCAGTTATCCACTGCATATTCCCTTTGCATCCTTCAGTCGGATTACCCTGTCTGTTGATCTTTCCGCTAGTGCTACTTCGGGAAATGAGCGCTGCGCTAGCGATCAAAAAATCCGTGCGAGCTTGTTGTTTCACAATGCAGCGGAGTATGAAGGGCTACTTTCTAACTAGCTTCGCTCTAGCCTGGTCTAATTGCTCACACATACTTTGTGCGCCAACCAGTGCTCGAGGGGTATGTCGCTGCAGCAGTTCGGGCGGCACGAAGAATAGCGAGCTAGTGCTAACGGCGCTGAGCTGCTCCCACTTGAACCACTCGTCCAACCATTCCGGGCGCTCGATATCCATGCCGCTGGCGACGATCACCTGCGGGTTTCTAATCAACACAGACTCAATACTTACCTTCGGCGCCACCAGTGTGATGTCCGCGAATATGTTCACACCGCCACACAACTCAATAATGTCATTGATCAATTCGTTGCCACCGGCACTGATTAGCGGTCTATCCCATACCTGATAAAAGGTTCTAATAGGCGTCTTATTTCGATAGTTTTCAGATAGAGTCGTCAGCCTGGTTTCGAATTCTTCGATGACCTCTTTCGCGACTTTTTCGGTGCCTGCCAATATTGCCAATCTTCGAATATGGCTGGGGATCGACTCTAGCCTTTTAGGTTCGGCGATGTAGACTGTAAGGCCCAGTTCACGGAGCCGATTGACAGAGGCTCGAGGGTTTCCTGACTGCCAGGCCACGATTAGGTCGGGCTGTAGCTGAAGAATTTTTTCCATATCGAGCATGTCGTACCGGCCGATGATAGGCAGCGCTTTCGCTGCGATCGGGTAGTCGCTGTATTCAACAACGCCGACGAGCTTATCGCCCGCACCAGCGGCATACAGTAACTCGGTAAGTGAGGGGGCGAGACTAATGATTCGCTGTGCGTTCTCATCGAGTTGCACTAACGAACCCTCGTCATCGAACACGTCAATGGAGAACCCAGCCTGACTAACCCCAAGAGTAGCCAGTAACAACAGCAGCGAAAGTATTTTCCGTAAACTCGTTGAAAGAATTCTCTGGGCCGTCCCCTGAGTGATAAGAGTCACAAAAAACAACAGCAGCGAAAGTATTTTCCGTAAACTCGTTGA
>JAESUT010000214.1 GCA_016762995.1 Gammaproteobacteria bacterium | reverse complement strand
GGTAGTGCTTTTCGGCAGCCTCTATAAGATTAGCTCGCTCTCCGGTGGCGGTGCTCGTATCGCCGAAATGATGAACGGACGTTTGTTAGTGTCTGGATCTGCCGATCCTGCTGAGCGACGCGTCCTCAATATTGTTGAAGAAATGGCGATTGCTTCGGGAACGCCGGTTCCGCCTGTGTACCTGATGGAGGAGAGTGGTATCAATGCCTTCGCGGCGGGATACTCGACTAGCGATGCTATCGTTGCAGTCACCCGAGGCACTATCGACACACTGAGTCGCGATCAGCTGCAGGGCGTTATTGCTCACGAGTTCAGTCATATCTTGCATGGCGACATGCGTATCAATATTCGCCTTATCGGCGTGTTACACGGGATCATGGTGCTAGGTATTATTGGCTATTACCTGCTACGAGGCGGCGCCTATAGTCGTCGCTCTAAAGATTCCGGTGGAATCGTGTTTCTCGGGTTAGGTCTAGTAGTAGTGGGCTTCGTCGGCACTTTTTTTGGCAATCTGATAAAGGCTGCCGTGAGCAGGCAGCGTGAATTTCTGGCCGATGCCTCGGCGGTGCAATTTACACGCAACCCAGATGGCATAGGGCAGGCGTTGATGCAGATAGCGCGCAACCAAAACCATTCCTATTTAAAGAATCCCAAGAGCGCAGAGATCAGCCATGCCTTGTTTGAAGAGGGGCAGATCTCAAAGCTAGGTAGTCTGTACGCGACCCACCCGCCATTGGACGATCGTATTCGCGCCGTCCTGCCGGGCTGGAAAGGCGACTACGATGAAAGTGATTGGGATCGATCCGCTCTTGCTGCAACCGACGCTGGTGAGCAACGCCCGAAGGCGGATGGACCGACTCAGCGTGAGAAGATGACGACGATACTAACAGGTGCCACCGGTGTCTTATTGGCCGATGCTGTGATCAACCAGGTTGGGAATCCCAATGGCAAACATTTAGATTACGCGGACGCCTTAGTGAGGCAGATCCCGCAGCTGTTTCTGGAGGCGGCGCGCGAACCGTCGGGAGCGCGTGCGATTGTCTATTTTCTCGTGCTGAGTAAAGATGACTCGGTTCGGGCTAAGCAACTGGAAGTGTTGAAATCCAGTGCGGATGTCGGCGTATTTGAAGAGTTGAAAATCCTGCGTCAGTCGGAGCAAGACATTGTAGCAGAGCAGCGTCTACCGCTAGTTACCATCGCACTGTCTAGCTTGCGTCAGTTGTCACAGAGCCAGTATTTGTTGTTTAGAGATAACTTCAAAACCCTTGTCGAGATAGATAAGAAGATGAGTTTGTTGGAATGGGCGCTGCAAAAGATTGTGATGCACAGTTTAGAAGCTGTGTTCGGAAAGGATGAGGCGCCGTATTTTGGACGGAAAAACCTGAAGCGATGTAAGCAGTCCGTTTCCGTATTGTTATCCATACTCACCCACTCCACTGTTCAAGAGGGAATCTCTAGCGAGGAAACTTTCGCCGCTGGCGCCGATGCGCTAGATATGTCGCTTGAGCTCATCGCAGTCAGCAAGATTGATTTTGCGACATTGAACAATGCCTTGGATGAGCTCGCAGATCTGAAGCCCTTGCAAAAACCCGCATTACTTAAAGCCTGTGTTCGCAGTATTACCGCCGATGGAAAAATTCAAGCTATAGAGGCAGAGTTGCTCAGAGCGATTGCTGCGACCATCGACTGTCCCATGCCGCCTTTACTCGCTGACTAGCTGTTCGTTACTAGACGAGGCAGTCGATGCCATCGAGCAAGATGTGCAGGCACAGGCCGATGCCTAGCGCGCGTGTCTTTGGATGAACCAGTAGCATGACGTAGAGAATGACCGGTAGTGGGGTATGCAGTGGGTGAAAGCCGATGCTGCAACGCTCGGCATCATAGATTGGGTCGGCTAGCAGGTGGTCTATATCGATCAATAGCCCGGCAAGCATCAGAGCATAGTTTTTTAACCAGGCTTTCTTGTAGAGACCGGCCGCAAACGGCAGCGGCACTAGAAAATGAAGAAGTATGTGTAGAATTTTTCGTAAACTCTGCGCGGTTAACTAATTTAGCTCTAAAACCTAGCTCTAGAATGTGCCGCGAATCTTGAAGGCAACACTCAGTCCAGTAGTGTAGCAGTTCTGCTCAATCTCGCGCACGTCGTTATCTCTAACATAGCCATTGAAACGATATCGAATGCCGCAAGCATGAAAATTACTTAGGTTATTCGCTTCTAGTCGATAGGTGAAATCGGCATAGCCTACTTTTTCGACGAATGCGCTTAGTGTGTCAGGCCGCACAAAGTCAAATTCGTTGTCATTGTCGAACCCACGACGACCGCCCTTGATTAGCAGTAACCAGTTGAAACCATAACTCAGATTCAGTGAGGTGACATCGTGTCGGTAGCCTAGCCTCAGGCCGCCTCTGTCAAAGGGACGAAACCCATGCTCGCGGGGAGTGAAGGGGTCGTCGTCAAACTCAGATTCCTGCAGTGTCAACACGCTGGTCAACAGCGCGGATGGAAGGTTTAGGAAACCCAGTCGAATACTGGCATTTAAAATCAGACCGTAGGCCTGTCCTGGGCCAACATTGCCATTGGTCGATTGCAGATTGTTTATGTTTTGTGAGATGTCGATCTTGCCAATCTTATTGTCGAAGTCGTAATAGAAGTAGCGTGCATTGATTGCGCCACCATCATTCGGTAGGCGGTAGTCGAGCCCAACTTCGGCGCGCAGACTCTCTTCGGGTTCGAGCGATGGATTGCCCGCTATGGTGTCCTCGTCGTCGTCGCTGGGGTTCGTGTTGCGCGAGAAATCGCCGAAACTCAACTGCGATACAACTTTCTCGAAAGAGGCCTTAGCCTGCAGTGAATTGTTTATGTTGTAACGAAAATCGATCTTAGGTTTTACGAAGTTGAAATCACGCTTGTTGTTGAGGTCGCCGCCCTGCGTAATCTCAGACCATTCCGCAACGAGCGAGCTTTCCAGAGACATGCGCGAATTGATCTGCCAGTTGTGTATGACAAAGGGCTCGAAGCGCACTTCCTCTACGGTCGAATTTGCATTCGGCAGAGCAATGGGCGTTAGCCCGTTATATAGCGGGTTGCCCGGCGTGGAGGAAGGCACGGCTATCAGTAAATTTGAATTTTGAATGGTTTGTGCAGCTTCGATACCAAACTCCAAGCCTTGATTCTCGCTTAATTTCGCAATGTACGAAGCCCGAACAATGCGTTCCTGATAGCGGCTCGATGTGTCGAGGTACAGAGTAGGGTTCTCATCGCCACCAACAGTGCCGGCTCGGAAACGCTCTCGCAGGGTCGCCTTATTATTTTCGTTAACAATAAACAGGGCCTTGATGCGATTCCCATTATTGAATCGGTGCTGAAAATCACCGCCTATTTCCCAATTGTCGTTATTCGAGGGAAGCGTTTCTCTTTCATGAAAGGAAAACGCAGCGGCGCTATTGAAGTCAGTAAATACACGAAACACATCATTCTCAGGCTCGCTCTCGTTGTAGAGTAGATTGAGTGCAAATCGGTCGCGGTTGCTGGGGCTGTAAGTGACGTTTGCGTTAACAGAATATTGTGTCTCGTCGGTAGTGCGGTCCCAGTCGATGTATTCGTTCAGCGATAAATCTCCGTGCAGGCTCTCTTCGAAATTTTCTCGATGCGTGTAGGTGTTGCTTACCTGACCGCTAAGCAAGTAGGACCACGGGCCGAATTGACGACTCCAGGAGACTGTGCCGGCGGGGCTGGTAGTGCCATCTTCATGGTAATTGAGAATTACCTCGGAGGCGATGGTGGAGCGCGACTCTGACTCGAGTAAGACGATATTGACAATCTGGCCCGAGTTCTGCACATCCAAATCACTAGAAGTGCCGCGTATTATTTCGATGTAGTCGACTTCGTCGGCGGATATTCTCGCCAATTGGCTGTCCGTATCATTGGCCTTACCGGCGAGGCGCTTACCGTCGATTAGGATTGGTGATTCAGAGCCCAGTCCGCGATCACCATCACTGGCTAGGGTGCCGCTGCCGGCACGAATTAGTTCGATACCCGGCACACGGTCGAGCATGTCGTTAATCGTAGTTGGGTTAAATTGTGCGAAGTAAGAGGCTGGGAAGGTGATAGTGGAATCGTTATCCGCCGACTCCTGTGCGTGTGCCATGTTCGTGAGGGATGCTAGGGTTACATAGGATATTCCTAGTAACCAGTTCTTGGTATAGCGCATGACTACCATGATCAACCGTCCTGTTTATTCGATACTGTTAGGGTGGAGTATTCTCTTGCTGGTACACACTGCTACTTGTAAGCGAATGAAATTCATCTTAGAGTGATCGCTCAAAGAAAGTCAACGCGCTGCTACAATTTGTATTATCTTGCTCAACAACCACGCTTAACAATGTGCGTGGCTCTAGGAATTAGAAGGGAATCATGCCTGACGTATTACATTTCGACGTAGATAAGGCCTTAGATCAGATGCTCAAGGTATTCTGGCAGCAGGGCTTTAAGGCCACGACAACCAAGCAATTGGCAAAGAGCGCGAGCCTGTCAGAAGGCTCTCTCTTTAATACGTTTGGCAGTAAGAGGGAATTGTACATACAGACTTTGCAACGCTATCGAGAAAACGCTCAGTTTCTGTTCGAACTGATCGAGAAGGATGTTTCCCCGATCCATGGATTCAGAGCATATTGGAATGCCATCGCCGCACGAGCCGCAGATAAAACACGGGTGAACGGCTGCATGATCACTAACGCAACTGTCGAGCAATCGCAGGATGCCAAAATCGTGGAATTTATCGAGACAGTTCATAGCGATAACGAGAAATTTTTTAAGAAGCATCTAGATCGAGCGGTTAAAATTGGTGAGCTTAAGCAGGGAACAGACGCTAAGGCGTTAGCCCAGTTTCTCCAGCACAGCGTGCAGGGGATTCGCGTGCTCTCCAGAACTAACCCCAGCAAGCAGAAGATGCGCAATATAGTGAACACGGCTATGAGCGTATTGGATCAGCATCTAGTAAACCCTACTCAGTAAATTTTCAAAGTGCCTGCTCGGCAAGAAATTTCCAACTATTTCTGGATAGTGGGAACTTTATCTAGCTTCAAGTATCATACCTATAACAAATATGCATTAGGAGTAATCAATGGCTAAGACCAATGCTGCATTCATGTCTGGAATTCCGGAGCTAGTAGTCCTTAGGCTGCTAAGCAGATCGGAGATGTATGGCTATGAGTTGATACGAGCTATACGTCTAACATCGGGAGAGTCTATCGTGCTTGCAGAAGGGGTTGTCTATCCAACGCTGCACGGCCTAGAGCAGAGAGGGCTGCTCAAGGCGAAGGAGAAGCTCGTCAAGGGCAGGGTGCGTGTCTATTACCAGACTACAGCAAAGGGGAAGAAGCGTTTGGTAGCAATCGAGAACGATTGGCATCGAATAAACAACGGAGTTGAGGCTATTTTGAGGAGATTGATATGTCAGAACTAAATTGGCAGGAACTACGCATCGGTATGTTAAAGAATCGTGTTGCGCCGAAATATGCTAGGAGAACCATCTTAGAGTTGAAATCGCACTTTGCTGAATTAAAGAATCGAGCGATAGACGAGGGCTTATCCGAGGGCGCAGCCCAACAAAGAGCGCGAGACGAGATAGGGAATGAGGGTACAATCCTCAAGGAAGTGTTGAGCAAGCCCGAGCTGCGCTCCATTCCTTCTAGGTTCCCGCGTGTGTTTTTCGCGTTAATTCCTACACTTTCCCTGCTATGTACCTTCGGTCTTGCCTTGTTTTCGTTTCTAGCTGTCTATGAAAGTTGGAACGCTATTGAAGCCGGAGGTGAATTG
>JAESUT010000166.1 GCA_016762995.1 Gammaproteobacteria bacterium | reverse complement strand
CTTTTTCTGTCAACCTATTGAAGACTACGACCCTGCTATGACATCAATACCCCCGCCGGTGTCGGCAGTATCCCCGCCGGTGTCGGCAGTATCCCCACCGGTGTCGGCAGTATCCCCACCGGTGTCGGCAGTACCAACAGCAGATATTCCGCAAGCAGCGGTAATCGAATTAGCGAGTCGGATCACAAGCCGGGTGTCGGGGGCTATGAGTGCTATAGTTTCTACACCTAGCCTACCAACCGATATGTGTTGGGGGCCGACAGGCAGAGGATTAAAACTAACTACTGCGATGTCAGTTAGCAAAGAGAAGCCATTATTAATCAGGCTGGTCAGCGCTTGCCATTCATCATCAGGCGCCAGTCGATATAGGCTGGCATGAGGATCAGTACTGCCTGATGCCAACGTTAACGCCGCAGAACTAATGCAATACTCGATATAAATATCTGCGGTAGACCACCGGTCTAATTTAACCCACATATGGGTCTTGTCGTTGACAAGAGGGTGGGCTTCAAATATGTCAATGAAGGGGTTGCTTCTATCTGGGGCCAGTTCAAGATTTGATGCATTGTCCTGAAATTCCCATTGGGTAAATAACAGCGCACCTTCAAGGTCCGAGATTTTTTGTTCTAACAGTGCCACCAGCGCATCGACGTTACCGAGTTGGCTATTCAATGATGACAAAACCGCTATTGGAGTTGGGGGGCCGGGTGGTCCAACTGGACCCTGTATTCCTTGCGACCCGCTTGTACCGGCTGGACCCTGTATTCCTTGCGATCCGTTTGTGCCGGCTGGACCTGGGTTTCCGGGAAGCCCCTGTAAACCAGCAGGACCTGAATCGCCGGGAAGCCCCTGTGGGCCTACAGCACCCACAAGGCCAGTTTCACCTTCTTCCCCTTGTAGACCTATGGCACCTATAGTGAATGAAAATCCGACTGAATCTTCTGCTTTTTGGTTTTTTCCGCTCTTTTTGCTTTTTCCCTTGAGTTTGTTAACCACCAGCAAGTAGTTTCCGGCGTCAAGAATTAGATTCAAATCCGCTGTAATTAAGTCGAATTCGACGAATGATGAACAATCTATCAGTGGAAATAAATAAGGAAACGATGGCAGACTAACGTCCAATTGATCATGGCAGAGATTGTCACCCTGAATTAGTAATTGAGTAACTGAACTGGGAATGTCTTCCACCGCTATTACTGCATTGATATTCATAGGCTCGTCTTTTGCCAATGCGAGCGCGGGGAAAGATGATCCAATTGCAATGAGAATCGTAATCAGGATATTTTTCATGAGCCTCTCCATTTCTGTTATTTTTACCGTATTCTCAGATGGTATGCATATTTCCACTGATCCAATACATTTAACTACGGAGCAATTTGGATGGGTATTACTCGAAAGTAGTAATTGCACGCCTCCTGCTTGTAATTGCTAACGCAGGCTTTAGGATGTTGTAATACTTAATAGGCGCCGTCTGCTATGCAAATACTTGTTATCGATGATCATCAACTGTTTGCGGATGGGCTTCGTCTGGTGCTGGAAGATATCGCCGAGGTAACGAGTTGTACTGTGGCGCTAAGTGGAGAAGCGGCGCTGGCTATCCTTGATGAAGAGACTAAGTATGATTTAATCGTGGTGGACCTGCATTTGCCGGGAATCGATGGGACAAGCCTGTTGCGTTCTCTTGAGGCAAGGCAATCGAGCATCCCTTTGGTAGTCATTTCAGCAACAGATTCAGTTGAGGAAATTAAAGGCGCTTTGGATCTGGGCGCCAGAGGGTTCATTCCAAAGTCATTTGACAGAGCAGAAATTCAGGCTGCGCTAAAAACCATTGTTGCTGGCGAGAGATTTCTTCCAGCGGACATAGCGGAAAAAATAAAGCGGATTGAGCAGTCAAAAATCAGCTTTCCTGATATGCCAGAGAGGGTAACTAGCCTGGGAATTACCAAGCGGCAATATGATGTGCTTACCTATGTAGCTAAAGGTTATTCCAATAAACAGATAGCAAACTCACTGTACTTGACAGAGCATACAATTAAAGTTCACATCAAAGCTCTGTTTAAATCACTGCAAGCGTCCAACCGAACACAGCTTGTACAGATTGCGGAAAGTAAGAATCTACTGCGCTAGCCTGCATTGGCGTATTCCGTTAACAATTTTATCATGATAAGGCGCAACGTATTGGGATCTACGGGTTTGTGCAAGACGGCGAAAGTAGAGGTCAACTGCGTGTCAGCTGTAATGATCAACGCAGGTACAGCATGGCCGATTTTTTGATGCAAAGAGTCGATCACCGCTTCGCCGGTTTCATTTTTAAGATGAAAATCGCTAATTAGTAAGTCCGGAGCACATTCCAGACCTGCCAATATCTGAAAAGCCTCGCGCTGGTTCGCTGCGCACAACGTGTTGCAACCCCACTCATCCAGCAACACGGTCATTGCACGCTGAATTTGTAACTCGTCCTCAATCAACAATACCGTTAAATTTTTGAATTCCACCAGCGATTCATCAATAACGCCGCTCTGTTCATTTAACACGGAGATGGAGGAGCGCTCAGATGGCAACTCGAGCGAGAAACAAGAACCTTTTTTTGAAGATGCTGTTATATGTAGAGTATGTTCCATTAGATCTGCCAAGCCTTTCGCGATAGAAAGCCCTAGACCTATACCGGTACCTGTTGAGTGCGAATTAGGTTTGTCGAGTTGCGTAAATTCATTGAAGATCTTGTCCCTTTCTGCTGTTGGTATTCCAACGCCGGTATCCCAAACCTGGATTGTCACCTGGCTATCTGAGCGACGTCGACAACCCAAGAGTACTTGGCCCTTGTCAGTGTATTTGATGGCATTGCCGAGAAGATTCTGCAAAACCCTTAATAGCATATCCGAATCACTTCTTACTCTGATTGAAGAGGGTACAATTCTGACTTGTAAATTCTTCTCCTGGGCTAGGAGAGCGAACTCCTTGCTTAGTCGATCGAAGCAGGATTGCACAGACACTGTGGTAAATTCCGGCTCGATCACTCCGGCTTCCAGTCTGGAAACTTCCACGATATCCTCTACTAGGGTATCGAGGTTTTTTAGGCAAGCTCGGATGTTGGTAATAACAATGCTCGAATCACCCTTAGCAATGCTCTTTTCCAACATCTGGGTATATAACGCCATGGCGTGCAAGGGTTGTCTAAGATCATGGCTTGCGCCAGCCAGGAATTTTGTTTTTGCTAAATTCGCCTGCACTGCAGCTTCTTCAGCTTCGGCAAGTTCAAATTCTCGCCTCTGTAATAGGTCAACTTTTTCTGTCAGGTCAATGGTTCTTTCTTCAACTTTTAGTTTCAATGTATTTGCGAGTTCACTGAGTTCTTTTCGAGCCACAGTTTCGTTCAGGTAGGCTCGATTCGTTCGCTTACCCAAAACGACCGCGTGGCCGAAGATAAATACTAAAAATCCGTATTGACTTAGATCGGTTGATTGAATCACCTGCTGGTAGAGCAAAGTGTCGTTGATAGCAGTAAAGGAAAATACCGAGATGAGTATTAATACCAGTTTCGCATCCTGTCTTTTTTTATAACAAGCCCACAGCACAGCCACAACGGTATATACGAATATTAACTGAATAAGGGTGGAAAACGGGTCGCGGCTTTGGGTAAATAGATGTGCTGGTGTTACTAGTGCGAAGAGACTACCAATCACACCTACAAAAAGAAGCAATTGGGAAAGCCGTTTTGATATTTCATTGTGGAACAATGACCTCATAAACATCAGATAGACCGTCGGCAATAAAAACATGCTGATGTAACTAAGTCTGGTGGAAATAATGTGAGCATGTTCTACAAACAGATAGGGGAGTTTGCTCACAGCCAGTACTCGCAGCAAGAACAAAAAAGCCAATAAGGAATACCAAAGATATCCAGTTTCTTCGCGACGCCCCAGATACAGAGCCAGATAGTGTAAGCCGACGATGCACAGTGCCCCGATAGTAAATATGTTAGTAAACTGCCGCGACTGCTCGTATGAAATTACTCGGGTACTGACATCGATCTCTAGCCCTCGTGGAATTCCGCCCTCCATGTGATAAAAATTGGAGATTTGAAGCGTTAGATTTATAGTCTCGCCAGGGGGAAGTTGAGCTATCGTCACCATGGACCTAGGTATTTCAGTACTGGCAGATATTCCGATGGTTCCGGATGAGGCAATAAGTTCGTTATTGGCCCAAAGCTTGAAGGCCATATTAATTTCGGGGACCATTAAGTGCAGTGAAGGTCTTGGTTCCGGTAATAATAAGCGCAGTTGATAAGTCGCGAAACCAAATCCTTGTAAAGCTTGTTGTTGCGAGTAATTATCATTCCACACCGAAGGCACGGGAAATATCGAACTATTGCTCAACGAGGATTCGAATAACTCTGGCCCGAGGAGTTCTTGCCAGTGGAATCTCCAGTTTCCAGCCAGTAATACTTCACCGTTACGTTCGAACTGCCATTGCTGCAAGTCTATCTGGCCATTTATCACAGTTGGCGATGCACCATTCACAAGTGACCCGCTGAAAATCATATAGGCAAGAAGGCAAACGTGAATCAATTTCCGCATCACTAATGTCCCAGAATTAGAAGTGGGCTCAGAGTAGTTCTGATTTACACTGACCTCATATTAGATTAAGTATCGCTTGGCGTCGAAACAATCAGACGGGCCAAGGCTTGGTTTTCTTCGCTGACCCCATTTATTTCGAGATAGTTTCTATTCCAGCTTTACTCAACCACGGTTTGATTGATAATGGATGGTGTCATTTGATACATGAATTGGAGTAGGAGGAGCGAGTTTGAAAAGGTGTTTACGGTATTTTTCCTGGCTGCTGGGCCTGTGTGTAGTCGGACTTGCTCWCGCAGTGTTACTGCCCTTGGAAWCGGCACCACTGGTGGGTGTGGAAGGTGATTATTCYCTGAGTCATGTCAATATTGTCGATACCATCAATGGTGGCATCTCAGAGGATATGACGGTGCTGATTGAAAAAGGTCGGATAGTCGAAATTCTTCCTAGCAAACTATATCAACCGCGCTCCGGCTATTTTGAGATCGCCGCTGCTGGAAAATATCTAATACCCGGTTTGTGGGACATGCATACTCATAGCCTMAAACTKTCWCCGCAATTACATCACCCACTATTTATTCGTTATGGCGTCACTTCTATACGCGATATGTCCGGCTGTCTGAGTGAAGAAGAGAGTTATTGGGCCTGTCCGAAGGATCGGGTCCTGTGGCAGAAACAAGCATTAGATGGAGCGAGAATTTCACCACGATACCCGCTGCAAAGTAGCTACCAAACCAACGGAGGCAATGAAGTGCCGGGATCTTACCCAGATTTCTTTCGGCTCGCCACCCAATTGGATGCACGCAAGTTAGTTGATTTCTATGTCCAAAGGAATGTGGACTTCATTAAAACTTACACTGAATTAAGCGCCCGCCAATACGACAATCTTATCCTCGCTTCAAAAACAAAAAATATTGCTCTCGCCGGCCATAAACCACTTTCGATTTCTTTGACCCATGCGCTTGATACGGGCATGCAAAGCATCGAGCACGGCAGATTATTTATGTTTGAATGTTTTGCTGGCATTGAATTATTTAGACAGTTGGATAATCCGATATCACATTACGACGCCCAATATATGCGCGAAATAATGCAGAATCAAAATCGGGAAAAATGCGCAGTATTAATGGAGGCCATGGCTAATTCAAACACCAGCTGGGTCCCTACATTGACCACGCTACGAATGAGTGCAATGGCGATGGCAACGCCAGTAGCAGCCGAGACGAAGTTCTGTACCGTCAGTCCTGCCATTTGCGTCAGGTAGGACATGGTGCTTTCGCCACCATAGTTCTGCCAGTTGGTGTTGGTAACAAAACTGGCGGTGGTGTTGAAGGCCAGCACCATGTCCATGGTGTGGAAGGCGTACCGCACGGTGCCGAGC
>JAESUT010000114.1 GCA_016762995.1 Gammaproteobacteria bacterium | reverse complement strand
ACCAGCAAATACGGGTGCGGGTAACCCGCACGCTTGTAGCTCTGCGAGCTCGGGATCCTACGTAGACTCAGACGCAGTGAAAAGTATGCGCGATGAACACGCAGAAAAGTTTTGAACTCTAGGACTTCCGACTGCGCCTCGGGGCAGGTAACGGCAATAGGCGATCTTGTCGTGATAGGAGTGATGAGCGGCCCGCTAGTTGCCCACCACAAGCACGGCGCAGAGGTGGGCAGGGCGATTGGAAATGAGGCTGTAGGCCGTGCTCTTGCGAGTTGATAGTGTGTAGAAATTATTTATATTTTGTTAAAATACAATAGTTTAAGGAGTATTTTGAATAAACTATATTAAGTGTTTCGTGCTGCCATTCTATAGATGATAGTGTCCGAAAACGGCCAGTAATTACAAAAGAAAGGAGTATGCTTACTCGCATTGTTTACTTCTTCTAGTTAGCTAACCTTGGCCGCTGAACCGCACCGAAATGACAGCTCTAATTAATACGGATGATCTTGAAAACGCCCGGCAGAGTCGAGATCCGCGCTTCGACGGGCGCTTCTTCGTTGGTGTACTAACGACGGGGATCTACTGTAGGCCAATTTGTCCTGTTCGAATTCCTAAAAAAGAGAATGTGCAGCTCTATCGAAGCGCTGCCAGTGCGGCTGAGGCTGGGTTTCGGCCCTGTTTGCGCTGTCGCCCCGAATCTTCGCCGGGTACACCCGCATGGATAGGCGCTCCTTATAAGGTATCTAAAGCACTGCACTTAATCGCGAGAGGTAATCTCGATGGTAGCTCAGTGGATGAGCTCGCGGAGCAGCTTTGTATAGGCCCGCGTCAGTTGAGCAGGCTGTTTCAGCAGTATGTGGGTGCTTCGCCGGTCGCGGTTGCGCAGACGCAGCGGCTGCATTTCGCGAAGAAGCTCCTCGATGAAACGAACCTACCTCTAGCGGAGGTTTGTTTTGCGGCTGGCTTCGGCAGTGTGCGTCGCTTCAATGCCGTTTTTCAATCAACCTATGCAAGGTCGCCTAAGGAACTCCGCAAGGGTGTTCGGGGTAGGCGACGATCAAAGGGGGAGGGAATTCAAGTGCGGCTTTCCTATCGCCCGCCGCTAGACTGGAAATCTATGCTTGCCTATCTCGAGTATAGAAAAATTCCAGGAGTGGAACACATCGACCTAGAGCAGAATGCCTACCGTCGAACGATTTCGATCGGTGAAAGTGTAGGTGAACTATGCGCTCAGTTCTCTGAGACGGAGCATAGTGTGCTGCTGCAGATAAACTTTCCTGATACGCGTCATTTGTACCATATAGTTGAGAAAGTTCGCCTGCTATTCGACCTAAAGGCAGACAGCGTGGAGATTGAGGAGTTTTTTAAGAATGATGAACTCTTAAAGGAGGTTGTTAAGAAAAACTCAGGCACGCGCGTCACAGGTTGTTGGGATGGGCTGGAGGTTACGGTGAGAGCAATCCTCGGTCAGCAAGTCACGGTGAAGGCGGCGACGACGCTTGCAGGAAGAGTGGCAGAGCGCTATGGCGAAAACTACAATGGCTCCTCTGCGCACTTAACTCGCGTTTTTCCTACTGCAGAAACACTCGCTACGGCGGACCTGAATGGAATGGGAATAGTGGGGCAGCGTATTGCAGCGATTAACGTTGTCGCTGCAAAGATAGCGGCGAATGAAATTGTATTTGACGGTGTATTGGAAACGGACGAGTTCGTTCGCCGGCTCTGCGAGATAAAAGGAATCGGCGATTGGACAGCTCACTATATAGCGCTGCGCGTGTTAAATGACCCAGATGCTTTTCCCTATTCGGACCTTATTTTACGACGCGCGGCAACAAATAATCAGCAAACACTGGCGCCGAAAGCACTGTTAGAGTTGGCAGAGGTATGGCGGCCGTGGCGTGCTTACGCGGTAATTTTTTTGTGGAAACATTACCAACAAATCGCTAGGAATAACTGAGCATGCTAGCCAGATCAACCTAGGTGTAGATTAAGGAAGCCAACATGACTATGTTCTATCACTACCACAACACTTCAATCGGTGAGTTGTTGTTAGCTGGCGATGGGGATTATCTGTCCTTGCTCGGTTTTCCTCGTGGAAAAATGCAGCGGCGACACGAACCCGAATGGTCGAGGGATACAGCTCCGTTCGCTAATACCTGTTTCCAATTGGATGCGTATTTCGCAGGAGATTTGAAAGAATTCGATCTTCCGCTAATGCCCAAGGGTACGGTCTTTCAAGAATCGGTGTGGCAGGCTCTAACTGAAATCCCCTACGGTGAAACCTGGAACTATGGCCAGCTTGCTGCAAAAATTGGAAACCCCAAGGCTTCGCGGGCAGTAGGTGCAGCGAATGGAATGAATCCTATTCCTGTCATTATTCCCTGTCATAGAGTTATAGGGGCCTCTGGTAAGCTCACCGGCTTCGGTGGAGGGATAGAGACAAAACAGTTCTTGCTTGAGCTAGAATCGGGGCAGATCGCTCCGCGCTTCGATTTTGCTTAGACCCCGAGTAACGTGCATAAACTGGAACTTAAAACCTTGTCTAGATAACTCAGAAAGAAAGCAATTTTCGATGTTTGCTAGATGCGCTATCTTGCAGTCACTACGCTCGCTCCTCAGAGTGCCCGGGCTTTCGCGCAGCTAGCTTAGAGTTTATTTACGTTGGCTGGTATTCGAACAACTGCATGCCTCAGTCTGAAAGCTCTGGATCAATCATCCAGCTTTCTTGCTTTTTTATTGCAAATATATTTGCAGTATCGAGAAATTAGTTTCGCGGAATAGAAATGACATTACAGAAAATTAAAAACGGATGGGCTTTCTTTAAGCAGGCCGTGGCAGGTACTGGTGAAATTGACTATACCGAAGGCTCCATAGGTCGGGTCACACTAATGCTCGCGATTCCTATGATTCTAGAGATGGCCATGGAGTCCGTTTTTGCGGTGGTCGATATCTTTTTTGTTGCCGGATTAGGAACCGCTGCGGTAGCGACGGTGGGCCTTACAGAGGCGATGATCACCTTGCTCTATGCGGTAGCTATAGGCTTGAGCATGGGTACTACCGCCATGATCGCGCGTCGCATTGGCGAGAAAAATGTCGAGGCTGCTTCACTCGCCGCAGGTCAGGCTATCTGGATTGGTGCGTTTGTGTCTGTGGTAGTAGGCCTGGTCGGTATTTTTTATGCAAAGAATATTCTCATGTTAATGGGCGCGGATGAGGCGGTGCTGGAAACGGGTGAGTCCTATACGCGAATTATGTTCGGCAGTTGCTTCACTATTGTGTTCCTGTTCTTGATCAATGCCATATTTCGAGGAGCGGGCGATGCGAGTTTAGCCATGCGTGCGCTCACGCTTGCAAACTGTATCAATATAGTGCTCGACCCTTGTCTAATATATGGCTATGGGCCGTTTCCAGAGCTTGGTATTGAAGGCGCTGCTATTGCTACTAATATTGGACGAGGCGTTGGTGTTCTTTACGGACTGTATTATCTGTGTGGTGGTGGCGGGAAAATTCGCCTGCGTACTACAAATCTTGTTTTGCAGCTGCCTGTAATTGTTGCATTGTTGCGTATCTCGATAGGTGGTGTATCTCAGTTTCTGGTGTCTACAGCGAGCTGGGTTTTCCTGATGCAGATAGTTTCTGGCTTCGGGAGTGCAGCCGTTGCTGGCTACACCATTGCCGTTCGTATTGTGATGTTTAGCATTCTGCCGGCTTGGGGATTAAGCAATGCGGCGGCAACGTTAGTTGGGCAAAATTTGGGAGCGGGGCAGCCGGGACGAGCAGAGGCTTCGGTATGGCATATTGTGAAATACAACGTGATGTATATGGGTTTCGCGTCGGTAATGATGCTGTTGTTTACTCGTTCCATCGTTGGTTTATTTACAAATGAACCTACGGTGGTTGAATACGCAGTCCAGTGTCTGACAATCTTTGCCTTGGCATTTGTAGCTTGGGGTGCTGGTATGGCTTTCATCCAGGCCTTCAACGGTGCGGGCGATACAATAACGCCTACGTGGATCAATGTGTTCTGTTTCTGGATTGTCCAGGTGCCGCTTGCCTATTTCTTGGCTCTTGGTTTGGGCTTCGGGCCAGTTGGGGTTTTTTGGGCAGTATTTGCGTCGGATATTCTAACCGGTATAGTAGGCTACCTTGTTTTCCGCCGCGGGAAATGGAAAGACAGAATTGTGTGATTAAGCTAAAACTTATGTCCAGACAATTTTCGACCCCAGACCTCGTCATTACCGAATTGAGACCATGCAAAGTAGCCAGCAACAAATAATATCCCATGTTGAATCATGGCTTAGCAGTCAGCGACCAGTCTGGCTGTGCACTATATTGAAGACCTGGGGTTCATCGCCAAGGCCCGTCGGAGCAATGATGGCMTGYACAATGGATGGTGAGTTGGTGGGTTCAATTTCTGGTGGCTGTATCGAAGAAGATTTCTTGGAACAACTTCGCGATGGAAGCCTTAAGGCGCAGTATGACAAGGAGTCCAAGCCTTTCCTCGTTAAGTACGGAGTCACGGTGGAAGAGCAGGCTCGATTAAAACTACCCTGCGGTGGTCAGCTCCATGTTCTGTTGGAATATATAGAKWGCAGTGAACAGAATTGTGGCGTGTTTCARCGTCTAGCAGGAGATTTGGAAAACCACAGTAAAGTTAGCCGTTTGGTAGACTTAAGTAATGGTGTCATTTCGGCTGAAGCGCAAAGTAGCGAAGATGCTGTAGTCATTGATGGCACGCAGATGACTCATAGTCTCAGTCCCATGTATCGGTTGTTAATACTGGGGGCAGGAGATGTGGCGWAATTTGTTGCTGAAATGGCGATTGCCTTAGAATATGACGTTATGCTGTGTGACCCGCGCCCGAATTATTTGGATAATTGGCATGTGCCAGGTGTAGAGACAACTGCGCAGCTTCCTGACGATGTTGTGCGAGAGCGTTTTAGCAACCCCTATAGCGGCATAATCGCGCTTGCTCACGATCCTAGAGTAGATGATATGGCTTTGATGGAGGCACTGAAGACYACTGCTTTTTATATCGGGGCAATGGGYTCGGTTAAGACTTCAGCAGCAAGGCGAGAGAGATTGCCGGAGCTTGGACTAAGCAGCGACGAGATCGACCGTTTACACGCGCCGATCGGGTTTCAAATTAATAGTAAAACGCCAGCGGAGATAGCCATCGCCGTGATGGCTGAGATAACCTCYGTTAGATATCAGCAACAGTGAGARGCCTGCAGTAAGSATTTTCAGCTAATAAAAANGGCTGCCAAGGCAGCCTTTTTNATTAGGCAGWTGAGGAGCTATTGTTCGATATCGAGCTCAATTCCTTCTCTAGCCATCGCCTCCAGCCTCCTAGCGCCAGCGAGGATTCCGATGATGCCGTAATTGCCTTCGTGGCAGGCGTATTCGTAGATCGGCTCATCCATGCGTGATAAGGGGTAAGCCCCTGACCACTGCGCGCTATAGACAGTAGGGTCGTCCACTGTGAAACCGTAAACGATCTTGTTGTTAGCATCGCGCTTAAATGTTTCGATTACCGTTAGGTTTTCCGTAGGCGCGCCGCGATAGGTCATCCATGGGTTGTAATTTCTCGTCTCTACAACAAGTGTATCGCCTTCCCAGCGGCCGATAGAGTCACCCATCCATTTCTGATGCACTTCACTCACGGGGCTCCTCTCGTCGACAATTTTGATGATCCTCGCGTCGTGTGCCATCTCAACAATAATGTTTACATAGCCGGGCGATTGCACGATTTGCATGTGGCTGTTGTACATCACCGGAGTCATAACGGGCCCAGATGAATAGCCGAAAGCCAAGAGGCAGCGTTCGCCTAGTCCCCTGCCTTCCGGGCCTGCATTTCTATCCGGCCGATTCGCGCGTAACTCCTGCATGCTCTCCCGGAAACCGGCTACCCTTTCCGGAATCCGGCCGTTAGGCGGGTCGATGACTGCTGAAGTGCGAAATTCGCCGTCGATGGTTGGCAGAAACATACCGCGATCGGTCCAAAAAAGATCGTAGTTTCCAACCGGTGGCAGGGCTTCGAGCTTGGGGGCAGGGCGGTTTGGATCTAGTGGTTCATTGTCTTGCTCAATCGCTTGTTGTGCGCTTAGCTCGAGTTGCATAGCCTCTTCTTCTGTATAGGCTCGCTTAGTGCCTAGTTCAGGAGGTCGCTCGAAGGGCATTACTGTCGCATTTTTCCAGATCCCT
>JAESUT010000003.1 GCA_016762995.1 Gammaproteobacteria bacterium | reverse complement strand
CAACACCATAGGAACAGAATGGACAGGCCAGTCCATCTACACCTACAGCATAGACTGGTGCAGATTCTTGACCATCGGCGCTCGAGACACTAACGAACAGCAGAAATACCAACGCGGGAATAAATTTCATTTCGATCTCTCTAAAACAATCCTAAGCCACAAGTTAGGAGAAACTGAGCAACTTCTATTTTGTGTTTACTTCTCGAATAGCTCATCTAGCTGCAGGCTAAATTCTGCGGGGTCAAGCATACCGACAGATCTATGTATCTCATCACCCCTCACCCCCAAAATAACGAGTGTAGGCATGCCCACAACATCATAGTAAGCGGCAACTTCTTCATGCAAGTCGGTGTCTATTTTGAGAAATACATAGTTCTCGAGGGCACTAATTACTGAGGGCTGGCTAAACACGCTTTCATCCAATGCTTTGCAGGCGATACACCACTGCGCATAAAAATCTAGAAGCACCAATTTCCCGTCTTCCGCCGCTTCATTGAGAGCTGACACGACTAGATCAGGAACGGCACCACGGTTCTCATCCGAAGAATCATCCGCTTGTTTTTCTTCAATACCGGGACTGTACCCCAGATCGGAAATCGCCTCATACATTTCCTCCAAGGATACTTGTGACGCATCATAACTTACGGTGAAGGCATCCCTGTCGAGAAAAACTTCAACATTATCTTCTGAATCTATTCCTGCGAGCTCTGACAGAGCCGCTACGACGCTATTCGGTCAGCTTAGTCAAGTGACGCCGCCACGGCTTTTCATCATACCTTCGACGAAGAGAGTGACCGTGGATAACTCACTCTCAACAGCAGCTGCCTGTGACGCCAAGGACGCGAGCAGTGGAGCCATTAAGAAGGAAAAGGCTATTAGCCATTTGGTTTTCGGAGATCGCATTAAGTGTAAACCGTCATCTATTATTGAAAGTCGAAATACTGATAGCAGTCAATATATCATCTGTACCCACTACAGATGCAAGTATTCTTCTCTTCTATATTGCCTGCTGGCGTCAGATTTTGCGTATTTGGAGTGGCACAATTTGAATCGCTATTACTTTACTGGATACTTTTCAGTCATACAAAATGGCTACAGGAGAGGTGCATACGAGCAACAATTGATTCACAGAGAATTTAGAGTGAAAGCTGTCGACAGCTAGTTGAAAGAGGCCTCAGAGTTGCCGAAGTGGCCAGCCATCGTGGAGTCGCAACACGCAGCCTTTACGCCTTGAAAAAGAACTACAGACTCGATTCTGTTTGGCATCAATCTAAGGCTGCAGAGCAGGCTGAGATACGGTAACTTAAGAATGAGATGATGGAAAAGAGTGTTGCGATGACGGGTTGAACCTACAACGGCGTACTTTGCCAGCCAGCGCCCCTAAAGTGCTATTGCTAAGCACTCCTCCTACTAACTCTATAATCGTAAAGTTTACATTGAGAAATAACTCCCAACCTATTCTATTGGTGCTGTTCTCCTTACTTGGCCCATGAATGTGCACAACCAGCAAGCTACTCTCGGCTCAGCCGGGGGTTTTATGCACGATTAAGTACAGTGCTGGAAGCAAGACCAAGGTTAGAAGCGTAGACGAGATAATACCGCCAATAACAACGGTGGCTAAAGGCCGCTGTACTTCCGATCCGATACCCGTGTTCAATGCCATGGGCACGAAACCTAGACTCGCTACTAGAGCAGTCATCAGCACCGGCCGTAGTCTTGTCATCGCACCTTCTACTATCGAGGTCATTAACTCGCCGGTTTCCCGCCATTGCGCCTTGATAAAGGTCAACATTACTAAGCATGCCCCTTGTTACTAAAAAGGGCATGACAAGCGCATCGTTACACGATACAATGAAAGAATGATAAGAACGTTTAAAAACCGTGCTTTGAAGAAGCTTTATGAGAAAGGTGATCTGAGCAAAATTAAAGCAGAACATGTTGAACGGGCGGAAGACATACTTTTCCGTCTGGATAACGCGATCAAGCCGTCAGATATGGACTTGCCAGGCTGGAACCTGCACAAGTTGACCGGGAAGCTTAAAGGTTTTTCAGCGGTTTGGGTGTCTGGTAATTTCCGCATCTGGTTCCGAATGGAAGATGGAGATGCCTTCGATATTGATTATGGTGATTACCATTGATGAATAATTGTTATAGGAGTGAATGATATGGCTATGAGAAAACCACCGCATCCTGGGCGACAGATTAAGACAGCGCTAGAGGCTGCTGATATAAATATTACGGATGGTGCAACCCATTTGGGTGTGACCCGTAACACGCTATCGCGTGTGATTAATGGTCTTGCCGGAATTTCGCCGGATATGGCGATACGCTTGGCAAAAGCCTTTGGCGGGACGGCTGATATTTGGGTGCGTATGCAAGCCAGTTATGACCTGTCTCAGGCTATGGAGCATGAAGACGAGATTGATGTTAGCCCATTGCAATACGCGCACGGGTAGACACAGCAAGCCCAGAGGCAATGGAGTATAAGGGGACGGAGGGATTATTTTTTCATCAGAAATGAGGTATCGGTGTAAATCAGGAGCTACACTGAATAGGGCAAAAGGAGATTGCCATGCCAAGACGACCTCGAATGTACCTGCCAGGCTTTGCTTATCATATTGTCCAGCGTGGCAATAATCGCGAGAGAGTGTTCAGGATTCTGTGTCAAAGTAAAAACACCTCATCTATCTGATCACAGATCAAGTGCACCATCAAGCCTACCCTCGAAGAAGATAGCCAGTTGAGATAAAGTCAGCCCCCAATTCTGAATCGGCATCGTCCACTTTTTACTCGCGTTCTGGATGCCCATATACAACAATTTGAGCAAGCTGTTGTCGTTGGGAAAGCCACCCTTGGTTTTCGTCAGCTTACGGAATTGACGATGTACGGCCTCAATCGAATTGGTCGTATAAATTACTTTGCGAATGGCTTCAGGATAGCGGAAATACACTGATAAGTTGTCCCACTTTTTTCGCCACGACTTAATGACAATGGCGTATTTATCTCCCCACTTTTCCTCGAGGTCATCCAGTGCAGATTCGGCAGCCTCCTTGTTCAAAGCCTTGTAAACCCGCTTGAGGTCAACCATAAATTCTTTCTGATGCTTAGAAGCAACATAGCGCAATGAGTTGCGGATTTGATGAACAATACAAAGCTGGACTTCGGTCTTCGGGAATATCGTCTGGATCGCCTCAGGGAAGCCCGTCAGGCCATCGACCGAAGCAATAAGGATGTCTTTTATGCCTCGGTTCTGTAGGTCGCTTAACACACCAAGCCAGAAGTTAGCGCCCTCACTTTCGGAGAGATACAGCCCCAGCACGTCTTTCTTGCCATCGAGATTGAGTCCTAGCACAGTGTAAATGGCTCGACTTTCGTAATGGCCCTGGGCACGAACTTTGTAGTGAATAGCGTCCAGCCAAACAAAGGGATAATGTGAATCCAATGGTCTCTGTTGCCAGGCCTTAACGGTGTCGATAATTTTGTCTGTAATCGCGCTGATAGCGGCAGTGGAAACTGAGATACCGTAAATTTCAGCAACATGTTCGCTGATATCGGAGTAACTTAATCCCCTGCCGTACATCGACAAAATCTTGGTTTCAATTTCATCGCTGACGCTGGTTTGGTGTTTCTTTATAATCTGAGGTTCAAAGGTGCCGGCACGATCACGCGGAGTATCGAGATCAATACGGCCTACGCTGGTTTTAAGAGTTTTTCTGGTTTTGCCGTTCTTGCGATTTGGGAGCACATCATCGGCAAGATGGCTTTCCAATTCGGCTTCAAGTGCTGCCTCAGTGAGCTGCTTTACCAGCGGCCCTAAAACTCCATCTTTACCCGTAACGGCCTGCCCTGATTGAATTGCCTTTAGGGCTTCATCGAAATTGAATTTTTCTGTCATAATCAATTCTCCATACAGCATTATGCTGCAAGTTAAAGAATTGACACAGAATTTCTAACACTCCCAATCGCGAAGCATGCTTTTTCGATGAATGTGACTATCGTGCTTATCTGCAGCTATTGAACGACGTTTCGCCAAGATACGGTAATAGGCTACATGCCTACTGTTTGATGACAAATCACGTCCATCTGCTCATTTCGCCAGAAAACTCCAGCAGCATCTCTGAGTTAATGAAAGTTGTTTGTAGCCGTTACGCTCAACTCATTAATAAGAAATACTCGAGATCAGGAACCCTATGGGAAAGAAGACATAAGGCAAGTGCCGTGGACGCTGATAGTTATCTCCTAAAGTGTTATCGCTATATTGAGCTAAATCCTGTTGCCGCGAACATGGTCTCTCGGCCCGAGGAGTATGTTTGGTCTAGTCACCATGCTAATGCATGGGGAGATGTAGACAGCACGCTTACCCCGCATGCAAGCTATCTAGGATTAGGACGGAATAAAGAGCAAAGACTCTGGAATTATCGAGAACTGTTTTCTTCGGCTCTATCACCTGAAGATATACACGAATTTCGAGAAGCCGCGCACTATTCAATGCCAGTAGGCACCGACTATTTCAAACAGCAAATTGAATCAAAACTGGGAAGAAAGTTGGGATATAGAGGAAGGGGTAGGCCGGCAAAGCTAGCTGACTAACTATTAATCCCTCCGTCCCCAATTCCCCCGCTAGTTTTGCCACGCGCTCAGAACCCGGCGGCGGCTCCTGCCTGGGCGGAATGGTTTGCAGGGTGAATACTTTGCGACCTTGCTGCGGACCCATGGCGATGCGGTAGGTCACTGAGTGAGAATGAAGTTCCTGCATTGGATCTTCATCCAGCTCATCCAGTGTGAGAGTGCTGTTGTCTTCATCACGCTGCAACAGACCCCGCCTTTCCAGAAAACCAGCTATGCGCTGGCTAATGGTGTGCAGCAGTTCAGTGAGTTGTTCTGATGTAGGGGCTTTGTTGGTATGAAAGGCAAAGTGCCCTGCTCCGTCATCGACATACACGCCATCAAGAAACAGCATATGAAAATGAATGTTCAAGTTAAGGGCTGAGCCGAAACGTTGAATCAGGGTCACTGCCCCAGTGTGGGCCTCTTTCTTCTTAAACCCTGCCTGATGAGCAAGGTGAGTGGATAATGTTCGAATGACGATTCCCAGTACTTTGCTCATCAGTTCAGGGTAGGCGGCAAACAAAAAGCGCAGAGGAAAGGGAACCGTTAACACCCATTGCCGAATGGGCTTCTTTGGCAGCACCTCATCCACCAACAGTGCAGCACTCTCTACCATACGCCTAGCCCCGCAACTGGGGCAAAAGCCTCTTCGTTTACAGCTAAACGCCACCAACTTCTCATGGTGACAACTGTCGCAGCGCACCCTGAGAAAGCCATGTTCCAGTCGGCCACACTTCAAGTAATCGGTGAACTCCTGCTGCACGTACTCAGACAGGAACCTTTCTTCGGCGGCAAGCTGGGCCAGAAACCGAGGGTAATGTTGCTCCACAATCTGATAGAGCAGGGTTTGTTCGGGACGGTGGCGCTCATACCTAAGCGCGGCTTCGTAGCCGCCTAACCAGACTGCACCTTGTAACATGCCGGAATCCTTTCCAGTGCGTGTTAGTACAGTGTAGTTCGCTTAAGCGGAAGTCGGGAACTTTGGAAGTGACTGGCTTAGTCCAAAAAAGTATCGAAGGGATAGGCGTTATTAAGAACAGGTGCTTAATTAGAAAACTACTCTCGACTCAGCCTGTGGTTTTTATGCACGATTAAGTACAGTGCTGGAAGCAAGACCAAGGTTAGAAGCGTAGACGAGATAATCCCACCGATAACTACGGTGGCCAGAGGTCGCTGCACTTCCGATCCGATACCTGTGTTCAATGCCATGGGCACGAAACCTAGACTCGCTACTAGAGCAGTCATCAATACCGGCCGCAATCTTGTCATCGCACCTTCTACTATAGAGGTCATTAACTCGCCAGTTTCCTGCCATTGCGCTTTGATGAAGGTCAACATTACTAAGCCATTGAGTACAGCAATGCCCGATAGCGCAATGAAGCCCACACCTGCCGTTATTGACAGAGGCATATCTCTAAGCCATAGTGAAATCACTCCACCAGTTAGAGCCAGAGGCACTCCGGTATAAATAACTAGGGCATCTCTGAACGAGCCAAAAACGACTAGTAACAGCCCAAATATCAATACCAACGTAGCGGGAACGACTAGAGATAAGCGTTGGCTCGCCGACTCCAGTTGCTCGAAGGTTCCGCCATACTCGATGAAATATC
>JAESUT010000002.1 GCA_016762995.1 Gammaproteobacteria bacterium | reverse complement strand
ATTTTAGAGAGAACGACCCTTTTAGAGGGGCAGCCGGTGAATCCGCTACCGTGCAGATTGAATCTGTCTTGCCAATATCGGACAACACCTGGCGGGTTGAGTGGAGAGAGAGCGTTCAACAGAACGGCGAAACGCTGAGTATTACATCGATGCAAGGAACGATTACGGTTCAGATTTCAGCACCGACAGATGATCAAGAAGTGCTAAAAAACCCTTTAGGAATTTATATAAATTTCTTCAATTGGACAGCGAGACTCTAATGAAAAGAACACAAACAATCGCCTCCCTTGCACTTGTAATGGCACTGCACGCGTCGGCTGCTGAGGACAGGGGCAATGCTTTGTATGGGATGGTTGAAAACCTCGACGTCACTCTTGATCAATCCGCGTTACAAGCGCTTGAGATTGCGGACGAATGGAAAAACAATAATCCCCCGCCTGCGCGAGGGCACGAGGGCGCTGTTGTGTACAACTACGGTGAAGCGCTCCCCACGATCGTTTGCGCGCCGTTGTTTCCCTGTAATTTGGTATTGGAACAGGGCGAGATTGTGAGGCAAGTGGATCTGGGTGACACAGTGCGCTGGAAAGTAGTGCCGAGTGTTTTTAGTAATTCAGAAGGGGAGACCACCTCGCTCATTATCAAGCCGACCGATACGGATTTAGAAACGGCGTTAATCGTTTCAACAGACAAACGGATATACACAATTAGGCTAGTAAGCACCACCCGCAAGTGGATGCCTAGAATCGCCTTCGCCTATCCTGAAACAGTGAATGAGGCATGGGACCGATACTACGAAGATCAACAGCGAGAAGTGTCCGAGACAGTTTTGCCCGATGGTAACCATGTTGATGATCTGGATTTCAATTACCAGATCACTGGCGATTCACCAACTTGGCGGCCAGTGCGTGTCTATACCGATGGCTCGAGAACCTACATCCAATTTCCAGACAGCTTAGAGAATATTGCTTCACCTTCGCTAGCACTTCTAGGTGATGGCAATAACACAAACAGCGACGCTCAAACAATTGTCAATTACCGTGAGAACGGGGATCGTTACATTGTAGATAGAGTGATTGGCCGAGCGGCTTTAGTGTCCGGTAATGGCCCTGATTCAGCAAAGATTGTAATCACCAGGTTAGGGGATTAGTCAGTGTCGTTAATCTCTACACCAGTAGGTATTTTAGCTATTGTGCTAAGTCTTGGCAGTTGCACTGCTACGCCCTGGGCGGTGTCAGAAGTACCGGCACCGGTGGAGTATGAGGAACAAGAAATAGACACAATTTGCGATACCGTTGTTCGTATGATTAGGGCGTACTACCCACCAGCTTCAACTATATTGAATCTACAGATAGATCCTGCTTCACGGGATATTTTGTCTCAGAGATTGCCTCTTCACTTGGCCCGTGTTGGTTTCGGTYTAGCAGGCGAAGGATCTCTCAACAGCAAAGCGTTGCCAGCCTATGTTGAAGTTTCCTCTATTGAGGAAGGTGTATTTTTAAAAGTCGCCATGCGAGAAAGGACGGTCTCAACATGGTTACCAAAATCTATGCAAGGGCAACTGAGTTCAAGCGGGACCTGGACACTCACGGAGGCCAAGAATGACTAATGACGGGCCAGAACTAAGTCCAGAGTTCTACAACGAGTCAGCGCACGGGGGTAGCCGAATAAACCGTAACCCGCTTTTTGTAGTCTTCGGTTTGTTTGTCATTGTCGCTATTGGAATTGTCTATACSTTGTTAAGTAGATCATCTGGCGGCACTACTGCTCCTAGTCCGACTTATGAGACAGCGCTACCGAGTCAAGTGCAGGTAATTCCCATCTTAGCGGAACGACCTCCAGTATTCATTCCAGAACCAGAAGAACTCCCACCCGTGGCGCTAATAGAGATTGAACCAGTGGATAGTCCACCGATTTCAATAGTCGGCGGGCTAAACCCCGAAGACCTGTTCCGTCGCCAACTGGAAACACAGCAGCGTCAAGAACAGCTGCGCCTTTCGCAAGTTCGGCTCGCTGAGTACCACGCGGCAACCACAGCGGAGACAACCGTTTATTCAGGCAACTATGCGCCACCAGGCATTAACAATGATCGGGTTGGGGGCTCTGCCGGTCCACCGGAAAACACACACTCGGTGGATGCGGGAACGATAATCTCAGGGGTCCTACTAACAGGCATTAACAGTGAGCTTCCAGGCACCATTATGGGACGAATCACCAATGATGTTTACGACAGCGCAACGGGCCAGTATTTGCTAATACCAAAGGGTTCAAGGCTTTTAGGAAGGTATAGCAACAACATCAATCTAGGCCAATCGCGGGTGATGGCCACGTGGGATCAATTGATCTTACCGAACAGCCAAACAATTATTTTTGAATCGCCTGTTTCGGCCTCAGACCCAGCAGGCTATTCAGGTTTTGAGGGAGAAGTTAATCGGCGTTACTGGGGCAGTGTTGGCAATGCGTTGCTGCTCTCCGTGTTTTCCGCAGGCATTCAGCTATCGCAGCCTCAAGCACAAGCTGGCCAGAACATAACCAACCAGCAAGTCGTAGCAGCGGCAACAGGGCAACAACTGGGCCAACTAGGACAAGAAACGGCCCGACAAGGATTGTCGCTAGGACCGGTTATAAAAATCGAACCAGGCTATGCCTTTTCCGTCCTTTTGTCAGAATCGCTGCAGTTATCGAAGTATAAATTTTGAAACCATCATATGACTTATAAATTATATTCAAGGGAAGGAGTATGACTATGAAGAACTTTCTATGGTTTGCATTTATGTTGGTATTCAGCGCCAGTATTTTTGCTCAGACGCCTACTGACCACGCGGGTCGAACGCTGAACCGCACCAGCACAACTGGGTATGACGTAGTGGAGTCTGCAGTGCCTAGTTACATCCAAAACACTTCTCTCATTTGGAGACAGAGTGAGCAGGGGGACGAAGGATAGTTCTTCAAAAACCAAGACGACAGTGTTGTGATCTTTACCAATGAAACTACCGTCCGGCGTTTTCTATCTCCAATGGGCAATCCTTACAGATTTTGGCAAGAAGAAGCTTCCGCAGCTAAGGGAGGATTCCCAATTCCGTTGGTGGATCAACCGACCTTCGATAATTTTTTACAACATTACCAAAACCGATACGACGAAGGAATGAAATGGTGTGAAGTTGTTGAAGACCCGTGGGGACCGTGGCTGCTACTAGGCAGTATTCCGACTGGTTACGGCGTACAAAGCTATACAGAGCAACGAACCGCTTCTACGGTAGGCAAAGCGGATTTAGCGTGTGCCCTTATCGGTGCTACAACCGAAACTCGGACTTTAACAGTTGATAATGGGCCAGCCCCCGTAGTGATACCTGATCCTGTTGTTGTAGTGGTACCGACTCCTGACCCCATCCCCCTTGTTGTTACACCCCCTTGCGCGCATATCGCTTCCGACTGGCTTCCTGACTTGGGGGGTTACTACAATGATGTGTTGGTCAACCAGTACCGAACGCTTCCAAGCTGCACCTTTGAAACTCGGGGTGCATACGGGCTACTCACTCGTGCGCCGGCTGTCGTTGCTTGTACCAATACTGGATGGAGTCCAGACGCAAGCACGGTTGCGTTAGGCCAATATTTCACTAGAACGGACAATTCAGGCAATCCAAGCTGTACATCAGGAGGATACGGAACGCTGCCTCCTGTCATTGCCTGCACTAATACTGGTTGGTCACCTTCGGCAAGCGGGGTAGCAGCAGGGCAACTATTCACACAATATGACAGCAGTGGAAATACTAGTTGCAGCAGATTTGTTCCAGGCACTTTTGTGCAAAATATCTGTTCGAATGTAGGGTGGTTGCCCGCGACTAACACAGTTCTTCAGTTCACTGCGTTTACTCAATACGATAGCTCTGGCCTCTCTCACTGTTCACGGGCGGCAACCGGAACAAGACCAGCAGTGTATATTGTGAGCTATTCGTGGATGCCTACTGGTTTTCTTGCTGGTGGGTTTGGACCTGCTTACGGGGGCGGTTCATGCAGTACCTCTAACGAACATGAGGCGGGCACGAATGGTTATGTGCATGTATGTATGGTCTCAGGCGTAACAATCCAATGAACAAGATTAAAAATCTCCTAATAGTGCTTTTAGTCTTTGCGTCATTCACGTCCGCAACGGCTTTTGAATTAATTCACCGTAAGTCACTAAAAGACGGTGGCTTTATTTTTTATCTGGATTTCTCAGCCGGACCAATATTGCTTGATTATTATGCGGCGTTTGACCGTGCTGTTGCCCACTGGCTTTCGCTCACAGATTACGCAACTCTGGATACTAGGAGAGAGTCAATCGACGCATGTGAGGGCACTAATGGTGTTAATGGTATAAGCAGCGTGGTTTTCTCGCCGGATGTATGCGGTGAAGCATTCACCAGCTTTAATACTTTAGATATAGGTAATCCAATAGCCGCCGCTGGTTCATTTCTTGTATTTCAAGCGGATACGATAGTTGTGGAAACGGCTCGGATATTTTTTAGGTCCACAGTATCGTGGAATGATTTAGAACAGTTTGAAAATACTGCAATCCATGAGATAGGACATACCTTAGGACTCGGACACAGCAAGGTTTCTAATTCAGTGATGGCACGACAAAGAGGGGCCATTACTCCGGACGAGCTATGCGGCCTTGCTATGAACCTCGGTCAACCAGAAGACTGCGATATCCTTTTAGGGGAAGGAATGTCTTCAACAAATGAGCCATCAACGGCGGAATTTGTTGGTGGTGTAACTGCCGATGGCGGATTAACTTATGGGACTGTATTTGCGCCAGATGTTGAACTAGAAATTTTCGCCACGGTTGTACCTGAAGAAGCACACATTGGCCAGATGGCCAATATTCACGTGGTGGCATTAACCGAAAGCGGACAAGCCTTCGCCAGGAACGAGCAGGGCGGGTTTGATCCGCTAAATTTTACAGGCGCTATCCCTTCCGCCAAAAAACTTACAATGTTCGCAGCACGAGATATTCGAATCGGCGGCGTCGAGGAAAATCAGCGCCTCAATGATGAAACACAGCCAGCGACCTTCGACCCAGTTACCGGCGTAATAACCACACCGAAAATTAAGTATTTCACAGGCGAATTGTTTGGCCTTCAAGGCCAAACAATTCGGTTTTACATTGGATACTCTCTAGATTCTAAACCCAGTGAAGTCTTCTACGGTGCTGAGCCAATCACACTTACTTGGAGTCAGTAAATTAGAGGTGATTATGTCAGCTATAATTAAGAAGGAACCTTGGCACGCTGAACCGGCGAGCTCCATAGGAGATCCCCTGAAAGCGAGCTGGGGCTATATGATTTTTTATAATGATAAACAACCGGATTTTACGCTTGATGAAAAGCCGACTTTAGAACAAATAAAAGCGTCTTCTGCCTACCTGGCGTTATCAAAGAACTCTGGCGAAAAGTAACCAAAGTCATTTCAAATGACTCTAACCACCAAGAACGCACTCATTCAGTCCGCTAGCCCTATGCCCCGAAACCGGCCGGTTCGGGGTTTCAATCCCAGAGGGGTAGAGCATCCAATAAGCCATTAAAATCGCTTAGGGGTGATCTGGTGAAGCCGAAAACCCAAAAATTGGTGAAAATAATGCAAATTCGGCAATTATCGAAATAACGGAATCGAGTAGGAGGCGGGATTACTCCCGCCGTCCTCTCACACCACCGGGCAAACGGTTCCGTACCACGGCGGTTCACGTTGAACATTTGAGCTTCTGATTATAATCGACCAATGATATTAATCCGAGTTTATCAAAGCGCTTTTCCGGTAAGGCCTGATTCATGTGCGAAGCTCCAGCATTCCACCAGGCACCTCGTCCATTTTGAGCGCTGACTTTCGCACGCTCTCTACCAAGCCCTAACTGCACCAGGCGTTTTGTTCGAGTAAGGGGACGCTTCCATTGACGCCACAGTATCTTGCGCAGATGGCGACGTAACCAACCATCCAGTTCCTGCAAAATATCTTTGACACCAATATGGCGGAAGTAAATCATCCAGCCTCTCAGCTTAGGATTTAGCGTCTCAACCGTTTTAAGGAGTGAGCAACCTCGCCCTCGTCGCAATGCCAACTTTATGCTGCCCTTAAAGCGTTTGATCACTTCACTGGCAATTTTCAACCGCACATTACGCTTCCGGTTACACTGGGTGTAGCCTAGAAACTTCCGCTGCCATGGCCTACCTACCCCACTTTTCTCCTGATTCACCTTAAGCTTCAAAGTCTCTTCAAGATACACAGTA
>JAESUT010000213.1 GCA_016762995.1 Gammaproteobacteria bacterium | reverse complement strand
ATAACGGGCAGTGGTGGAGGTATCATGGAAGCAGCCAATCGAGGGGCTTTTGAGGCAGGCGGCAGAAGCATCGGTCTTAATATTGTGCTGCCTAGAGAGCAAAGCCCAAATGCCTACGTTACACCGGAGCTTAGTTTTCAGTTTCAGTACTTCGCGCTGCGTAAGATGCATTTTTTGATGCGTGCGATAGCGCTTGTTGTTTTTCCAGGCGGCTATGGCACGTTAGATGAACTGTTTGAGACTCTGACTCTTATTCAAACCCAGAAAGTGGAACGGATGCCTATTCTGCTTTTTGGTGAAAAGTACTGGAAGGAAATAATTAATTTCGAGCGACTCGTCGATGAAGGTATGATTGATCAACAGGACTTTGAATCATTTCAGTACGTCGATACCCCCGCCCAGGCATGGGAGATTATTCAGAATTACTATGCTGTACAGTCAATTCCAGAATAGAGGCGAGTTGCTGTATCAAGCCCTTTTAGTTAGGTTTGGGGTTGTTTCCTCTGCGGTGATTCAAAATGCGAGCAGACCTCCTTAGCTAACTCAAGGCGAGGCTAAGTAACGCGACTGTGGTAATTTGATTTCAGTCAATAAAGCTTCCTAACCTTCTGCTAATCTAAATATATAGACTACGGTTATAGAATGAGCGTGCGGAAATGATTCGTACAGTTTCTTGTTTATTCTGTGTTGTTAAGTTTGTCAGTCGCCAGTTTTTCTAAGCAGAATGGCCAATGGGACAAGCAGAGTAGATTGAAAGTGGACTAATAACTAGCTAAGGGGAGTGTCATGTACAGCAAAGTGATAGTAGCAGTCGATTTATCAGAAGAGACAAACAAAGTACTGGCCAGGGCGATTGAATTAGTAGGTTCTCAAACGGACAAATTAGTTCTGATGCATGTGGTTGAGCCAGTTCCTGCAGTATGGGGTATGGAGGCCTATACCGTAGACCCAATAAACCTACAGCAGCAAATACTTGATAATGCGGTAAACAGGCTGGGGGAAATTGGTAGTGCACACGGCATTGATAATGCCAACGTACATGCTGTGCTAGGTTCGCCAGCGCCTGAAATTCGCAATCTAGCTAAGAGTCAAAGCGCGGATGCCATCGTCATTGGCAGTCACGGAAATTCTGGCTGGAAGTTAATGCTCGGCTCTACCGCGAACAAGCTGTTGCATGGTGCTACTTGCGATGTGCTGACTGTGCATGTGGGTGATTGAGGCTAGTCGCGAGATTCAAGCAGGAAGTAATGCAGTAACATGCCTGCCAACATCGCGGCGACAAAGCTTAGTACTGAGCTATCAAGTGATGTAATCCCAGCTAGGGCTGGCCCAGGACAGAGTCCAGCCAGTCCCCAGCCTATCCCAAATAATACGGCGCCGCTAACAAGTTGCAGGTCGATGTCTGCTTTTCCAGGCAGGAAAAACCTCGCTTCGAACAGCGGGCGTTTTTGCTTAAGGATAAAGTGAAATCCCGGCACGGTGACTGCCAGCCCTGATGCCATTACCAACGCTAAACTCGGGTCCCAATTGCCTGTTATGTCCAGAAATCCGATTACCTTTGCGGGGTTTATCATGCCTGAAATTGTTAACCCGAGACCAAACAATAAGCCCGACAGAAACACCCAGACTAGTGCCTTGGTATTGACCTTCTCGTGTAACACACTGCTCGTGTCGTCCATCTAGGAGCCTCCCATGGCATGCTGCGTTATATAGACGGTGATCATGGCAGTGACAATAAAGACGGCTGTTGCTAGAAACGATCTTTTTGAGAGTCGAGCAATGCCACAGATGCCGTGCCCACTGGTGCAGCCACTGCCCAGCCTTGTGCCAAAGCCTACGGCGAGGCCGGCAACGACAGATAACAACGGTGAGGCCTGAGTGACGATAGTTAGTCCTTGGCCGCTTATTGCGATATAGCCAACAGGGCCCAAGACAAGACCTGCTAAGAAGCAAGTTCTCCACACCTTGCCTGTGTTGTTTGGAATCAGCACACCGCTGACAATGCCGCTGATGCCGGTGATTCGACCGTGGGTCCAAAGCATAAGAGTCGCTGCGACCCCAATAAGAAGCCCGCCTATTATTGCGCTAATCGGTGTAAAGTAGTCCATTGGAAACCTTATGCAGAGTGAGGTGTAGTAAAGGAGGCCAGAGCACTTACAGTACTGTACTTTTACTCTGACCCCAATCACTTCTAAGGCTTAGATTATCCTAAATCAAGGCCCTAGACCGCTGTGATTCTGCAATAATTCAAGCTTGCTCTAGCTTCCCTAATTCAACTGCTGTAAAAAGACGCCATGAAAATCCCAAAACGAATCCAGCCTCTTATCGAAGAAGGTCTCATTGATGAAGTCATCAGCAGGCTGATGAGCGGGAAAGAGGCTGATGTTTATGTGGTCCGCTGCAATACCGAGATTCGCTGCGCCAAGGTCTACAAAGAGGCGAGTAAACGCGGCTTCAAGCAGGCGGTGCTGTATACAGAGGGCCGAAAGTCGCGTAATAGCCGGCGTAGCCGTGCGATGGACAAAGGTTCTAAGTTTGGTCGTGAGCAGCAGGAACAGACTTGGCACAATGCTGAAGTAGATGCGCTGCGTAAACTCGCCGCTGCAGGCGTGCGAGTTCCGGAGCCTTACGCCTGCGTTGACGGCGTCCTGATAATGGAGCTAGTTACCGACAATGAGGGTCTTGTAGCGCCGCGCCTTAGCGACGTGGCTATGTCAGCCGAAGAGGCTGTTCAAGGTCATGCAGCTGTCATGCGTTTTGTGGTGCAAATGCTCTGTGCCGGTTTGGTGCACGGTGATTTGTCCGAATTCAACATATTGGTGGATGAGCAGGGGCCAGTGATTATCGATCTGCCACAGGCGGTGGATGCGGCTGCTAACAATAATGCCGAGGCTATGCTGGAGCGCGACGTGAATAAAATTAGCAGCTACTACGGACAATACGCGCCGGAGTTACTAGAGACCGGATATGCCAAGGAAATCTGGAAGTTGTATGAGGAAGGCGAATTGCGGCCAGATACTAAGCTTACCGGGCTCTTTGCTGAGAATACGCAGGCCGCTGACGTGGATAGTATGTTGAAGATAATCGAGTCAGCCATCGAAGAAGAGAGGGATAAGCAGGAGCGGAAGATTGCGGCTGAGAATGAGCCTTAGGCGCCGATTGCCAAATTCGTAGCAATCTAGTCGTAGAACGCCGACACTAAATTTACACATTCTGCACGTTGCTTGCGCGTTCGATCCAGACAGCAGCTTGGCTTACCGTCAATAGTTGCTCATTTTATCCATAGAATTTAATGCCATCTCGGTGCCAGTAACAGCTGGCTTCACGCTTTCTTATTGAGCCGGGTAGAACTCCAATGCCTAAGTATTTTTGCTTTGTGCGCTTGATTACCTCTGACTAATTCCCCTMCATCGCACGACAAACATGCGGAATAGCYCTTGCTAGTATATTACTGTGTGGTATACAGTATTAAGCTGTGCGGCACACAGTATCTACAGAGAAAGTATATGAATGACAAATTGGAGGCTATGCGCYTAGAGYTGCGGCGCGGCATTTTGATACTGGCGGTTCTAAACGCRCTGCAGCAGGAGCAGTACGGCTATTCGCTACGTAAGGCATTGCAAGCTGTAGATATCGATATCGAGGAGGGCACTCTGTACCCGCTGGTGAGGCGTCTCGAGTCTTACGGACTACTGACTAGCCGCTGGAGTAGCGAGGAGGGTAGAAAGCGACGCTACTACCAAACCTCTCCTAAGGGGATCGATACATTGCTGGCGCTGCAAACTGACTGGCAGCAATTGAACGAATCATTGGCCAAAATTTCGGAGGCGAATAAATGAATTTCCTAGCGAAGAAGAGTCCGCTGGATCTGTACCTAGTCGACGTAAATAGTTATCTGCCTGCTAAGAATCGCACAGACATCGTTGAAGAGTTACGTGCAAACTTGTTAGAGAAGTTTGCAGACCGAGTTGAGCAATCTGGGGCTGAGATGAATGAGCAGGCCGAGATAAAATTACTTAGTGAATTTGGTCACCCGCTGCGTATAGCCGCCGAGTATCAGGGAGAGGCGCGCTCGTTAGTCGGGCCGACTCTGTATCCGTTTTACAGAATGTCGGTTCTCGTGTCATTGGTGATCTCAACGTGCGTCCTGCTGTCGATAAATTTGGCGGAGATATTCTTTCGTGTTGATCTGGGTGTTGTGCTTCGACCGTGGTTGTTCGTAAATACTTATATCTACATTATCGGAGTGATCACCATAGGCTACGTGCTGACAGAGCGTCTGATGCAGCGCCATAATTATTTGGATAGTTGGGAGCCCAATTCGTTTGAGAAGCCTGGCAATGCTCTCGCTAGTGCATGGGGCGCATTGATTGTCTGCATAGTTGCAGTCACTTGGTTAACAATTTTGAATCTAGTTAGCATAGAGCACAGTTTTGAAACGCTGTTGGGTAAAAATCAGAATCCCGTTCATACCCTCGTTTTCTGGATGAAGATTGAAACGGCAATTCTTATTCCGCAGTATTTCCGCCTAGTTTTTAATCAGGCATGGTCAAGAAATAGCTTGGTGTTACGTATTGGTTCGGAGCTGATTCTAGGTTTGGGTTGTGTGGTGATTCTGCTGACCAATGCAGGAAGCTTGGGGGCGAGTTATCCCGATATGCCGCGGTCGTTAGCGTCGGTTTTCTACACTATATTGTGGCTGGGGATTGTCGCAACGAGCTTCTCTGCCTTTAGCTACTCGCGGAAGCTGACCCGATTAGGGTAAAGCGATGAGCTACCAATAATTTTCGACAGTAATCTGGCCGGGAGTGCGGCGACGGTTCTTTTTGAAGCCGCGCTTCTTAAGAGCCTCCACTGTATCTTTCACCATGTCCGGGTTTCCGCATAGCATGATCTGAGAATTTTCGGGAGAGAGGCCCATGCCGCAGGCGTCTTCCAGACTGCCATCGGTTATGGCGGCGGGAATTCTGCCGCGATAAGCGCCAGGAACATCTTCTCGTGTCACGAACGCCTTAAACTGAAAGCGCTTTGGCCGATCGCGCTGAATGTTTTCGATAAGCTCCGAGTAACGTAGGTCGGCATTGGTGCGAACGCCGTGCACTAGTATCACGTTTTCGAATCGCTCCCAAGGCTCCTCCGTTTTAAGTATAGAGAAGAAGGGTGCGATTCCGGTGCCGGTACCGAACATCCATAGATCTGTTGAGCTGGGAACTTCCGATAGGGTGAAGAATCCATTTGCCTTCTTCTTTAGCCAGATTGTGTCACCTGCCTGCAGCTCTAACATGGCGTTTGAGAGAACGCCGCCAGTGGCAGCGTAGAAGAAGAATTCCAAGGGATTCTGTCCTGGAGCGCTAAGAAAAGAATAAGGGCGTGCTATGCGCTCGCCCTCTATTTCCAGTGCTAGGCTGGTGAATTGCCCTGCAACGAAGGTGTCTACATCGGCATTGATCTTCAATGAATAGAGGTTTTCTGTCCAGTGAAKGTTGCCGACTACTGTTCCTTGGATCCACTCTGCCATCTTGGCTTCTCTGRGTTTGGGGGTTTTGGGCTGGAACTATGGTATGAATTTCTATAGTCTCCTAGCAAGCGGTATTTGTAACTCTCTCTTTGAAAGTTAACAGCGTCTACTACTCATTGAGCTGCTTTGAGAGAAAAGAATAGAAAATCAATAATTGGTGAAAAAGATGGTCGCAGCCTGGTTTGAAACAGCTCTCTGGAAACGTATATTCATAGCGCTCGTATTGGGTGCAATAGTGGGCATGGTCTGGGGCCCAGGCTCTGAAAGCATTGCTTGGATAGGCACCCTATTCGTCAGGCTAATCCGCATGGTCGTTGTACCTCTGGTATTCGTAACATTGATTTCGGGTGTCGTAGCCATGGGYGATCCGAGTAAGYTGGGTTCGCTTGGCGTTAAGACGCTGGCCATTTATATGGCTACTACTTTAGCCGCTATCACCATCGGGCTAATTCTGGCGGTAATCCTGCAGCCTGGTGTCGGCGTGGATTTTTCTGCGACTGCTCCTGAGCAGGTTCAGGTGGCTATTCCGCTCTCAGAACGCTTGATGAGCATCGTGCCATCTAATCCTATTGCAGCGCTCGCCGAGGGTAATATGCTGGCGATTATCTTTTTCGCCTTGCTCGTTGGCGTGAGTCTATTGACCATCGGTGAGAAGGGTAAGCCTGTTGCCGATCTTATGGATTCCAGCAGCGAAATGATGCTGCGCATAACCCACTGGGTTATGGAGGTAGCACCTTTTGGTGTGTTCGCATTGATAGCCTCGGTAGCAGGAACGCAAGGTGTTGGGGC
>JAESUT010000113.1 GCA_016762995.1 Gammaproteobacteria bacterium | reverse complement strand
AAGAAGCCGATATCTCTGATGGAATCGATATCTGGGTATTCTTCCAAGATCACCTCGATGGTAGAGGCATTGTAAACGTTGATCAGGAAGGCCAATTGAGCAGTCATCGACCAGCTATCGAAAGTACTGCGCGGCACCGTAGCGGCCTCAGCTAGATAGGCTTTCAGTACTGCCCGGTCTGCTGCCATTCCTGAATAATCAACCTGCGTGGCGATTCCACCGTCCTGTACTCTTACATGCTCTCGAAGCAGGGCGTCCCACTCACCGTGGTCGAAATCGGCTAGAACGTGGGCCGGAAGCAGTAATAGCATGCAGGCGAAAGTTTTAAGCAAGTGATTCAAGTTAGTTTCCTTATTCTGTGTGTGACTACTCTCTCATTCTCTAGCTAAAGTGCTGGAAGCGGCCCACTCATTGGGCTGGGGCGCTACCATGGTCTGACTAAATGAAGTATGCTTCAAGCAACTTTGACACGCTGCCTGCCCTTATTCAACACAATGAAACAACGAGCTGAAACAAGCTTAAAGAATAATTTCCATCGGTCAATATAACAAGAAAGGCTTTAGCCGAATCTATTTCAAAATAATTTACTCTTTGCCAAGTCGGCCTTAGAGAATCGATTTAATCAAGATCGAGAGATTGGAGAATCACCATGAAGCACGCTGAAATCACCGGATGGGGAAAATGTGTACCACCTGCGGTGCTCAGCAACGATGATCTTGCCACATTCATCGACACCTCCGACGAATGGATCGCTTCCAGAACCGGCATCCACGAGCGTCGCATCTGCCATACAAACTTTTCAGACATGGCGATTGTCGCTGCCAGACACGCTCTAGCAGCAGCCGACATGGATCCCATGGAGTTGGATCTCATCCTGCTAGGCAGCCTAACTAACGACAGTCTGTGCCCAAACACTGCTTCAATAGTTCAAGATGCCATTGGCGCTCGAAACGCCGCATCGATCGACATCAACTCTGCCTGCACCGGTTTCCTCTACGGCCTGCACATCGGCACCAACCTTATCCGCACCGGCGCTCACAAGAAGATATTGGTTATCGGCGGTGAATTTATATCTCATTACATGAACTGGGCACAAAGAGACGTTGCCGTTTTATTTGGCGATGCCTGCGGCGCAGTGGTCATAGAAGCTACCGACCAAGAAGTCGGCTTGCTGGCAGCCAAGATCGGCTGTGAAGCCGACGCAAAATACGCTATTCAAATTACCAATCTCGGGTCAGCCTATAGCCGACTCAGCGACGAATTCCTGTATGTCGGATGGAATTTCGAAGGACAGGAAGTATTCAAGCGCGCTGTAAAGGCGATGTCTCAAGCCTGTCTGGACGTTCTTGAAGAGACCGGCGTAGGCCTCGACGAGGTAAGTCTTGTCGTGCCCCACCAGGCGAATAAGCGAATTCTCGACGCCCTCGCGAAGCGAGTAGGCATCCCGTCAGATAAGATGTTCATTAATGTTCACAAATACGGCAATACTTCTGCAGGCACTATACCGGTTGCACTCACCGAGGCACTGGAAGAAGACAGAATTAAACCTGGAGATTATGTGCTATCTGCCACCTTCGGTGCCGGGCTTACTTGGGGAGCTGCCCTCATCCGCTGGGGAGACCGCGTAACTCCTCTAAAGCTAAGCGATGCCGAAATGCCTCCTTGTAATCAAACCGCATTGGARATTCTCGCMCCTCACATAAAACGCTACACAGAGCACGCYGCAAAGTCTGCTACTGACTAATTGTCTGTGTATTTAGGCNNAGCCTAAGCGGTTMATCTAGCTTAGCTTGGGCTTCYCTRCCTGCATGAATGGAATCTAYTGTGACTCTRTCTTTTCTCATCTGGAGTACTGTAATCGYGTCGCTCATCGCCTTCTGGTGGGGYGGTGACAAGGTCAAGRGTATCGCCATGACCCACGTGTACAGATTGTGTAAGGATCAAAACCTGCAGCTGCTGGATCAAACTATGGTCTTGAAGGGAGTCTGGCCGGTGCGGGACAGCGAAGGCTTAATGAGATTRAGAAGGCGYTAYWGCTTCGAGTTCACATCAACCGGAGAGGCGCGATCTCAGGGTACGGTAGAGCTTCATGGTATGCGCCTGCACAAGCTGCACCTCGACGCGCATATGTTGCCTGAAGACCACGACAAATTTCTGCATTAACAATTTATGTCTACGCATCGATCGACTTCCTAAGCGCAGGGTAAAATAGCAATAGCGCATCGGCTCGGGCCGCCACATAGATAATCATCGCCCACCACAAGCCGTTCACCCCAAACCTATCGATCAGTATCCACCCTGCAAACAGGAAGACTGCAATGGAGAGAAAGGCTGCATTACGCATTTGGCGTGTAAACGACGCACCGATAAAAATACCGTCCAACTGAAAGGCAGCAAAAGAAAAGAAGATGTAAATTGCCGCAAGRAACAGCGATCCCTGCGCCGCCGCTTGAACCGGCTCAATATCAGTAAGCACAGCCACCGCCAAATCGCCAAACAGAAGCAGCAGCAGTGCCAATGCCGCCGCTGTCACGAGAGCGAGGATGCTCGAGCGCTTCACCGCAATATCGAATAAGTCTCGACGCTTCGCACCCAGAGAAGACCCAACTAGAGATTCGACGACGAACGCATAGCCGTCGAGGAAGAAGGCAGCGAAAGAGATAAGCTGCAACAAGATATGATTCGCCGCGAGTACAACATCACCAAACTGCGCACTCTGATTGATGAAAAAACCGAAGGAGAAGACCAGCAACAGCGTGCGGATCATGATGTCTCTATTCGCTACCAACATCTTTTTAAGCGAGGWGACATCTAACAWGCGCGASCGYGGCCAAAACTCRCTACCCGGCTCACGACGAGAATCTAACTCACGTACTATTAACCAGACTGCAAATATCACGGTAGACCATTCCGCAATGACTGTGCCTAGCGCAATACCCGCAGCGCCCCAGCCAAGGACTCCCGCGAAATAGACATCGAGGCCAATATTAAGCCCGTTGAGGAACAGCTGCACCAGCAACAGCTGACGGCTATTGCCTAAACCGATCAATACGCCCATCAAAACAAATGTAGCAAGGGTAGCAGGTGCCCCCCATATGCGAACATTGAAGTATTGCTGGGTGATTTCTTCAACCGGAGCACTGCCGTCTAACAAAGACAGCGCAATAAGTCGAATCGGCCACTGCATCGCTATCAGCAATAGGCCGAGCCCTATGGCCAACACAAGTGCCCGGCCCAGTATCGCGCGGATCTCAACCTGATCACCTGCCCCCAAAGCTTGGGCAACCGAGCCCGTAGTACCCATGCGCAAGAAGCCGAAGCTCCAGTAGACGAAGGAAAATATCAGCGCACCAAATGCTATCGCACCCAAATCGGTTACACTGCCTACGTTGCCGATCACGGCGGTATCGACTAAACCGAGCAACGGCACAGCGGCATTAGCTAGGATGATGGGCCAGGCTTTTTCGAGTAGGTAGCTGTAGCTTATGGATTCGGGATTTTTCATATTTCCAAGCGCTGCCTATTAGACAACCTAGTTAGCGCATTGCTTTGAACATGGCGCCGGATGACACAACATGAGACCATTTGAACCTTAAGCAAAGCAATAGATTAGGATAACCAGAATGATTCTACTTCACCATCTACGTATCGGCCGTTCGCTTTTTACCGTGTGGCAACTGGAGGAGCTTGGGATTGAATACGGTCTCAAAGTTTACCACAGGGATCCGCAGACATTTCTCGCTCCTATCGAGCTAAAGGCAGTTCATCCACTCGGTAAATCTCCAGTACTGGAAGACGGGGACCTATTGCTCTCTGAGTCCAGCGCAATCACCACCTACCTGCTGGAAAAATTCGATACAGAGAATAAATTCTCGCCCCGAAGAGAGGATATAGCCAACTGGGCAAACTTCACTCAATGGCTACACTATCCAGAAGGCTCGGTGTTCTGCCCGCTACTGGTCAAGATGCTACTGCTGCGCTCGAGTGAGCCTCACACCACATTAACTCCCTACAGCGAGCGGGAAACAGCTCTGCACCTCAGCCACATCGCGAATCAGTTAGGCGACAATCAATATATTCTGGGCGATAAATTTACTGCGGCTGATTTTGGCGTGACCTATGTTGTCTCTCTTGCTAAGCGCCTAGGCTTGCTGGATTCTTACGCGAAACTGAATGATTATCTAGAACGGAATCTTGCTAGAGATGCATTCAAGCAGGCCGTGGAAAAAGCCGTCGAATAGAAATACAAGCTGGGGGCAGCCTTATCTACTGAGAACGGCAATTTCTTCTAGCGCCTTTAGTTTTCCTGCGAAGCGGATTTTCTCTGAACCACGTGCGTAACGGCGCGCACGGTTCAGGTTCTCGATCACCGCTTCCCTGTCACCCATCTGCTGATTCACTATCGCCAATTGATGATAGAAGAAATGCTCGTTCCGCTTGCGCGCAACTGCCTCTTGCAAATGATCCAGAGCATCATCAAGATCTCCCGCGGCGATACTGCTCTCTGCCAAAGCGGAATGATAGTAGGGGTTTTGATTTCGGAACGATTCGATTTCCTGCTCAATCAATGCAGCCTGCTGTTCTTGCCCGTTAGCTCTATAGCTATTAGCCAGATTGCTCTTCGCCGAATACATTTTGTCATCTAGCTCTACAGACCGCTCGTACGCGGCAATTGAAATACCCTGCTGACCTACTCTGGCATAAACAACCCCTAAGTTATTCCATGCAATGGAAGAGTCTGGGTCAGCCTCTAAAGCACGCTTAGTGTAGACATAGGCAAGCGGCAGATCTCGATCTAGCAGAGCTTCTATACTCTTATTGCTATAGAAGAGAGAGACCACTTGCTGCTCAGTGATTCGCTTTCTTCCTGAGTTGATGCTGAGTACAGCAGGATTGATATCTGCAGTGTAACGCCGAGTATTCGAGCGTTGGGGCGAGTTCGAAAACCCCTGAATGACAACTCCGGTCCAACCACGTGGATCGCCAATGTCTAAGGAATTGATTATCAAATTTAAATAAGAGTTATCCAATTCTAGTGACCCAGTTACATTGATGTGCTGGTTGTTGATCCAATTACTTCCATCCTTGTCCCAGTAAGGAGGGGCAAGCACCAATTGAAAGTTAGCGGGCACATCGACATACCTAGCAGCAGCCACAAACATGACTGAGAACGAAAGACAGTTTATCTTCCGATTGGTATTCAACTGGCCCAGCGAATAAGTCTCCGTCACATCGAATTCGTAGTCGCGGAAGTGGCGATAGAGCCACGAACGCATCTTCGAATAACGTTCATACTCAGAATCTGTGGCGGCTATGATCCGATCTAAGTCTCGTTGATAGCGTGCGGGAAGCTCAAACAGATTGGGTTGATCAATCGACGGTAATTCTTCTAGGCCATCAACAAAATACGCATCGACCAGCAAATCGGAAGGATCTGTTATGCGGTATTGAGGCGGCGAAGAAAATGACGAACAGCCATTTAGAGTTAGAGCAATTGTTGCCAACAGCGGTGATAGTGAGAAGACTCTGATCATGTCCCTTCCCTCGTTTAACTTGCTTTCACCTTAACTGAAAATCAATGTTTTACCAATCAATACTACTAGCTGCTTGAAACCCTCTCGGCATGACCCCTATACTGAATAACTACTCTGCTCAATATACTTAACGACTGCTTGCAAAACTGCCAGCTCAATACGCYGKSCGGCMTACTTAAGAATATCGRCATTGGTGTCGCTCTGCATCCGCTAAGGACAAGGCCATGACTGACTCAATCGAAGTTGAAAAAACCGTGCCCAGCGGCCTATTCAATACGGCAATTAATATTCTCGTCGCCCCCAGCGAAGCTATTGCCGAAATTCAACAGCGGCCCACAAAATTATTTCCCTTAGGWCTAGCATTGATTGGCACTGCYCTTTCGTTAATTTGGTAYTTCAGCATCGTCGATTTCGCTTGGTACGTTGACGATATTCTAGCCATTCAGAATATTCCTGAGGATCGTCTCGAAGAGACTCGCGAGACAATGCTCTCTTTGTCGCAGAATATGTTCATGTTAATCGGCGTTGTCGGCGGCACGATCTTTACTCTTGTCTTTTACACACTTCAATCAGCTTACCTTGCATTAATTTCCGCATTCACAGGAGATGGACAGAAATTTAGCAGATGGTTCTCTTTAGTCTGTTGGACCTCTCTACCCGTGCTCTTAGGTATAGCAGGAATGATGATAACGATTCTGATGAGCCCAAATGGCCAATTAAGCGCTACTGAGCTCAATCCGCTAACCTTGCGAAATTTAGGCATGGAATTTGATAATAACTCATTGAATGCGCTTTTCGACTTCTTCAATTTGGCCATGATCTGGAGTATTGGCCTGCTTACGATGGGCTATAAACAGTGGCAA
>JAESUT010000058.1 GCA_016762995.1 Gammaproteobacteria bacterium | reverse complement strand
AGCTCAAGATGACGAAGCAAGAAGTTAAGGATGAGTCGAAGGAAACTGAGGGCAGACCAGAGGTTAAGAGTGCCATACGTGAGCGCCAACAAGAGTTTTCACGGCAACGAATGATGGCTGAGGTGCCGACTGCGAATGTGATAATCACCAATCCGACACATTTTGCGGTGGCACTGCGTTATGAACAGAACGGGAGTTTCGCTCCTAAAGTTGTAGCCAAAGGCCAGGATTTGGTGGCTGCAAGGATCAAAGAGGTAGGCCATGAAAATGGCGTTGTGGTGTTTTCTTCTCCTCCATTGGCTCGTGCGCTCTTTGCGTCCACGGATTTGAATCAGGAGATACCGGCGAATCTTTTTATTGCGGTAGCGCAAGTGCTTGCCTATGTGTTTCACCTACAGAATGCAATGGCCTCTAATAAAAAACGCCCAGTAGCTCCCTATGATCTGCCAATTCCATCCGAGTATTCATCGCTCATCACACACACAGGCACACAGCAATGACAGCTGTCTCTCCGAATGCAGATCAGTCTCCTGTCACGGGAGTGAAATTTGAGGGTTTCGGCTTAGGAGCTCCTTTGCTGATCATTATGCTTCTAGCCATGATGATTCTTCCTCTGCCACCTTTCGTTCTCGATTTCTTATTYACCTTTAACATYGCTCTCTCGTTGATCGTGCTTTTAGTTTCYATTTACACACACCGGCCCCTGGATTTCGGAGTGTTCCCGAGTGTTTTGCTCGTGGCGACATTGCTAAGGCTTGCACTTAATGTGGCGTCTACTCGAGTAGTACTTCTCGAAGGACACAAAGGTACGGGTGCGGCGGGAAAGGTGATAGAGGCATTTGGCGACTTCGTGGTTGGAGGAAACTACGCAGTTGGACTTGTTGTATTTACCATTTTGGTGATCATAAATTTCGTTGTTGTTACCAAGGGCGGAGGAAGAATTTCTGAAGTCACCGCACGATTCACCTTGGACGCTATGCCAGGAAAGCAGATGGCAATCGATGCGGATCTGAATTCTGGTCTTATAGATCAAGATGCTGCACGTGAGCGTCGCGAGGACATTGCTCGCGAGGCCAGTTTCTATGGAGCTATGGATGGAGCTAGTAAATTTGTACGAGGCGATGCTATCGCTGGCATCCTGATCCTGTTCATTAACGTTGTTGGTGGATTCATCATTGGTGTATTTCAGCACGATCTATCGGCGAGTCAAGCTGCAACGAATTACATTCTCTTAACGATAGGGGACGGATTGGTCGCGCAAATACCTTCTCTTCTCTTGTCGGTTGCGGCAGCTTTGATCGTAACGCGGGTTGGTTCGACGGCGGATTTTGGCGGTCAAATTCGAAGTCAGGTATTCGATAGCTCAAAAGTATTTTTTATTAGTGGAGGAGTCATCGGCGCGATGGGATTGATTCCGGGTATGCCAAATCTGGTTTTTCTGACCATCGCGGCGGGGTTGTTCTGGATCGGGTTTGGAATCGCTAATAAGACTTCTGAGTCTCCGACTGAGGCTGATGATCTACAGGTCCTAGCAGACAAGCCAGAGGTAATTTCCGAACTCGGTTGGGATGACCTGCAAGGCGTAGACATAATCGGTCTAGAGGTTGGCTATCGATTAATCTCACTTGTAGACAACACACAAGGAGGCGAGTTGCTGGGCCGCATTAAGGGCGTGCGGAAGAAAATTTCACAAGACCTCGGCTTTCTAATTCACTCAGTGCATATTCGCGACAACCTCAGTCTTCCCCCGAACGGTTACAGAATAATGATACTGGATGTGCCTGCGGCAGAGGGCGAAGTACATCCGGGCATGGAGATGGCCATAGACCCAGGGCAAGTATTCGGTACGCTTGAGGGTATTCCTGGTAAAGATCCGGCGTTCAATCTAGATACGACTTGGATCGAGGCAGGCCAGCGAGAAGAGGCTCAATCAAAAGGCTTTACTGTCGTTGACTGCAGCACTGTGATTGCAACCCACATGAATCATGTCTTGCGCTTACATGCTTATCAGTTGCTTGGTCATGACGAGGTGCAGAAGTTAATTGATGCTCTAGCCAAATCCTCTCCCAAGTTGGTAGAGAATTTGGTGCCAGACACATTGCCTCTTGGGGTCATTCTCAAGGTTATGCAGAGCTTACTTGAGGAAGGGGTGCCCATTAGAGATACCCGATCGATCTTTGAGGCATTGGCCGAGCACGGTGTTGCTGAGAAAAATGCAGACGCACTTACATCAGCGGTCCGTATCTCTATGGGGAGAACGATCTGTCAAAGTGTCGTGGGTGCGGCGGAAGAGATGCAGGTTATTACCCTACACCCAGACATGGAACAGATGTTGCTTGATACAGCTGTAGCTAACAGTAGTCATGGCTTTGCCGGAATCGACCCTGGGTTGGCTGAAACCCTATTAAGTGAGGTTCAGGAAAAAAGCCAGCAATCGGAAGCAAATGGGCAGTGTCCAGTGATCTTAGTATCGGATCGGCTGAGGCTCTGGCTGACCCGGTTTGTAAGAGGTGCGAACCCTAGATTAAAAGTGCTCGCCTACACAGAAGTCGCCAGCAACAAGAGAATCAAGGTGATAGCAACGATTGGCCAGGCACGCCTAGATTCAATGCCAACAAACTAAACTATTAGCGAACAAGAACGAGTGGAGGACGCCGTGAGAGTAGAACGTTTTCAAGAAGACGATATGAGGCAGGCAATGGCAAAGGTGCGTTCAGTGCTGGGGGCCGATGCTGTGCTTATTTCTAGCAAGAATGTAGATAACAAGGTTGAAGTCATCGCAGCCAGCGACTATGAGCCGGAAAATCTTGCCGCCGAGCTTGAGAAGTTAGATCAGGATCAAGCGCTTCACAATGACGATAACCCGGAAATCGACCATGTTTGGGAAGTCATCGGTGATCAGCCTGCAAAGCCAACGAAACCAAGCTCATCACTAGCGGATATGCAGCTGGAGTTAGGGCAGCTCAGGCGGCTATTTGAGGGCGAGCTAGCTCAACTTTCATGGAAGGAAGGCGGTAAGCGACAACCGAACCGTCAGGCTTTACTTGCTAGGCTAGAGGCTGCGGGCTTGGCGAGGGATATAAGCAATAAGATAGTTCGTCGGGCTTTGCCGTGTAACGACTTGGAGCTGGGCTGGAGGCGCATACAGAAAATTCTAGGACTAGTGATAAAAAGTTCTGAGACTGATGTGCTCAATACCGGTGGAATTATCGCCCTTCTAGGATCAACAGGGGTAGGAAAGACCGCCACGGCGGCAAAAATTGCCGCTCAGTTTGCCATTAAACATGGCCGTAATCAGGTTGCCTTCATTACCACGGACAGAAACCGAGTGGGGGATGAAGCGAAATTGTTGTCACTAGGCAGCGCGTTGGGTATTCCTGTGCAGGTAGTAGATAGCTATGAGCAAATCACGCCAGCTCTGGAAAGCCTCGCTGTTCGCAAATTAGTGATTATCGACGCGGAAGGCATCAGCCAGCGTGATGTGGCAACTATCGAAAAAATAAAAACACTATTGGAGGAGAACCAGCAGATCGATCCTTACCTAGTGATCTCGGCTACTGCGCAGGAGTCTGTTGTCACAGAGACGATAGATGCCTATTCGGAAGTTCAGTTGGTCGGGGCAATATTGACGAAAGTTGATGAGGTTAGCTCGATTGGCCCGGCGATTTCTGGATTAATTCATAGCAAGCTACCTATTGCGTTTATGGGTAATGGTCAGCGTATTCCCGAAGACTTGCATTCTCCGCCAGTTGAATATTTCGTTAATAAGCTCGTCGAAGCCTATTTGATACCCAGTGTTCGGCCTTCACAGTCAGGATATGTACAGAGTGTGCGTCACGTGGTGAACGCTTGATTAGTATTTGCGTGCCCATTGGAAACAATTAAAAAGAAAAGTTGAAGAGTTAGGGAATTAGTCATGAATGAAAACAATACTGTCAAAGTAATCGCCGTGTCTGGGGGAAAGGGAGGGATTGGGAAAACGAATATTTCTGTAAACCTCGCGGTTGGGCTGGCGAAGCTTGGGCGCTCAGTAATGCTATTGGATGCGGATCTAGGTATGGCAAACATAGATATCATGTTAGGAATACAGCCAGAGTATGATCTTCAGCACGTAATTTCGGGGCAATGTACGCTTGAAGAAGTAATTTTTAACGGACCATTTGGTATTAAGGTCATTCCTGCCTCTACGGGTATTGGGAAAATGGCAGATCTTTCTGTCGAAGAGCAGGGCAACATTATTCGCGCCTTCGACGACTTACCGATAGACGTAGATGTGCTGATTATCGATACAGCAGCTGGCATATCAAACTCGGTAATAAATTTTACGAAATCGGCACAAGAAATATTTGTAGTAGTTTGCGATGAACCCGCTTCGATTACAGATGCCTATTCCTTGATTAAGGTATTGAATGTAGAGCACGGTATTAAGTCGTTTCAGATTCTACCGAACATGGTGAAAAACTCCGATCACGGCAAGAAGCTATTTCGAAAATTGGTTAACGTGACAGACATCTATCTTGATGTTTCTCTAGGATTGCTAGGCAGTATCCCCATGGATGAGAGTTTGAGGAAGGCAGTTAGAAATCAATCCGCAGTGGTAGAGGCATTTCCTCACTGTGCGGCCAGCATCGCGTTTCAGCAGATTGTTAAACGCGTGGACGAGACGCCGGCGCCGGCGTCAAGTACCGGTTATATGCAATTCTTTATCGAGAAGATAGCAAGGGGTGATAATTCAAGCAGGGAGTTTGCCAAATGAACACGATGGCCAAACACTACAATACGCTAGACGCTGCTTCACGCAATGCGCTTTTCGAGAATCATTTATCGCTGGTCAAAATAATCGCACATCACGTTAGTTTAAGATTGCCTCCAGGGAAATCGGTCGACGACTTGATTCAAGTAGGAATGATCGGATTACTGGAGGCGTCCAGAGCGTACGAGGGGAATCAAGGCGCGGAGTTTAAGTCCTATGCAAGCATTCGCATTCGCGGGGCAATCTTGGATGAGCTGAGGCGCGATTCATGGATGCCAAGATCTGTGCAGCAGAAGTCACGCCAACTGTCTCAAGCGATCAAGACTGTCGAGAATAGGACTGGAGAGACTGCAACGGATAGAGAGATCGCGGTGGAGCTTGGTGTCTCAATAACCGAGTATGCAGAAATGTTGGAGGCTGTTGCAGGTTGCACTGTTTTCAGCCTTGAGGATCAAACAGAAATATTGGACCCAGATCAAGTTGATGATCTGCCTCTCACTATGGTTGAGGACGATTCTACTCGTAAAGCTCTTGCAGGAGTCATAGAAAATTTGCCCAAGCAGGAGCAGATGGTTGTTGTGCTCTATTACAACAAGGGCCTGAACCTTAGAGAGATAAGTGAAGTACTAAATGTAAGTGAATCACGTGTGTGCCAGGTTCACTCGCAAGCGGTGGGTCGAATTCGCACGCGAATGCGATCGAAGTACGACGAAAAGGATCTCTAAAGGTTGCCAGCGGTGGCCAAATTTAAAATTGAATTGCCCTGTAGAGAGAATGCGCTGCAGAACAGCTAGGTGTGAGATGTGAAGAAAAAAGGTTCGATAGACATTATGACCATACTCGGGCTGCTGTGCGGCGTGGGTGCAATTATAGGCGGTAATATCCTTGAGGGGGGGCATACAGAATCCCTTATGATCTTCACCGCGTTTGTTATTGTCTTCGGAGGTACCTTGGGTGCTGTAATGATTCAGACGCCTTTAAATGTATTTCTACAAAGTATGAAGAAGATCGAGTGGATGATCCGCCCACCGGAGATCGATAGTGAGGCGATGATTGGAAAAATCGTCGAGTGGGGACAGATAGCGAGACAAGAAGGATTGTTGAGCCTGCAGAGAATAGCGGAGCAAGAGAGCGATAGCTTTTCTCGAAGTGGTTTGCAGATGCTTGCAGATGGCAGTGAGCCGGAGACAATCAGAAACGTGCTTGAGTTGGAACTGGAGATGAATGAGAACAAAGACCTACTAGCGGCAAAGGTGTTCGAGGGCTTTGGAGGTTACTCGCCGACTATAGGTATTATAGGCGCAGTAATGGGATTGATTCATGTAATGAATAACCTTGCCGATCCGGCCGCGTTGGGCCCGGGCATCGCTGTAGCGTTTGTGGCTACTATCTATGGCGTTGGTCTCGCCAATCTAATATTCCTACCCATGGCAAACAAACTTAAAACACTTGTGAACGCGCAATCGCAGCATCGAGAGATGATAGTAAATGGCATTGTTTCAATAGCGGAGGGAGAGAATCCGAGAAACATCGAAGTTAAATTACAGGGATACCTTTAGACAGGTATCTGAGTCTAAGGACCACCTATGGCCCGTAAACGAAAGCAAGCCGAACCTGAAAATCATGAACGATGGCTGGTCTCATATGCAGACTTCATTACGTTGCTGTTCGCGTTCTTCGTAGTTATGTATTCAATGTCGTCAGTTAACGAAGGCAAGTATCGAGTTCTGTCAGATTCGATGACTGCCGCGTTCAGTCAATCAAATAAATCTCTTTCTCCAATACAGACGGGAGAGATAGTACGCTCATCATCTACTGTTATAGAAGCCATTCGAGAAATTCCTGACCGTGTGAATATCTCTTCCCCGATTGTTCTCCTCAGAGGTGGCCCAGAAATTATTGTCGATCCTGAATATCAAAATCAAGAAGAAATTGCATCTCAGGTTATAACGGACCAAATAGACGGAATTGCTGCGGATATAGAAACTGAGTTTGAAGAGATGATAGCGGACAATAATGTATCGGTGCGCAAGAGCCCTTTCTGGCTCGAGGTGGTCTTCAATAGTAATATTCTATTTAATAGCGCCAGCGCAGATCTCTCAACTGGAGCTAGGGTAGAGCTAGGCAAGCTTGGACAGTTATTGCAGGAATACGAGAACAACGTTAGTGTCGAAGGATTTACCGACAATATACCGATCATAAGTTCGATATTTCCTTCAAACTGGGAACTCTCGTCCGCCCGTGCTGCCGCAGTAGTTCGGTTATTTGAAGACTACGGTGTGGAATCTGCTCGGCTTATTTCGGTGGGATATGGAGAGAATAGGCCCGTTAGTGAAAATCAGACTATCGAGGGTAGAGCGAGCAATCGCCGCGTGGTAATTGTGATTATGGCGAAGGCTGATCAAACGGGAGGTAGGAATCGGGTAGGGTCTGACGACAGCGAGCTTTTCCGAAGACGAATTGAATAGTGCTGGGATCGTTCGCGCAGAAGTTGACTCGCATTCGATCGTGAATCGCTTCGCGTGAACGGTTAGAGATGGCAGGTGTGGATGATGGAGCCCATCGCTGTTTCTATAATCATCAACTCCTCTTCCTTGAAGGGTGCATTCCTAGTCAAAGTAAATTCTCCGCAATAGGCCCCGCCATCTTTGATCTTATAACTGCACTTGTGGGGCTCCATAGAGCCAATCGAAACGCTGACGCCTTCTATTTCGTTCTCATAAGAAAAGCTATCGAATTCTACGATTTTGCTCAGCCTGCTCGCGAGCAAGTGTATGCGCTCGTTCATATTGAAAACAGAGCCTATTCCGCGCGCACTCGATTCAAGTAATGTGGTGTCGTTGTTGGCACTCTGATAATGCATTGCTTCGTTATTCTTCACGATCCTACCTCATGGTTTGGTTAGCTAAATCGTATTGTTTCGCATTGAGAACTGCTTCATCTCTACGCCAATACAATTTACGAAAGCAGCCTATAGATTAAAGCAATACTTGTGCCAGAATAGGGATATGCCGGAAAGCCGCTGTGTTAAAGGGGGAGGGGGTGAAGTCGTAGAAGTAGGCCTGTTATAAAAGTGTCAAAGCAGGCCTGGCTGTCATAATAATGACAGGCCGAATGCGGGGGCGAACCAAATTTTAGGCAGTAATATTCTGGCGCTCAATTTTGTTTAATGCAGTGCTAATGGGTTTAAGTTGCGAAGGGCTTAGGTCTAAGAACTGTATGCCTGCTAAGGTGTCTGAGACTGTTCTTTGCAAGCTTCGCACCTTACCTCTAAATTCCAAGTCTAGAATATTATCTATAGAAATTTTACATTCATTCATAGTTTGGCCTATCTCAACCTCGATGGACATTTTTGGCAGAGTGATCATTGCGCCTGACATTGAAATGTCACGGCAACTACCTTGCAGTACTGAATTTCCAGAACTCTTAAGTGTCACTGAATTTCGAATTTTTGCGAGAGAGACACGATAATGATCTCGCAGCTGTATACGAAATATTTTCTTCGGAAGTGTGAGCTTGCAGTATGGATTGCCCTGAGAATCATCCAGCGGTGATAGCAAGCCGAAGAAGCGGATGCCACCCATGTTCATAGTGCTCTTGATCTCGATCTTGGTGTCTGGGTTTATTCTCTCTCGCCAACTACTAGGAAGTATTTGCTTAAGAATTATCTGCCTGTTCTTAATGTTGAGGCTTTGGATTTTAGAGTGATAGACATCGTTATTTTCTCCTTTGTGAGGCGCAAGGGAGAGAGGTGTATTGTTTTTAGTGACTTGATTGAGGCAACCGAGGATCTCAGCTTCGTTTGTAACTATCTCTTCGCTCGGTAAAGCTGGCATGATCCAGCCCTATATCTTCGCAAGATGAAAAAGTGAGTTCACAGGCTCCATAGTATTAATACTGTTTCCATTCTCGCCATACGTCAGGCTTTGCATGCTTGCGGTGGGTGAAAGGCTAGCTATTGTTTTTGCTATAAACTGAGTGCGCCGGTTTATCAGTTGGCCGATTAGACGATTTTCATGAAAACATTGCTGCGCGATCTCAGAAAGCTGAATGAAAAGTATGTTGAGTTCTGCATCGGTCCCCGAACTCTTTGATATAACGTAGTCATTCACGGCAGCTGGGTGAGAGGAGATACTGTTCACCTCCATGAATTTGACGCGCGCGCTGCTCGCCGCCTGCAGTGTTTCGATCAACTTCTGCTTCTGAGCACTGTTTATCGTAATTAGTTTCTCGTCCAGGCTATTTAGTGCGGCTCTCTCTGCTTCAAGAGATTTGCTTAAGGCTCGTGCACAACGAGCTTCCTCTTTGAGTAAGCGTACAAGATGAGTCTTTACCTGATGTATTTCGTTATCTTGATTCATTTATACAAACCTGCCTTATTCAGAAGCGCTGATCAAATTCGCGCTCTCGATTTCAATAAGATCTACAGCCGTGTCTTCGAAGTTCATTTCGAGGGTCCCGTCTGCGATTGCCTGTTTCATCTGCGTTACCAGCGATGCGTCTACATCAGGGTATTCCGCTAATGTAGATTCTAGCTCCTTTAATCGCGCAGCTTGATCGGTCATGCTAACCGTATCAGTAATTCCTGTAGGCGAAGCATGGGCAGCGTTGCTGCTCTTCGCTTTATGCCCATTGTCCAAAATGTTTGATGTGCTTGGACTAATGACATTTGCCGGAATCTTGCCGGTTTGAATTTCGGTACTCATTAGAGTAACTCCCGTGATTGTGTGTATCTAGACACGTCTGTGCCTAAATACGACATGATAGATAGAAAACTTAAGCCCTTTTTTACAAATTTACACTAACCGTACTCTTGTTCAGGATTGCTACCTCTACAGATTAACCCTAACCGTGTTCTTATTCAGAACTGCAGCTTCTACAGATTAACCCTAACCGTGTTCTTATTCAGGACTGCAGCTTCTACAGATTAACCCTAACCGTGTTCTCATTCAGGATTGTTGCCTCTACAGTGCGCCCTGACCTGAGGTTGCGCACTGGAATGAGATCTCCAGACTGTCCATTCTTTAGGGCCTTGCCGGTCATTCTCACCTGTAGACCGGCGATTTGAGCCTTGATAATCACTTCTTGACCCTGCTGCACAATATTTCTAGGTCTAACGGCGCTCAACGTAATTGGGGCACCTACCCTTAGAGGTCGTATCAGCTCGAAATTGGTCACCTGGCTAGGATCGCTTAAGTAGCCAATAGGTAGCTTATTCAAGCTCAGCTGCTGAACTTCTAGGTCTTCTGCATTCAACAATGCGCCACGCGTGAGGGCGCGACTACTAATTACCACATCGACTAAGGCGGCGACTGTAACAGGCACATACAGGGTCCAAGGATTCAGTCCGCTGCAACGAACACCCACGGTCATGCGCGAAGTATTTCTCATCGAACCGGTAGAAAATGCCTCGATCGGGATATTGCACTTTTTGAGTTGTAGTCGCGCATCTAGAGAGTTCGCAGTCGCGGTGGAATTTTTAAACTGATTGTGATCGATTTGAGCGAGTGCGTGATCTTCAGCTTTTAAGCGAATTGAATCGAGTGTTTGGACTTCGGCGGCATTGCTGCTAGAAATTCCACAGAGGCAGAGTAGTAGACCAAAAAAATAAGCGTGGTAGCTTGGTGCGCCTGGCAACGTATTCATTGTTGTAGGATATTTCTTATCTGTCAGTAAAGTGACGTTCATTCGAATCTAGACCCAATCAGTAAAATTATAGAACACCCATTCAGCGTAGGGTTTCCGGCGCTTTGCGAGGATCCTGAGCAATCAGTGCCCACACTAACGTAAGTTCTTACAGTCCTAGTAAAGGCAGATGCAAGCTATGTGCCATGCCGTAGCTTTCTGATTAGTCCTGCACAAAGTTTGTGTTAGATGACTTTGGATAGTGGGAGTAGCACAAATATTCGAGTTGAATATTTGTAAAGTAGGAATGTGGTTTCAGAAATTACTATCTATCCAAACGAATTTACCGCCAACCGGCAAGCATTGCCGCTTTTACGACCTGCAATTGCCGCTGAGTGTAATTCACGTCGCCTAGCATTACATAAGCTATTGAATTAGCGCCCAAATCTCTTTTTGGCACAGCAGTTGCAATGACTGAACAAGGCAGGACAAGAGTAGAGCGAGAACAGTTACGTGCTAACTACTACGACAATAGGAATTTAAACATGAACATTATTGATAAGGCATTTGGAATTCATGCGGCAGCATTAAGCTTTCGCTCACAGCGTAGTTCGATATTGGCTACGAATATTGCGAATTCTACAACTCCTGGTTTTCTTGCACGTGACTATGACTTCAGGGCAGCACTGAAGCAATTTACCGCTGATCAACATGTCGGTATGCAGGCCACTAATTCTAGACATATTCGAACATCGCAGAAGAATGATTTCGGTGAATTGCTCTATAGAGTACCGACCCGCGTTACAACGAATGACAATACTGTAGAAGCAGATGTAGAGCAGGCCGCATTCTCCGAGAACGCACTTAGATATCAAACGACCCTGCAGTTTTTGAACGGTTCTATCTCAAGCCTACGTAAAGCGATAACGGGGAATAACTAATGGGTTTATCAAGTGTATTTGAGATTACCGGCACTGCGCTTAACGCGCAAAGCATTCATATCGATGCGATAGCGAAGAACATGGCAAATGCTCAAGTGCTTGCCGGCAGTGAGCAGGCTGCTTATAGGGCGCGACGACCAATCTTCTCATCCATTCTAGAATCCAGTATGAGCTTTAGTTTCAATAGGTCCAATGCAGGCGGGGTGAAAGTCGATGGCATGTCATACAGCGATTCCCCTATTGAAAAGCAAATGATGAGAGAGAATCCCTCCGCAGATGCAGATGGCTACGTCTATCTCTCGAACGTTAACTTGGTTGAAGAGATGGCGTACATGATGGAAGCCTCGCGAAATTACCAATCAAATATCGAAGTTATGAATACATCCAAGCAACTGATGCAGCGAACGCTTAGTTTAGGCGCGTAATCGAGCGAAAAGTGGAGAGTCAACAATGAATGCAATCGAACAGATATTTTCACCTAGTAACGGCAACAGCGTGCAGGTGAACAGCAAGAATGATGAGCTAGGGCAGGAAGACTTCCTCAAACTCCTAGTTGCACAATTGAAAAACCAAGATCCAAGTAATCCCGTTGATAACAGTGAATTTCTTGGGCAGATCGCGCAATTCAGTATGGTCTCTGGCATCGACAGCCTAGGTACTTCATTTGATAGCGTTGCCTCCAGTCTATTCTCAACACAGGCTATGCAGGCATCTCAATTGGTTGGCAAAGACATCTTGATTGAAACGAATACGGCAGATCTTGTCGAAGGGGAATCGATTGAAGGCGTGCTGGAAAGTTCAACGTCAGCCTCTAACGTGAAGATAGTTATTGAGGATGAGTCTGGGCAACTTGTTCGGACTCTGGATTTGGGAAATATCACAGACGGCTCTACAGGATTCAATTGGAACGGAATCGATGCTGAAGGTACACAGGCTCCATCAGGCTCTTACATTCTGAGGGCAGAAGCATTCATAGATGGATCGTTGCAGGGAGTTCCGATACAAATATTCAACAGGGTTCAAAGTATTTCCGTCGATAGAAACAACACCAGCGTCTCCTTAGAGTTGTCGGGAAATAGAAGCGTTGGTATTAGCCAGGTAAGAGAATTTAAGTGATCAATTTTTGAGACAAAAATTAATCAATCAGAATTAGGAATTAATAGGAGTTAACTATGTCATTCAATACAGCAGTGGCAGGACTAAAAGCATCAAGCACCAGCTTGGAAATAATTGGTAATAATATTTCCAATGCCGGCACTACTGGATTTAAGTCTTCGAGAGGTGAGTTCGCCGATGTATTTGCGACTAGTCTGCTCGGGTCTTCGTCAAATGCAGTGGGTAAGGGTGTGGCTGTATCTGGCGTGAGTCAGGCTTTTACGCAAGGCAATATTAGCTTTACTAATAATGTTTTGGATATGGCGATCAACGGTGGTGGGTTCTTCGTGCTGAATGATGATGGAACAAATGTGTACAGTCGCGCGGGTAACTTTCAAGTTGATAGGTCAGGGTATGTAGTAAACCCGGATGGAAATCGATTGCAGATTTTCAATACCACGTCGGCTGGGGTGCCAACCAGCGGGCTGGCGGACCTGAGGATAGATACAAGTCTCATTCAACCCGAGGCTACCTCGTTAGTTAATATCTCCGCTAATTTGGATTCCAGATCATTGGTTCCAGCAACGGCGTGGCCTGGCGCCGGATTCGATGCGTTCGCATCGCCGCCGACCGCGCCTTCCTCTGGTATGTTTAATTCCTCCACATCTGCGACGGTTTATGACAGTCAGGGTAATGCGCATGTGCAGAGTATCTATTTCGTAAAGACAGCAGTTCCTAATGCATGGGACATCCATACGTTGATAGACGGAGTGACCACCTCAGGTCCAGATACGGTTACGTTTGATTCTTCGGGTCAGATACCAGCTGCCGGTTTGCCATTCCAAGTCAATATTGCTGCATGGACACCGCTTGATGCGAGTGGATCCTCAACAGGTGCCGCTGCACAAACGTTCGATGTGGATCTTTCTATTTTGTCTCAGTTCGGTAGCGATTTTAGCGTAACGAACATCGAGCAAGATGGATTTACGACGGGGCAATTGAGTGGTGTTGAAGTAGGCGATGCAGGCATCGTGTTTGCCAGGTTTACTAACGGCCAGTCACGCGCCCTAGGCCAGGTAGCACTCTCTTCTTTTACCAATTCAAGCGGGTTACAGCCACTGGGCGGTAGCATTTGGGGAGAGACCTTTGCTTCCGGTCAACCAATATTCGGGGGTCCGGGTACAAACGGTTTAGGCACTGTTCAGTCGGGCGCATTGGAAGACTCTAACGTAGAGGTTAGCCAAGAGTTGGTGAATATGATTGTGGCGCAACGGAACTTCCAAGCGAATGCGAAAGTAATTCAGACAGAAGATGCGATAACACAAACTGTTATCAACTTGCGTTAGAGAAAGCGGAATAAGCGCACTACCTAAAGAGACCAGTAAGGATAAAGACAATGCAGGAACTACTTCTATCTATTACCCATAGCGCTAAGCAAACTATGCAAGCGCAGGCTATCAATGCACACAACTTGGCGAATGCTGGCACGGAAGGTTTCAAGGCAGAGATCGCTTATTATTCCACGCAGAACGCGACAAGCACTGTGTCAAGTACTCCTGACTTGTCGCCGGGAGTGGTTCGTACAACGGGCCGGAACCTGGATGTAAGTATAAACGGCGAGGGGTGGATAGCGGTGATGGCAGCAGATGGGTCCGAGGCTTACTCTCGTCGCGGAGATCTACAATTAGATGCTTTTGGTCAACTTACCAATGGGGCTGGTCAACCCATCATGGGCAACAACGGCCCTATCGCCTTGCCTCCATTTGGCGCGCTTGAGATCGGGTCGGACGGCACGATCTCCATACTGCCTCTAGGACAGGCTCCCAACACACTGGCAATCGTAGACCGTATCAAGTTAGTCACGCTAGAAAGCGGCGAAGTGCGCAGAGGCGAAGATGGATTGGTGCGTATGGCCGATGGGTTCGCAGTAGAGGCAGATGCTTCGGTAGGTGTGTTTTCTGGGATGTTGGAAGGCAGTAATGTCAATGTAGTGGGAGAGATGGTGAAGATGATCGATCTAGCACGCCGTTTTGAAAGCGAGATTAAGTTGATGCAATCGGCAGATGAAAACTCAGCCTCGCTCGCAAAAATCTTGAGTATAAATTAGAACCGAATTAGAGAACTAGTGTAGGAGAATAGATATGACTCAGGCCTTATGGATTGCAAAAACCGGTTTGGACGCCCAGCAAACAAAAATGTCCGTAATTGCAAACAATCTCGCGAATGCTAGCACTTCGGGCTTCAAGCGTAGTCGTGCAGTGTTCGAAGATCTGCTCTATCAAAACCAGCGCCAGCCTGGTGCACAATCATCGCAGGACACTGTCTACTCCACTGGATTAATGATCGGTACTGGCGTTAGAACCGTTGCGACAGAGAAACTTTTCACCCAAGGGAATCTGTCGCAAACAGAAAACCCACTTGATGTTGCAATAGAAGGGAGAGGGTTTCTTCAAGTATTACTTCCCGACGGGGGGCTTGCCTATACGCGCGACGGCTCGATGCAGGTCGACAATCAAGGCCAGTTAGTTACGCCTAGTGGCTATGCAATACAGCCAAGTATCAATATTCCTGCAGACGCGCAGTCCATTACTATCGCGGTAGATGGAACCGTTTCGGTGAGTCTACAAGGAAATTCTGCGACCACCCAAGTTGGCAGTATCCAACTCGCTGACTTCATTAACTCAAGTGGTCTACAGGCAAGGGGTGGCAACCTGCTCTTGGAAACGACTTCAAGTGGATCCCCTCAGGTTGGCTTGCCGGGCGCGAATGGTCTTGGATCCTTGCTACAAGGTTTTATAGAGAACTCAAATGTAAATGTGGTGGAAGAGTTGGTTAACATGATTGAGACGCAGCGTGCCTATGAGATGAATAGTCGCGCTATCTCAACAGCCGACCAGATGCTGCAATACGTTTCTAACAACTTGTAGGAATTAGATTGATGAATCTGGAAATTGGAAAATACATATCAGTGCTGATCCTGCTGACAGGGTTTGTAAGTTGCGCTACGCCACAATCTGATGATTCGTTCGATGATGAGCAAGAGCCGAGTTACTTGCGGCTGCATACGGCGCAGAAACTGCCTTCAGGATCTCTTTATCAGGAAAGTTCAGCGATGGGCTTGTATGAAGATATCAAGGCGAGCCGAATCGGCGACATTCTGACGGTCGTGCTCGTTGAACAAACATCAGGACAGAACAGCGCTGATAACAATGTGAACCAGTCTACCGCAATGAATGTACAGACACCTACATTTGGTGGTCGCAGCAGAGCTGGCATGAGGATTGATCTGGGTTCCGAGAATAGCTTTAGTGGTCAGAGCGGTAGTAGTCAGAGTAATAGCCTAACTGGCAGCATAACTGTGACCGTTCATACAGTTCTTCCAAACGGGAATCTCGTTGTCGAGGGTGAAAAATGGATACGTATCAATCAGGCGAATGAGTTTGTGCGTCTAAAAGGCGTAGTTAGGCAGGTAGATATTGGTACCAACAATACACTGTTATCGACACAGGTTGCCGATGCGCGAATTTCCTATGGTGGCACTAGCGCTAACGGTAATAGTCCTGGCTGGGCAGCGAAAGTGTTGTTCAGCTCCCTATGGCCATTCTAACAACAGAGTAAGCAGGAGAAATTTAACAATGAAGAGACAGAAATTACTAAGGCTACTTACGTTTATGATGATAGCTATGGCCGCCGTTCCTGCAAGTGCCGAGCGTCTCAAAGATCTTGCGACGGTCGATGGTGTCAGGCCTAATCAGTTAGTAGGCTACGGTTTGGTAGTGGGTTTACCTGGTAGTGGAGATCAAACAACACAAACCCAATTCACCGTACAGAGCCTGAAGAGCACACTCGCTAGACTGGGCGTGATCATTCCCGAGAACATCAATCCACAGTTGAAGAACGTAGCGGCCGTATTAGTTCATGCTGAGCTGCCGGCTTTTGGTAAGCCGGGTCAGACGATCGATGTAACGGTCTCGTCAGTGGGCAATGCGACTAGCTTGCGCGGCGGTGCTTTGTTGATGACGCCGCTGAAGGGCGCCGATGGCAGTGTCTATGCTCTTGCCCAAGGGAATCTCATTGTTGGCGGTTTCGGAGGTAGCGGCGCCGACGGCTCCTCAGTAACAGTGAATATACCGAGCAGTGGCCGAATACCCAACGGGGCGATTATTGAGCGCGAAGTCGCAAGCCCGTTTTCTGATATCAACGGCTCTATTACCTTTAACCTCAACCAAGCTGACTTCACTACAGCTATGAATCTTGTAAATACAATTAACAGTATCTTTGGCGCGAATTCCGCAGTCGCCATAGATAGTACATCCATTCGTGTAATGGGCCCTATTGATCCCGATCAGAAGGTGGCTTTTGTCGCTGCCTTAGAAAATCTTGAGATTGAAAGAGGCGAAGCCGTCGCGAAGGTCATTATCAATTCTAGAACCGGTACTGTGGTAATTGGTTCTAATGTGCATGTTGACGAGGCGGCTGTAGCCCATGGCAGTCTGACAGTAACAATTTCCGAAGAAACGTTCGTAAGTCAGCCAGGGCCGTTCTCGCGCGGGGGCGATACGGCAGTGGTTGCTAACTCTAGTATCCATATCGAGGAGGAAGACAATCGTATGTTTCTTTTCCAGCCAGGTGTTTCTTTGAACGACCTAGTTCGGGCGGTGAATCAGGTAGGTGCTTCTCCCAGCGACCTTGTTGCAATACTCGAGGCTTTGCAGCAGGTAGGCGCACTACGAGCACAACTGATAGTTATCTAATTTAAGCGAAGCGAAGGAACAAAAATGACCGATGCTGTGGCTAAGGTATATACCGATTTTTCAGGCTTGAAAGAGTTAAGTGCACAGGCGCGAATGGAGCCGAATGCCGCTGCTAAAGAAGTTGCGCAGCAATTCGAGTCAATATTTATCGAGTTAATGTTGAAATCGATGCGCAGTGCGACACCGAAAGATAGCCTATTCAATAGTGATCAAATGGAGGCCTATCAAGACATTGCCGACAAGCAACTGGCAGTTGATATGGCCACGAGTGGCGGCTTGGGTCTAGCGGAGATTATACAGAGGCAGATTGCCAATACGCCGAGCTTCAGCTCAACAGACGTGACTCCCTAACTCAGATTTGAGTAACGACTATGAACAGAACAGATTATAGACAAGTGAAAAGAGGTCTGGTCTAAATGCCTGACTTACTTAAGGTGGCGGCTAATTCCCTGCAGTCTTGGCAGCAGGCGCTAAATACCACGGGCCATAATATTGCAAATGCGAATACTGAGGGCTATAGCCGTCAGAGCGTGCAGTTTGAAACGGCTGACCCGCGGGTGTTCGGTTTCGGTTTCATTGGACAAGGTTCCACGGTTTCCAGCATAGAAAGAGCGCACAATGAATTCCTTACCTCTCAAGTGCAGGAATTTACCTCGAGCAATGCGAGATACCAAGTCTTCACCGAATTTAGTTCGCGAGTAGACGGCGTTCTCGCCGGCTCAGAGAACAATTTGAATACTTCGATACAGAAGTTCTTCAATGCTGTGGCCGAAGTGGCGGCTAGCCCAGGCAGCCTGCCCGAGAGACAGGTTCTTTTAGGCGAGGCTTCGAATCTGGTGGATCGACAGCAGAGTTACAGTCGATTGCTGCAGGATCTTAATGGCGAAGTGAACGCGCGTATTCGCTCTGCAGTGAATGAGGTAAATAGCTTGTCGGATAGTATCGGTGCTATCAATAAACAAATAACCAGGGCTATCGCGAGCAGCAATGGTGCTACACCAAACGATTTACTCGACCAGCGCGACCGGCTTATCGAAAAGTTGTCACAGAAGGTCGCGATTACGACGGTTGATCAGAGTGATGGTTCGTTAAATGTCTTGGTGGGTAAAGGACAGCCGCTCGTAATAGGTACTCAAATCACCCATCTCGGAACCAGATTCAGTGCAATTGATAGTACTAGAGTAGAGGTCTCTGTTCTCGGCCAGGTAGCTTCCAGTGATTCTAGTCAGTTAATCAATGGCGGTGAACTGCAGGGTATGATCGATTTTCGCAGCAGGATTCTAAACCCTGCGCTAGATAAACTTGGGTTAATTGCGCTAGGCATTAGTGAAACGGTTAATACACAGCACCTCAAAGGCATAGACCTCAACGGGGCAATGGGTGGCAATTTCTTCAACAGTACTGCCGTGCCTATTGCCGGTGATACTCGTAATATAGGTACGTCCGCGCCGTCCGTAGTAATTACAGATGTAACCCAAATTAGGGCGAGCGATTATGCATTAGCGTATGACGGAGCACAATGGCAGCTTACAAGGTTGACAGACAACACTAGCGTTACCGGAGCGGGACCGCTCGTGCTAGATGGCTTGCGCGTTGACGTAAGCAGTGGCGCTCCAGTAGCCGGTGATAAATTTGTACTTAACCCATCCCGAACGGCGGCTACAACCTTCTCATTAGCAATTTCTGACGCGCGTAAGATAGCGGCAGCAAACCCGCTTCTCATAAATTCCGTGTTAAGCAATGCCGGCTCTGCCGAGTTGCAGAACCTAACCGTAGCGCCCGTAAATACCCTGCCCTTGGCTGGGCCGATAACACTAAGCTACAACCCAAATGCGCTAGGCGCTGGAATTCCTGGGTATGACGTGACAGGGGGCCCTGGTGGAGTCATTGCCTATGACCCAGCTACAGAAAGCTCAGGGAAGGTTTTTAGCTTCGCGGGCATTGGTATCGACTTCGAAGTAAGCGGCGTACCGGAGAATGGTGATCGGTTTTTAATCGGAAACAACAGCAGTGCTGTCGGTGACAATCGAAATATGCAAAGCATTGTCGAACTGCAGTTTCAATCGAAGCTGGATGGTGGTAATTCGTCCTTTCAGGATTTTTATAGCTCGCTGGTAGCGCAGGTAGGGGTCATAAGTAATCAAGCAAATGCAAACCTTGAGATCGAAACCTCTCTGTTACAACAGGCGACAAGCTACCGGGACAATGTTATCGGTGTAAATCTTGATGAAGAGGCTGCGGACTTGCTGCGATTTCAGCAGGCATATCAGGCATCGGCGCAGTTGGTGAAGGTGGCAGATGAAATGTTTCAAATTTTGATTAATTCAATTGGGTAATAGTTTTTCGGTTAGAGGCGAGATCACGTGAGAATTTCTACACTACAAATGTACAAGCAGAGTGTGCAGTCGATGCAGACGCAGCAAAGTGGACTGCATAGGACGGAGTCTCAACTCGCTAGCGGGAAACGAATAAACAAGCCTTCCGATGATCCTATTGGGGCAGCAAAAGTACTAAACCTTAACTCTACGATTGCTGTGATCGACCAGTTCTCTCGTAACGTCGCAGGAGCAGAGTCTTCGCTAGCATTCGAGGAGAATGTTATCGCGAGTGTAAACAATAGTTTGCAGAGGGTTCGCGAGTTGGCAATTCAAGGTAACAATGCCACCAATTCTTATTCAGACCGGCAGGTGATAGCGCAAGAGATTTATCAGAAGCTCGATGAGCTGACTTCGCTCGCCAATACACGGGATGGGAGGGGAGACTATATCTTCGGCGGATTTAGTGTCGACAATCCACCGTTCGCAAATATTTCTGGAAGCATTGTCTATCAGGGAGACCAGGGTCAGCGTTTCGTGCAGATAGGCGAGGGTACGCAGACGGCTGTAGGCGATTCAGGAGAGAGTGTTTTCTCTAGAGTCTCAAGCGGCAACGGGACTATCGAGATAGCTGCATCTTCGAGCAACAGTGGTGATGCAATCGTAGGCGCATACGGTCATAGCAGCAACTATCAGCCGGGTAACTACACTATAACCTTCAATCAAGCCGCGATAACAGATCCGATAGCTTACGTGATTACCAATGACTCTGGTGCGACTATCAGCAGCGGCACCTATAACGAAGGTGAGAGTATCGCATTCACCGGGGTGCATCTGCGTATGAGTGGAAATCCCGCTGACGGTGACGTGGTAAATGTGGGCCCATCGCAGAATCGCAGTATCTTTGATGCTGTAAAGGGCATTGCTGATGCGTTGAATAGGCCTGCTGAAGATTCCGCAGCGACGGCAAGGCTTCACAATGAATTGGCACAAGGGCTAGGTAACCTAGATCAGGGCTTAGACCACCTGGGCTCAATCCGTGCCGGTATTGGTTCGCGGCTAAACAATATAGATTCTATACAAAATATAAACCAGGACCTTAAGTTACAGCTAGAAACCATTGTGTCGAAGACTCAAGATCTAGATTATGCGGAAGCAATATCGAGATTTAACTTGCAGCTAACCTCACTTCAGGCTGCGCAGCAGGCCTTCATCAAGACCTCGGGCTTGACGCTCTTCCAATACCTGTAATTCCTTCCCCATATTTTTACTCGCCACGCCTTGCAGTTCAGGCGGCTTTTGCTGCGGCCTTAATTTCGCTAAATGCCATACCCAATTGCTGATTTTTCCCCGCCCTTGCTAGGTTTAGCTGAGTCTTCAAAACTATTAGTTAAGGTATTCTGAATCTTGTCGTAATGATCAGGGACAGAAAGAGCAACAGCAATGAACACTGCGTTGCAACCTACTAACGGTAAAAATGATCTCTACAGACAGGTGAAAAACTGTTGATGGGACGAAAGAGGATACGAAAATGGCTCAGGTAATAAATACCAATGTTGCATCATTGAATGCGCAGAGAAATCTGAACAAGTCTCAATCGATGCTTTCCACTTCACTACAGCGACTCTCTTCTGGTATGCGTATTAATAGCGCCAAGGATGATGCCGCAGGTCTGGCAATATCGGAGCGCTTTACAGCGCAAATCCGCGGACTCAATCAAGCCGCTCGAAACTCAAACGACGGCATATCACTAGCACAAACTGCTGAAGGTGCGCTGGGCGAAGTAACTAACAACCTACAGCGAATTCGTGAGCTAGCGGTACAGTCTTCTAACGCGACTAATAGCGCGTCGGATCGACTGGCGATGCAGGAAGAAGTAACGCAGCTGATGGCTGAGGTCGAGCGGGTAGCAAATCAGTCGAACTTTAACGGTGTGAAGCTTTTAGATGGATCGTTCTCTTCAGAAGTATTCCAGGTCGGCGCCAACGTGGGTGAGACGATCACTATTGCCAGTATCGTTGATGCTACCGCTACGGGTTTAGGCCTGGATAACAGTGCCGCCTCTCGTACAGACGGTACAGCGCCTACAGMGGCATTGCTGGCCGGTGATCTTACAGTAAATGGTGTCGACGTAGGCGCTGTTGCAAGAGATGCGAAGGCGATTGCTGCAGCGATTACGGCAACGTCTTCTGGGGTTTCGGCTTCGGCAACAACTAGCATTTCCACAGGCGCATTCACTACGTCAACGAATGACACTGCAGGTGATACCTACACTCTGACGGTAGCTGGTGTTGATATCGTGGGTACAAGCACGGGGGCGGGAACGATCACTGCGGCTATGATGGACACAGCTGTTAGTGCAGGTGTGATTTCAAACTTGGCGACAGCGGGAATAACCACTACGGGAACTTTTGCCGGTGGAGATCGAACGTTCATCGATGCAGATGGTGACAATATCGTTATCAGTGAGGCGATCGTTGATGCGGCTGGTTCTAACAACACAGGTGGTGTAGCTGCAGGTACTGGTACCAACTACGGTTCCGTTGACTCAATCACTTCCGCCGGTGCTGATCTAGTGATCGCAGGTGCTGATTCAACCAAGGCAGGCTTGAGTGACGCCACTGCTACTGCTTCAACGAATACGTTGAATGTGACGACTGTAAGCGGAGCTGGTTTAGTTATAACAGCGGTTGATGCTGCTATTAACGCAGTCAACAGCGCGCGAGGCACGTTAGGTGCAATACAGAATCGCTTCGAATCTGTTGTAACTAGCTTGCAGACATCGGCTGAAAGTCTATCTGCTGCGAGATCACGAATTCAAGATGCTGACTTTGCACAAGAAACAGCTAACTTGACTAAAGCGCAGATCTTGCAACAAGCGGGCGTCGCAATGATCGCTCAGGCCAATTCACTTCCGCAGAACGTTTTATCGCTACTTCAGTAGAACGGCTTTAAAACTGTAGGAAAATGGGTGTGGCTCCTAAGGGGGCTGCACTCATTTCCGGATTAGAAAATAGAGAAGGTTGAAGCGAGATTTGTGAATCAGCTTGATGAATTCAGACAACACTAAGTACCTGGAGCTATAGCGATGCCATCACTAGATAGGGTTGATATCCGAGAGCCTGCATCACCCACTGAAATTATTGAGTCCAATCAGTCTAATGAAAAGCGGCAAGGTTTTGCCGGCAACGGTAATTTTATGCCGATGGTTCTAAGCTCAAATGAAGCGCTGAAGTCGAACGCGTCCGAATTGGACCAAGCCATCGAGAATGTTGCCGAGTATGTCCAGAACATAGCTAGAGACATCAATTTCAGTGTTGACGTAAACACTAACCGTCCTGTCGTAACCGTTACGGATCAGCTCTCTGGGGAGGTTATACGACAGATACCCAACGAAGAGATGCTCGAGATATCGAAGAACCTAGAAGACGCACAGCGGCGAAATAGTGACAAGGTATACAAGGGTTTGTTGTTCGAGGGAGACGCATAGTTCGAATTTTTGGAACGTTGGTATGTAAATTGCTCTTAGTATAGATAGTATTAATAGTATGAGTAGTAGGACGAGAGCAAAACTGTGTATATGCCAACACTGATAGCATTCTAGCGTTTCCAGTGTCTCTCGCAATCAGACCAATTTTCAACAGGGTGTTCTTCTAGTATGTTAACCGCAACGGGACTAGGATCAGGATTGGATGTTAGTAGCTTGGTAGCACAACTAGTTGCTAGCGAGCGTGTTGTTTCAGACCTGCAACTCAATCGACAACAAGCTAAACTAAGTTCAAAATTTTCGGCGTTAGGTGCACTGAAAGGGAGCTTAGGCGGATTCAAGTCTGCTCTTAGCGGCCTTAACACTCTTGGTAGTTTCGATCTAAAGACAGCGACAAGTTCAGATAGCACGATCTTTACCGCGACGGCGAGCGCTGATGCTTTGCCAAGTAATTATTCTCTAGCGGTCTCGCAGCTTGCAACATCCCATTCTCTGGCAAGTGGTAGTTTTGCCGATAGCAATGAAACCGCAATTGGTACTGGAACCATTACAATCCGCCGCGGAACGACGGACTATGTAGAGGGCACGGATACCTATAACAGTTTCACATTAAATCCAGATAGTACCGCTGCCAATATTGTTATCGATAGTAGTAACAACACGTTGGAAGGGGTAATGGCGGCAATCAATGAAGCCGATATCGGAATAAGCGCATCCATTATTAATGACGGCTCTGGTTTTCGCCTGTTGTTGTCATCTGAAACCACTGGTGCAGAAAACAGCCTTGAGATTGCCGTTACCGATGATGATTCTGACAATACGGATGCCTTGGGGTTGTCGCGCTTGGCATTTAATGCCTCAGCGACTAATTTGGAACAAACAAACGCCGCTCTTGATGCCAACTTTACCATTAACGGTTTGGCAATTAGTTCGGCGAGCAACGAAGTTAGTTCGGCCATACCTGGCGTTTCATTAAGTCTTAAGAATATCAGTGCTAGCGCGGTAGGCCTTAGTGTCGAAGCCAATACCAGTGCAGTGTTAAGCGGCGTGAGCAGTTTCATAGCGGGATACAACAGTTACATTGGCACCGCTAACTCGCTGAGTAATTACGATGAGGAGAGTGGTATCGCTGCAGCCCTGTTGGGAGACTTTACACTACGCTCCATCGGCAGACAGATTGATGCTGTCGTCCGAAATTCAGTCGCTGGGCTTGAAGGTTCTATTACCAGCCTGTCTGAACTAGGAATCACAACCTCTGCATCAGGCACTCTTTTGCTCGATAGTGATATGTTTACGGCCGCGCTCGCAGACAACCCACAGCAAGTAACGCAAATGTTTGCTGCTATTGCAGTTCCTGAAGACGAGGAAGTAGCATTCACCTCGGCAACTGCAGCTACTGCAGTTGGAACCTATGCAGTGAATATAAGTAGTCTTGCCAGTGCAGGGGTGATGAGCGGTGGCTCGGTACTGCCGGATTTTAGCATGGGCGGTAGCATTGTCATTGATGCCACAAACAACAATCTTACGTTTGAGATTGATGGGGTAACTACTAGCGAAATAACCCTTAGCTCAGCTACTTATACTAGCGGGGAAGACCTGGCAGCTGAACTGCAGGTGCAGCTAAATGGAGCCCAAGAGCTACTGGATGTAAGTAGATCGGTAACCGTAAGTTATGAAAGCGGGTCCAATCGGCTATCCATTGTTTCTAATAGTCTTGGCAGCATCTCAACAGTTGATATTCTCGCTATCGATTCAACCACCACCGCATCGCTAGGCTTTTCGGTTAGCGCCGGCGTGGTTGGAACGGATGTCGTTGGCACCATTAATGGAGAGCTAGCTACGGGCGCTGGAAACGTTCTTGTGGGAGATAGTGATACTGCAGCCGAAGGCCTCAATCTGACAATCACCGGCACCGCAACAGGCAGCCGTGGAAACGTGACGTTCACCCGGGGTATAGCTAATCAGTTGAATTCGCTTCTAGAGCGTATCCTGCTTGAGGATAGCGCCTTGGAATTTAGATTGGAAACGCTGCAAGACCGCATGGACGATGTTGTGCAAAGACGTGAGGGACTGGAGCTGCGTTGGGATGAAGTCGAAGCAAGATTTACCCGACAGTTCAATGCTCTAGATGCGCTGCTGGCGGGATTGGAGACTACAAGCAGCTTTCTCCAACAACAGTTCGACAATTTACTGAAGCCAAATTTAAATAGAAGGTGACGATCGCGTAAAAGGCGATGGGTCGACTCGATATTCAACTATGTAGGTAATTATTATGTACAACTATGATGCTTTAAACGAATACCAACAAATAGACATTCAATCGAAAGTGTCTAACTCCACTCCCCACAGTTTAGTTTCTATGCTGCTACAGGGCGTGCTGGATAAGTTAGCTAAGGCTGGTGGCGCAATACAAAGAAAGAATATAGCAGAGCGCGGCCAGGCAATAAGCGAGAGTATTCGAATAATCGACAACTTACGGGCTAGCTTAGATCTAGTAAACGGTGGAACCATCGGCACTGGGCTTGCTTCTCTGTATGACTATATGGAGAGAAGGCTGGTAGAGGCGAATGCCCAATCGAGTGAACAGATCGTAGAAGAAGTGGCCACCTTAATTAACGAAATAAAATCCGCCTGGGATACGATTCCCGCAGAGCAACGCTAGTAGTTGCGCAGACAAATTTTCGGAATCTAGAGCTTATGTATGATCGAAATTTAACAGAGGTATTGCGTCTGACAGCTGAGATGGAGAACAGAGCGGCTGATGGAGAATGGGGAGTGGTTCAAGAATTGGATGCGGTACGGCTGGTAGAAATGGGGAAGTTAAGTTATGACGAAGACAGTGATGTTAAAGATAAGTCGGAAGTGTTTTCCTGTCTTCTCCAGTCCAACCGTACGATCACAAGTCTGGCAAGAAAGGCTAAGTCGAAATTGAAGTTAGAGCAACAACAACTATTGCGGGGCAGGCAGGCCACGGGCAGTTATCAACAGATTCAGGGTAGTATTCGATGACGAAATTTGTGAGAGATTGCCTTCGAGTTAGTGCCGCTATTTCTAGGTTGGAGGGTGCGAAAAGTGACTAGTTTTCCCAAGGGCCTTGTAATGGAGGGGCGCTACTCTTTTACCGTGGAAAATATCCACGACCTGCCTGGGTCAACTGCATTGATACGCCTAGATAGAGAGAATGAAAAACTCCTGAGAGCAAGTGCAATCTGGCAAGATCCGGTCGAAGTTGAGGAGTTGGATCATGATCATGTTAGTCTGGAATTGCGTCGCCAAGATCTGAAGATTAGTCTGCTATTAGACTTGGTAGGCGAGTTGTTGATCAGACAGAGTGAATTGCCCTCTCTTGAATCGATCCAGTTGACGGCCACGAGTTTAGAATTTTCTAATGAGATTTGTGCCGTCAGTAATGGAGATAAGGTAAAGGCTACTTTGTTCTTACTTCCAGCTTTTCCAAGAGCGCTTCAATTCTATGGAGACATCAGCAGAAGCGAGCGAGAAGGATTTTCTATTCTAACTTTTCAAGGAACTAGTATTGCTGTTCAAGATCAGATAGAAAAAATAATCTTCACACACCATCGACGTAGCATTGCGCAAGGAAACGCATCTGCCAGGTCGGCTGATTCCAGCCGCTAATCTGTACCCTTACAGACTGCGCGCGCGTTCTTCGAGGCTAATGATGTCAGTAATCTGTAGTCCAAATTTCTCATTTGCAAGGACGACAATGCCATGAGCGATGAGAGCGCCATTGACCAAAATGTCCAAGGGTTCATCAAGGTGGCGATCTAACTCGATCACGGTTCCTTCTCGTGTCCCCAGTAAGTCGTTCAAGCTCAATTTTGTGCGACCGACTTCAATGGCTAAAGATACTGGCACTTTTAATAGGGCGTCGATATTGACATCTTTGCCACTAATAGACCTGGCTATAATTTCGGCTGTATCAGGCTTGTCTGATTCAGAAACCTGCTTCGTTGAGTCTTCTGGCTTTAGATTTGGCTGCTGCGAGGAATCTTTTTGTTCCGGTACAATTGGGTCTGTTGGGTTTTCTTCTTCACTCATAGTGGTTGTCCTGTTGTTATATTTCCTAGCTGTAGGTTTGCCAACGATTAGTTGTTTATTGCATCACAAAATTTGTAATAAACATTTCGCCGGGGAATTCCACGACTGATCCTCTGTAAACGATTTCGTTTACTGCGGCGACCATCTCGCTGCGCAATACCTCTTTACCTTCAAATGTGCTCAATTTCTCATAAGGCTGATCGCTTAACAGAAGAATTAGCGAGTTTCTGATCGCGGGCATATGTTCAATCACGCGATCAATTATGTCTTCTTTTGGGTACATGATCTCGATCGATATTTGCAAGTATCGAAGGGCGCCAAGATGCGTGAAATTGACAATAAATGGCGGATCTATTGGAAGATAGTGTGTTTCAGTTGATGTTGGAGGTGGCGCTTCGCTGTACCCTTCTTCAGTCTGCGAAACTTCCATGCCAAAGTACTCGAGGGGAAGCATCCCGCTGTAAGAAAGCCCAAGTAGTGTAGTGACTAAGACAATTACTGTTAGTAGAAATTTTTTCAATCGAATCTCCCTAGACGTAGTGATCTACTTGACCAATTCGTGTAGATATTGGAGTGGCAGTGAATTCACCTTCGATCTCTTTATCGATATGAGAATTTTCCGACAGGGCTTGCTGATCTCTCTGAGCAGGTTCGTGGCCACTTTCCTTCTGTGAAATGTCACTCTGATCCAGTGTTATGCCGCTATCCGCGAGCAACTCTCTCAGCTTTGGTAATGATTCCTCGATTACGTCTCGAGTGGCTGCCGAGGATGTAATGAAGCTTACTCGTGCCTGTTGGTCTTCGGTTACGATCTTAATTTCTATTGAACCTAGTTCGGCTGGATGTAGATGGAGTTCTGCGATAGAAATTTTGGCATTGTGCATCCAATGAATTTTTTGTCCTAATGCATCTGATCTATCAAAACGGCTGCTGTGCGCACTAGCATTGAAGCCAGTATCAGCTGCCAGGCTTAGCTTTAGTTCTGCCGTAGAATCACTTTGTGAAGTAACAGCTGGCAGACTAGTAGGGGAGTTACTTCCTGTAGTGAGTGCAGTTGCGGGTTCTTGTAGCGGTTTAGATGCTAGTAGTGATAGACCCTCAGGAAGAGGTTCAGATAAAATTCTAGATTGAGTCGTCTCGAGCTTATGTCCGTTAATTGATAGGTCTGAATGAGTGGAGCTCAGATCGATTGCATTGTTCTGTCTTAGACGAGTACTTCTTTCGCTAAAATCACCTCGTCCTCGGCTTTCAACTCCGCTATCGGTTCTTGCAATCACGTTCTCTAGTTCAAACTCTGTACTTGGCCTTGCTAGGAGAGCCCCTTGCTCTGAGCGCTCGCTGTTTTGCGGCAATACCTTGCCGCTCAGCGGAAGCTTTTCTCCTGTTTTCGTTTGAGGACTGTTCGAAGGCAGCGCTACGGTGATGCCGTGCAGCAGCTCAATCTCGAACGATTGGTCTTCGCGGGTTAATTCATGATCGCTTAGTTTAGTAAGCTCATCTATGTCGCCTCCTAAGATAGGTTTGTCGGCTATCAATGTTCCCTCATTGTCTTTTTTGTTCATGTCATCTAAGTTATTGTTTTTACCGTGTTTAGTTTGATATTCGTCATCGAGAGATGCTGTCTCGCTGTGATAAAGCGCGTTGAACGAAGCGCTCGCTCTTTCGCCTGAGGTGCGCTCAGTAAGAAGCGCTGTCGTGTTGGTAGGGGTGCGCAGCGGCTCAGCACTACTGAGTGTCGGGTTATGACTTGGATTCATGTTTTTGGCTCGAATATTCGTTGTGTGGTCAATGTTATTGCTACTGTTGCTTGTATTATTATTGCAATACTCAGGCCAATTTCTTAATTAGCCGCTTCTAAATCACTCAACAATTTTGCTTGACGGAATCTGTTCAGAACTAGGTCATCGCTCTCCGACTGTTCGATTTTTTTATCAAAGGCAATCTCTTCGTTTCTAATGTTCTCAGCCGCTTGATCAAACTTACTTACCTCGCGCCTTTTTTCTATCCAGTTCTCTCGTAGGCCCTCAGTCGTGGCTTCACTCTTTTTTACGATTTCTGTTTGTAGCGCTATGGCGCCATTGAGAGAGGAGATAAATTGCTGATAGCCGTTTATTACTAGTGCCGAGTCCGAAATATTCAGTTTCGCTTGCAACTGATGCTGATACTCTCCGAGATAAGTTTTCAGTTCTTGTAGCTGTCTCTTCTGTCCGTCGAGTTGTGACCGGGCTGCTGCTAGCTCGGCCCCAGCATTATTTTCTAATCCAGAGCTTATCTCGGAGAATTTTCTGAATCTCTCTGATCTTTTCATGCTGCTTCCCTTTGCATCATTTAGTGCCCTTCTTCACGAACTACTGAGTAAAGTTTTTCTAAGCTCTGTGAATAGGAACAACTTTCAGATTCGCGTTGTTGAATAAATTCCACAAGAAATGGATAGAAGCGTAAGGCTTCGTCTATGTTCCGGTCAGACCCCGCTTGATAGGCTCCTACGTTGATCAAATCTCGATTCTGCTCATAGGTGCTATAGAGCTTCTTGAATCGTATTGCCGCTGCGGCATGTTCGGTGCTTATAATTCCATTCATTACACGGCTAACTGATGATTCAATGTTGATGGCAGGGTAGATGCCCGCATCTGCTAGATGTCTTGATAGAACTATGTGCCCGTCCAATATTGATCGTGTTGCGTCCGCGATAGGATCATTCTGATCATCGCCTTCTGCCAATACGGTATAGATTGCCGTTATTGAACCAGATGCTTCACTACAGCCGGTGCCTGCTCTTTCTACAAGTTGTGGTATCTGTGCAAAAACTGAAGGCGGGTAACCTTTTGTTACCGGAGGCTCGCCTATAGCCAGTGCAATTTCTCGTTGTGCTTGAGCAAATCGGGTAAGTGAGTCAATCAAGAGTAAGACCTGCTTTCCTTGATCTCTGAAATATTCCGCTATAGCAGTTGCGCGCCACGCACCATGCAAACGCATAAGTGGAGGRTCGTCGGCAGGAGTTGCTACAACGATTGCTTTGCCYAAATTCTCGCGGCCAATCGTGTTCTCAACAAATTCGCGAACTTCTCGACCACGYTCTCCAATTAGTCCTACTACGACAATTTCAGCTTCGGTGTTTTTAGTCATTTGYCCCAGCARCACGCTYTTTCCTACTCCGCTGCCAGCAAATAGTCCAATTCTTTGGCCGCGGCCAATAGAGAGAAGTGAGTTTATTACTCGAACGCCGACATCCAGTGCTTGCTCGATTGGCATTCGCTCGAAAGGATTTATGGGCGGGCCGAGAAGGCTGACGTATCGTTCATATTGCAGTTCACCTTGACCGTCCAGTGGTTCTCCATTGCCGTCTATTACCCTGCCCAAGAGTGAATCGCCAACGCCGACCTCTGGATAGTCGGAAATAGGTATGACTTTAGCGCCGGGACTTAGTCCACGAACTCTGCCAATAGGCATCAAATAGAGGTCACTATTGGCGAACCCAACAACCTCAGCTTCGATCTCTTCACGGTCAGAAATTAGAATCTTGCAGCGACTCCCGACAGCAGCTTTGCAGCCCTGGGCAACTAATGTGAGTCCGGTCATCTGGACGAGATGTCCTTGTACCGGCAACACGGGTGGCCTAGCAAATTCTGAGAATCGGCTAATTTTGTGTTGTAGAAAGTCGTGACGCGACTCAGCTATCGACTCTTTAAACTTTGAGCTCATCCGTTCCCGCCTTCGCGTGCATCGTCGAGAAATTGCGCAATGATGAGGTCGATTCTATCGTCGAGGTCTGAATCTACTGTTGAGTTGTCGCAGCTAACCTTGCAATCTCCTATGCCCATAGATGGATCATCTAGAATTTCCCAGAAAGATTTGTCATCGTCGTTACTGATGCTTTCTCGAATGTACTCAGCACTCTGGGGGTGTACGTGAATCTTAATTTCTTTTGCACTGTTTCCAAGAGCATTTACTGCCGTTTGAACGATGGTCATGAAAGACTCTTTGTTAGTGCAGAGTTCTTTCTCAACGAGGTTCTTTGCAATCTTTCCAGCGAGTGAGGCGACCGATTCGGCTAGTTGTGAATTTTGCTCTTCGAATGGCTGTGACAGCGCCTTTAAGTAGGCATTCAGCATTTCGCGGTTAGTTTCCGTTTCTTGCTTTGCGGCCGCCATTCCCGCCGCATAGCCTTCGCTGCGTGCTTCATTGTAGGCAAAGTTGTTGAGCTTCTCCTTGTCATCAGAAGGGCTCTGTTTCTCAATAGGATCTTCGATTAGTCGRGGTGTGCGCCAAATAGAAATAACTTTAGCCTCATCTGTGCGATCGTCTTTACTCATTTGATAACCAGTTTTGTATCATTCGGGCGGCGCGTGCCGGCTCATTCTGAACTAGAGATTGCGCCTGGGTTAGGTTTTGATCGTAAGATGATCTGCCACTATTTCCCAAGGCTGGTATCGACCCCGTATCACCATTAGCAGATGCTTGTATGTGTTCGCCTGTCAGCTCGACTGCACCGGCAGACTGTAGYGCAGCRGGGGARCTAGTCGCGGGAGGAGTYGTAAGAGTCAGTTGCATAGCCGGGCGTAAGACACCGAATATAAGGAAAATGACACCAAGCCCAGCTGCAACTYGTTTCAGCGTAGAGAAGAACCATTCCTCTTGCCAGAAAGGGAGAGGGGCTGCAGTTGGTAGCGCGGCGTCTGCGATGAAGGGCTCATGAATTACGCTGACTGTGTCACCTCTTGCAGCATCGAAGCCTATAGCTTCTTGTACCAATTGTGTTATTCGTTCAATCTTCAATGCGTCCAATTCTAGATTGGCTTGTACCGCGGCTGAATCTTCATCAAGAGCCGCGTCCGCTGTCTCAGTTCCATGTAGATCCACAAGTACTGCAACCGATAGCTTGCGCACGCTGCCTGGCACTGTTCGAATGAGGCTCACACTCCGGTCGATTTCGTAGTTACGGGTAGAATTGATTCTTGTCTGATTGCTGTTGCCTGATACCGACTCGAGGGGACTCTGTGATACGTCTGTTATAGGCGGCAATTCAGAAAGGCTTCCCGGTTCTACCGATGTCGTGTTTGAACCTGAGGTCTCCTCCTGAGTTTGCTCGCTACGTATGACTACGTTATTAGGGTTATAAGTTTCTTCTGTGGTCTCAATAAAGGTGAAGTCAAGGTCGGCTGATACTTGAGTGCGAACATTTCCAGTGCCAACTATGGGCGTCAGAATAGAAGTGATTCGATTACTGTAGTCCCGCTCGAACTGCCTCGTTAGCCGGATATTTTCATTACTGTTTCCCAAGCTAGAATTACTGTTCTGAGTGAGGAGATTGCCACGTTGGTCCACTATCGAAACACTGCTGGGTTCCATTCCCGCGACACTAGATGTAACTAGGTGAAGTATTCCATTAAGTTGAGAGTCGCTCAGCCCTTGTAGGCCGATCAGCTCAATCATTACCGATGCACTTGGCCTGTTGACCGATCTCAGAAATGAAGTCTGCTTTGGAATGCTCAAATGGACTCTGGCATTTCTCACAACTTGAATGTGCCTGATTGTCTGGACTAGTTCTTGTTCAAGCGCGCGGTGATAGCGGGCTTGCTCCATAAAATTACTGGTGCCTAGTCCTTGTTCCTCTTCGAGTACTGCATAGCCACGTAGCGAAGAAGAGGAGGGTAGCCCTTGGCTTGCCATCATAAGTTTAATTTCTTGTACATTTTCGGCAGGCACTGAAATGATTCCAGTGTTTGCATCCATCCTGTATTCAGTATTGCTACTTTGCAATGCTGAGATTACTTCTGCCGAATCCTGTGTGGACATATCTAGAAACAGTGCCACATAATTGGGCGTCGTGGACCAAAGCACCATCGATGTGCCTAGTGCGATGCCAGCCGCAATGACAAACATAAATCCGATTTGCCTGACTAGAGTCAGCTGACTCAAGATAGCAATCTGTTTCAGGTTAATCATGCTGGATACGATGTTGGCCATTTTTCTACTTCACTGTGAATTCAATTAATTGCTACTAGTCTTACGACTTAAACCGGCATGTTCATGACTTCTTGATAAGCGGACAGCAGCTTATTTCGCACTTCGGTTATTGCTTCAAATGACAATGATGCTTTCTGTACCGCTATCATTACTTCAGGGATATCTACTGTAGGATCGCCCATCTCAAAGGCCGTCTTCATTTCCTGGGACTCTTTTTGTAGTTCATTTACCTGGCCAATAGAATCGCTCAGAAGTTTAGAAAAATCCGTTCGATTTGCACTGCTTGTATCTGGTAGTACATTGTTCTGGGAAAGAATCCGCATTTGGTTCAGAACTTGTTCAACATTCATTTGGCTCATTAGTTTATCCTCGTTAAGCTCGTAGGGCATTGTTCATGGCGGGTACTGCGAGACCTTCTTCGCGGAACTGTGCCAACTTATAGCGCAAAGTTCTCGGGCTTATACCGAGCTTTTCCGCCGCTTCTTTTCGACTTGAATGTCGTGAAATTGCGTCAATAATTATCTCGCGCTCTCGAGTTTTAAGGTCTTCACCAAGCTCCGCATCTTGTTGCGTGCGAGTGTTTTTTTCAGCTCTTGACTCGTTTCCAAACTCAATTCTGTCAGGGATGTCCTCGAACACTAAATCTTGCGGGTCGAGGATGGTGCCACACTTAAGAATCAACGCCCTATGAATTACGTTCTCCAGTTCTCTTACATTCCCTCGCCAGTAATGATTTTTTAGAACTTCTTCAGCGGCGGGGCTAATGTTGATTCCCTGCCCAGGAACCAATCGTTCTATGGCCATTTTTGCGAGAGGTATAATATCTCCTGATCTTTCTCTCAAAGGAGGTAGATGTAGAGGAAACACATTGAGACGGTAGTAGAGGTCTTCTCTAAAACGACCTGCTAATACTTCTTCTTTGAGGTCCCTGTTTGTAGTAGCAATTAATCGAACGTCGAGCTTGATGGTGGAATTTCCACCCAATCTTTCGACTTCTCTTTCTTGTATAACTCTGAGTAGTTTGGCTTGTAGGCCAATGTCGATCTCTGAGATTTCATCGAGTAGCAGAGTTCCATGATTCGCCTGTTCAAATTTACCGGCTCTCGCAGTATAGGCACCAGTAAACGCCCCCTTCTCATAACCAAACAAAATTGACTCAAGCATTGGCTCTGGGATTGCAGCGCAATTAATTGCGCAAAACGGTTTCTTCTTTCTAGGTGAATTCTCGTGAATAAACCTAGAGTAGACTTCCTTGCCGCAACCTGATTCGCCGCTGATCATGACCGTAACATTGGTCTCGGCGACCCTTGCTGCTAGCTTAGCGACGGCTAGACTCTTAGGGTCACTAACAATAAGACTCCCAGCCTCAGGGCTATCGGGGCACAATCTATTTATCATTTCGATTAAAACTTCGGCTTCAAATGGTTTGACGATGTAATCTGCAGCGCCTGCTCTGATGGCAGATACAGCTTTCTGAATTTCTCCATAAGCGGTAGCGAGCACAAAGGGAATGTCGGGATAAAGTCGCTTCGATACACTTAAGAATTCGTGACCATCGATCCCTGGCATCTGTACATCGCTAACGATTAGATCAATTTGCTCTATCGCCAGTATTTCTAGTGCTTCTTCGGCATTGGAGGCTTCCATAACAGAAAAGTTGGAGAGCCTTATGGTGTCGCATATTGCTTCCCTTAGGTCATTGTCATCTTCGACTATAAGTATCAAACGTGTCTTATCCATTAACTACATCTCCCATCGCGGGGCACTGACGCGATACATAAGTGTGTGTGTTCCAGATTCCATCCATATTGTTTCGCTGAGATTGACCATGTGGTAGCAGTATTTCTATAAGCGCACCGCCTCCCTTAGCGGTGCGGATCGCTATTTCGCCACCGCCAGCCTTGATTGCAGAATGTACAACGGCGAGGCCGATTCCTGTTCCGCCTGATCGGGTGGAGTAGAAGGGTTCGAATATATGTTCACGGATTGACTTGCTGATACCCGGTCCATTGTCTTCTACAGTAAGCTGATAGAAAGAATCCTGAACCGAGAGCGACAAGCGAATACAGGGATTGAATCTAGCCGCTTTAACTGAGTTATCTACGAGATTTGAAAGAGCATTGAATATTGCTTCTCTGTCGCCGAAGTAGGGACAAGAGACATCGGGGATATCTATCTCCAGCTCACCCCCAAATCTTTCTACTTGCATAGTATTGGCGTCTTTAATCTCTCTAAACACTTGCTCAAGTGGAAACTCGCTCAACATATGCCCTTCCCCTCGTATATAAGAAAGCATGCTGTCTGTTAAGCCTTCTATTTGCTGCAGGCGATCCAATATTTTTTTTGCTATAGGGGGCGATTGAGTTGATTCATGCCCTTTAGGCAAGTGTGATAAGTAAAGTATCGCCGTGCTTAAAGGGGTTCGGATCTGATGTGCGAGACGAGCCGACATTTCTCCCAGCTCTGATAGACGTTCCTCCCTGTCGATTAATTTTCTCAATCGGTAGTTCTCAGAAACGTCAGTTAGCAGAATAACTATGTCACCTAATTCGCCATATGAACTACTGCTGATACATACGCGAACACCATTCTCTAATGAGAGCTCGCCGTCGAGCATTAAGCGCTCATTACTTGTGGTTCTTAGAATTTCTTTCCAATTAAGGTCCATTACAGACCTGCCCAATATTCGTTGAGCGCTGGAAGTCTCTTCAAGGACATAGCCATCTGAATTGAGAACTAGGACACCTCCCGGCAGTGTATCCATAAGTGAGCCTAACTTAGCCGCTAGCTGTTCTTTCTCAGTTAGCTCCGCTAATCGAGCGGAATGTGATGCGGCAAGTTCAGAGTTCAGCTGCGCGACTCGAGTTTCTAATTCGCGATATCTTGAACCAAGGTCTACTGATACCTGGTTGAATGCAGTAAACAGTTCTTCCAACTTGCTTTTAGAGAGGGGTGTTTCAATAAGCGCTTCGGTAGACATATTTATTCTCACGGTTTTCTATCTTACTTGGATAAAGCAATCATCATGCCAGTCCTATACTGTGGAGAATGGGCGTTCTAATCCTAGTTTCTGTCAAAGAAATGCCTAAATATGTCGGGATGAAAGGAATTCCTACAACAAAAAATAACACTGGCAAACTATGTGCTTCTTGTGGCTCGTTGGAATGATGGTATTGGTCGATGAAGAAGCTGCTGCAATAGTAGGAGAGTCTAGGTGCCGATCGATGCACGGGAAGTCGAATTAGGGGTGTACTAGTGCAGAGGCTGAATGAGGGAAGGGGGATGTATTAAAAGGACTGGTACAAGCTGAATATTTTCAGGCTGTACCAGTCAACCGAGGTGAAGGGGTTTAGGCACTTATCGCATGGGCTTGTCTGTTCTCGCTTCGAATTCCCAATTTCCGAATCTTTTGGATTAGTGTGGTTCTTCTAAGCGTAAGAACCCGGGCAGCTTTTGATACAACCCAATCGGTATCGTCCAGAGCTTGAAAAATTAGGTTCTTCTCCAGTGCAGAGAGGTGTTGTTTCAAGTCTATGGTTCCGGAGTCAAATTTTATAGAAGGAGCGCGCGGTTCAATATTTGGCCTCTGCACGAAGTGCTGAGTTCGCCCAGGCGATACTAATAGGGACTTATACTTGGGTGGCAGTAGATCGGCGCTTATCGTTTCTCCTGGTCGCAAGATTGACAATCTTTCGACAAGATTTTCAACTTCTCTGACGTTTCCCGGTAATGGATGTTGAGAAAGTGCCTCAATTGCAGAGTCATCGAAAGCAATGGCAGTAGATTTGCCTAGTTGCAGGCAGATTTTTTCGGAAAATTCTTTCAGGAGCAGGGGTATGTCAGATGTCCTATTGCGCAGTGCTGGCAACTTGATTGGGAAAACATTCAGTCTGTAGTATAGGTCCGTTCTAAACTCGCCTTCCGCTATGCGCTGCTCTAAGTCTTGGTGTGTAGCGGCAATGAGCCTTACATTACTGGCGATTGTTTTCATTCCGCCAACTCGCTCAAACGTTCGTTCTTGGATGACGCGAAGTAGCTTCACCTGCATAGGCATGGGCATGTCGCCGATTTCATCGAGAAATAGCGTACCGCCTTCGGCGAGTTCGAATCGACCTCTGCGACTATTTGTTGCGCCCGTAAAGGCTCCCTTTTCATGTCCGAATAGCTCGGATTCCAGTAGCTCCGGGGGTATCGCGCCGCAATTCACAGCAATGAAAGGGCCGTCAGCACGCATCGAGAATTGGTGTATGGCCCGCGCTACAATTTCCTTACCGGTACCCGATTCGCCGAGCAGAAGTACGTTGGCATCAGCCTGTGATACTTGGCGGATCAAAGATTCTACTTCCTGAATTTCTTCACTATTCCCAGTGAGGGAGATCGGTAAGCCCCTGCGCGAGTCCAAATTGTTTCTAGATATCTCGGCTTTCTTAATGGTGTGCATAAGGCTTTCGAAATCTACTGGAAAACGTAGGTAGCTGGCCGCGCCTGCAGGAATTTTCAGCCTAGAAGAATTTTTCTCGGAAGTATCGATAATGTGGACAGAAATTTTGGGGTAGCTAGAGCGAAGTAGCGCTAGAATTTCTTCCTCTGCTCGTTCCTCACTTAAGGAAACGAAAGCCATAAGGATTCTATTGTTTCCTTGCAGTTCATTCTTGGCTTCCTCTTCTGAGTCAGCAAAGGTCACATCTTTCTGAATAAATTTGAATACAGTGTTCATATTCGCTGAAATGATCTTGTTGTCAGTAATTATTAGCGAAATATCTTGCATTGATCTTTCCTTCTGAGGCTGCCAATCTTTAGTGCCAACTTATTCCATAATAGTTTTTGTAGGTGGTTATCCTACATAAAGTACATCTTGGAATTTGTATCGAATATTTAAAAACATGGCAGAAAAAATAACTGTGTAAACCCGTGTCAAAAATATGAAAATAACAACGCATTAGAGAGTTCTTTTAAACGTACTAGTCAAGAATGTGTTGTTAGGCGCTGAATATACGGCAAAAAAAATACCTAATGCAAAACAAATTTGTAGAAAAATCAAAAAAACATCCAACGGCAAGACTATTTCCTACAAATAATGACATCCGGTACTTACGATTCTTACTTTTAGAACATTGAGAAGATGGTAGTTGTAGGAAATATCGTAGGGGATAATAATTCATGAGAACATGAAAATATTTTTATACAATTCTCAATCCTTGCCGATAGATCATAGAAAAAATATGAACGCTTACACATTGATATCCATTTATTCCAGAAAGCATTGCTAGATTGTTCCTACAAATTTCTTACATATTTGTAAAAATTGTGACAACTTTATCCTTTGTATGTCAAAAATGATTATTGAATGACAAAGCCTGTGAAAAGAACTGACTCTACTTCGTCATCCTTTATCAGGTTTCGAACCTCTTCCTCCGCCTGGGCGCGAAGAACTTCCTTGCCCTCTGCGTTATCAAGCTCGCTGAATTTGAATGTATCTAGGAGCATAATTAGCGCGTTCTGTATCAGGGGAGTATTCGCTCTTAGTTTCTCTAGTGTTTCTTCATTCCTTGTCAAAATGGATAACTTGACCTGTAGGTAGCGCAGGCTGCCGTTGTAATTAGAACTCACCACTAGGGGAGGGAGCGTGTGAAACAGTGCCTCTCTCTCCTCTACAGCAGTCTCCGCTGCGATTGCTTCGCTGTCCAAGGTTTGGCTAATGACTGCATCGCCCCCTAATGCAGTAAAGTAATAGGCACTGGCGCCACCACCGGCTAGAAGTACTATGGCTGCGCTGATTATCATTATTTTCTTCAATGTTATTTCTCCTCTAACTTAAAGCAAGTTGGCCTTCACAATTGGGTTGGAAAGCCGTCGGGTGTTCATATTCCATAGAATCGCGGAGACCTATGGGGGTAGTGGGTTTGAAGAATATTCGTCCTCCCTAATTCTTTTGCACATCAATGTGCAAAATTGGTTAATCATTCCTACATTACGTCGTAATACAAAATAAGGAACAGTTCTTTTTTTAGTATTTTTTGAATAGTTCTCAAAAACCAACTGTAAGAATTGGAATAATAGAAAATTCAATGCCTGCACTGAGCTGCCACAAGAGAGGTTCGCCACCTAGTCGGTGAGTCCATCAGTTAAGAAATAACCAAATTATTCGAAGGAGCATTAGAGAATTATGGACTTAGCAACACTACTAGGAATTGTAGGTGCCTTTGCCGTCGTGATAGCTGCAATGCTAATCGGGGGATCAGTATTGGTTTTCGTAAACGCGCCGTCACTTTTTATTGTGTTAGGGGGCACCTTGTTGGTGGTTCTTATGAAATTCAACGTATCGCAATTTACTGGTGCGATGAAAGTGGCTGGCAAGGCATTTAAGACAGCCTTGCCAACACCTGAATCACTTATTCCCGTAATTGTTGAAATGTCTACAGTCGCTAGAAAAGAAGGCGTGTTAGCGCTTGAGAACATCGAGGTTAGTAACCCGTTCTTGCAGTCTGGAGTTCGTATGCTTATTGATGGAAGTCCAGTTGAAGATATGCGTAAGCATTTGACCAAAGACCTTGAGGAAATGAACGAAAGGCATAAATGGGGTGCGCAGGTGTTTACGTCTGCCGGCGATGTTGCCCCCGCAATGGGCATGATTGGCACACTGGTTGGTCTAGTCCAAATGCTATCAGCGATGGATGATCCAAAATCGATTGGTCCTGCTATGGCAGTGGCATTATTAACTACACTGTATGGCGCAGTATTGGCAAACATGGTGTTTCTTCCTATAGCCGATAAGTTGGCATTGCGGCGGACTGAGGAAATGAAGCTGAACTCGATCTGTATAGATGGTGTCTTAGCCATTCAGGAAGGGCAGCATCCACGCACAACAGAGTCTTTATTAAAACTCTATGTCAACCCAAAGCGGAGAGATATAGAGGGAGTGGCTAAAGGCAAGGACGCGACTTCGCAAGAACAACCGGCATGAGGTTCTAGTTATGTCTGATATAGAAGTAAAAGCGGGGGCGCCAGCTTGGATGGCAACGTTCGCAGACCTAATGGCGTTGCTTATGTGCTTCTTCGTTCTCTTGTTGTCATTCTCGGAGATGGACGTGCAGAAGTATAAGCAAGTGGCAGGAGCGATGGCGGACGCATTCGGCGTTCAGAATGAAGTCGCTGCAACTGGTATTCCTATGGGTACATCTATCATTGCTCAGGAATTTAGTACTGGGCGACCGCAGCCTTCTCCTGACAACGTGGTGCAGCAACAGACTGTCGAGAATGTGAAGATGTCACTCCAGACCGGGCAGGCGGACCGGGGCGATGATTCGAATTCACCCCGATCTGAGGAAGAAGTGGCGGAAGTCGCTAGGCAACTGCTCTTAGAAAAGCTACAAGAACTAAAGGCGCAGACTGAAGAGGATGCGGATTTCTTGCATGAAATTCTTGATAAGGAAGTGCAAGACAACTTGATTGATATCGAGTCTGGGTTCAGGTCAATCACCATTCGTATTCGAGAGCGAGGGTCATTTCCATCTGGTTCGGCGAATCTGAACATAGACTTCGTGCCGGTGATGGCGAAATTGCGCAGTGCGCTACGTGATATTAAAGGCCGGGTGGCAGTTGAAGGCCATACCGACGACATCCCGATCTTTACTAACGATTATCCTTCCAACTGGCATTTGTCGTCGCAGCGGGCGTTGTCGGTGGCTCATGAATTACTTCGAGATGGCAGCATCAGCGACAATCGATTCATGGTGATCGGCTACGCGGACACAAAACCTTTTGACGAGAGTGGGTCGGACGAAGCCCGATCAAGAAATCGTCGCGTGGAAATTGTGATACATCAAGAAGTCGGCGAGGAAATTTCAGCGGAGTTAAGAGAGCTTGATGAAGTTGGCGATGATGTGTTGGATGCGCTTGGAATTAGCGAGTCTGAAATAGTGGCAGTCAATTGACCTTTGAAGAGAAGCAGGGATTTTGTTGAGCCTGATCGATGACTACTTACCCAATACCTTAGAATGAAAACAAAGAGGAAGATCCAGTGTCAAATCTAGCTGAACCGTTGGTTGAAGCAAGGCCCCCGTCGAATGTCCATATAGTTCGTCAGCCACTACTTAATACAGATATGGAGGTCTATGCCTACGATCTACTTTACGGCGAAGTTGAACCGGCAAAAGTCTCATGGAGCAATGAATCCTGCGAAATAATGCTCAGCGTATTTTTGGATATTGGGCTGAAGGTAATTTCAGAAGATTGCCCATCTGTCATTAGTATCACAGAAGATTTTGTGTACGGGCGCTTGCCTTTGCCTTTTCCTCCGGACGATGTGGTTCTAGAGCTTCCTAGCAGTCTATATAGTAGGGATATGTCTCTAGTGCCACTTGAGGCGCTATGCGCTAAGGGATATAAACTCTCTCTTGTTGCGAGTGATCCATTGGATGAACTGGAAGGGATCTTAGAATATATCTATATGCTAAAGGTCGACCTCGAGGTGTGGAGCAAGGAGCAATTAGAGTTTTCGATTCCAAAATACCTCTCGAGCAATGTGAAGTTGGTCGCTACTAACGTCAATACTCGAGATGAGCAAGAGTACTGCCAAGCGCTAGGATTCGAGCTCTTTCAAGGACGGTTTGTTAGTGAGCCGGTAGTGGTCAGTGGTAGCACCTTGAAGCCCAGCCGAATGGCGCTTTTGAATATATTAAAGCTTCTCGAGGACCCGGATTGTGATATTTCAGATCTCGAGGACTTGATTAGCCAGGATATTACACTCAGCTACAAGATTCTGCGCATCATTAATTCGGCTTTTTACGGGTTTCGGAGAAAAATCGATTCAGTCAAACAAGCTGTGGTTTCACTCGGTTTAAAGGTAATTCGAGATTGGTTCATAGTCATTTCTCTCGCTGATATCGACGACAAGCCTGAGAGCCTTATGCTTCAGACTCTGCAGCGTGCTCGCATGATGCAACTTCTTTCCGACGTGATGGGTCTGAACAAGGATACTGGATTCACTATAGGTTTATTCTCTTCGATAGATGCAATTATGGACCAACCTATGGAAATGATTCTGAAGTCGTTACCATTATCTAATGAGATCACGGAGGCTTTACTTGAAAGAGAGGGCTTGCTGGGGGAACTTTTAGATATTGTGATCCGCTATGAGAGGGGGGACTGGAAGAATATCAACAATGTTGGATTCGAGGCTAGTGAGTTGAGCACCTACTATTTTGAGTCGATGCTCTGGGCACGAGGTCTATTTGAACAGATCAAAACTGGCTAGCGGCATACGTTGAAGATCATAGGTAATGGAAAAACAATAGGTAATGGAAAGACAATAGGTAATGGCGAAAGCGCCAAGAAGGGGGGGGGAATGAATAACTTAGCTGTATTTGCAGAGGCCCATAGAGTGCGAAAGAATTTTTTTATTGCGCGTCAGCCTATTTTTGATGCCGAATTGAATGTTCAGGCCTATGAGTTGCTGTTCCGTGATGAAGACGTTTCGCTTGCGAATATATCTGATGGGAATATCGCGAGTTCGCAAGTGATGATCAATGCTTTTCTGGAAATAGGCATTGATGCCATAAGTGATAATCGTATTTCTTTTATCAATCTAACTAGGGATTTTATAGTTGGACAGCTTCCACTTCCTGTAGCTCCAAATGCAGTTGTCATTGAAATACTCGAAGACATTGTCGTAGATGACGAGCTTCTCACTGCACTTAGGAGCTTCTCCTCTAAGGGCTTCAGATTAGCCCTTGATGATTATACATTCACTGATGACAAGAAGCCGTTGTTCGATATCGTAGATATAGTCAAGATTGATATCATGGACTGTGACAGAGATACGTTGGTATCAGATGTGCGCGCCTTGCAGAAGTGTAATGTGAAATTGTTGGCAGAGAAAGTAGAAACGAGGGAAGATTTTGAGTTATGTAAATCACTGGACTTTGATTTTTTTCAAGGCTACTTCATAAGCCGCCCCGAAGTAATCAAAGGACAAGCGCTACGACCTAGCCGAATCTCTTTACTCGAAATACTCACTATGTTGGAAGATCCCAACTGTGATGTAGATAGCTTGGAAAATCTGATCAGTCAGGATGTAACAATAAGCTACAAGATTCTTAGAATCATCAACTCATCATTCTTTGGTTTCAGACGGAAGATAGATTCAGTGAAACAAGCAGTTGTTTCCCTCGGGATGAAGGCAATTCGTGATTGGTTCGTAATTCTTGCTCTAACAAGCATCGATGACAAGCCAAGAGAATTGATCATGCTAACTCTGGTTCGTGCTCGTATGATGAAGATTCTTGCGCAGAAGAAGAATCTGAATCCAGATTCGTGTTTCACCACTGGGTTGTTCTCATCAATTGATGCGATTATGGACCAGCCTATGAACGAGGTCCTGAAAGAATTGCCACTCTCTAGTGATATTGCGAATGCGCTAATAAAAAGAGAGGGCGAAGTCGGAAAATTGCTATCTTTGGTTCTGAACTACGAGAGAGGGAATTGGTCTGAGGTTACAGGCTGCGGAATTTCCGCTGATGATTTAAGTAATGCCTACTTCGAATCTATGGCGTGGGCGACGGAGCTTATGTAGCCGAAGAATGTAGATTAAGATTTACCGGTCTTTGGTAAATGGCTGAGTTAGTAGTGACAGGATGCCGATAGAGCGATCCTCTGAATAGCCATGAATTCCAAACTCGATGGCATTGTGGCCCTTAACAGGCTGCTCCTTGTAGGTCTTCAGTAATCTGTCCCACCATGTGAAATTAAATCCAAAGTTTTGACTGTGCTCGTCTACGTTCACTGAATGATGTATCCGATGCATGTCGGGCGTAACTATGAAGTAGCGAAGAAATTTGTCGAGCCTATTCGATAGCTTAATGTTGCTATGGTTGAACATCGAGGTGGCGTTCAAAACTATCTCTGATATCAATACAGCGACGGCTAAAGGCCCTAGAAGAAGTATCAGAATAATCTTTATCGCGGAAGAAATGAGTATGGATAGGGGGTGAAATCGAACGCCGGTAGAGACATCGTAGTCCAGATCAGTATGGTGCACTCTGTGGAGTCGCCAGAGTATGCTGAACCTATGAAATGCCCTATGTTGCAGGTAGATAGTGAAATCGAAGGCTACTATATAAAGAGGGACGCTAATCAAGGGATGAATTTCAAACTGGTTAAATAGACCCCAATTTCTGTCGTTTGCCCATAGCGCAGCAGCTACGCCGACAAGCGGCAATGCCAGTGCTGTGATAACGGAGCTCAGGGCGCTAATGCCAAAATTATTGATCCAACGTCTTGTTTTAGAATGCTGTGGTTTGCGCCTAGGCAAGTAGACTTCCAATAGCGCTAAAATAATCAATAGAAGCGCAAATACACTTAGCCGAGTAGCGGAGTCAGGTGTGATATCCAGCACATTCATTCTCTTCTCAATTCAATGTTAGTGGAATTTGGCTGTGCTATAGCTCTTTATGTCTAAGCCTACAGCTATACTTCACGATTGCGTGGACGACCGATTTGCCTATTTAGCATTAACTGCATTATGTCGGTCATGTCGCATGCATCAAGCAGCTTATCACCTTAGCATATCTCGATAATTTGTTAGATAGGCCTTTCATGCCCCGACTAAGCTTAATATTATGCAGGTGTGATTCATACGTGAACGGAGGGTGTAAACAATGAGCCGGTATTTGCGGGCGAGCATACTCGTCTTAGTTAAGTTTTATTCTCTATGTCAGTTTTTGTTGCCCTTATTGCTGGCCATCTTACTTACGAGCTGTGCCGTCTCTAACGCCCCGCTGCACCCGCAAACGGCTCTCTCTAGCGGAACCCTCTCGGCGAATCAGGCTCTCTATGATGTGCAGCACTATCGGCTGGAACTTGATGTCGATCCGGAGCGAAAATTTATCGAGGGTGTTGTAGTCATGCAAGCCGTGGCGCTAGCAACTCTCTCTCTTGTCGAGCTAGATCTTGATCCGAGGTTTGAAGTACTTGCAGCATTGATTGACGGCGAGCCAGTTCATTTCCACAGCGAAGACGGGAAGCTGATTCTCTCCGGGAGTTCAATCCCAGCGAACAATGAATTTACAACTACCGTTTCCTACCGAGGCAGGCCCTATGAAGCTGAGAATCCCCCGTGGGATGGAGGCTTCGTGTGGGCCAAGACTGAGGCTGGAGAACACTGGATCGCCACGGCTGTTCAGGGCAGAGGCTGCGATCTCTATTGGCCCTGCAAAGACCATATATCGGATAAGCCTGAATTAGGCGCGGACATGCTAATTACGGTCCCCTCAAGCCTTACCGCTGTGATGAACGGAGTGCTGCTCTCCCAGTTGAGCCTCGGTGAGAGTACTACTTATCATTGGAGGACTCAGAATCCAATTTCAGCTTATCATCTGGCACTTAACATTGGCCCGTTTAAGAAATATGAAATACAACATAGCAATGCTCTTACTGAGAATTCAATCCCCGTTATCTATTACCATGTTACAAATGATATGGATAAAATTAAAAAATTGATTGAGGAGGATTTTATAGCACAGCTCGAATTCTTCGAAAGAACACTTGGCCCTTATCCTTGGGGGGAAGAGAAGATAGGAATAGTGGAGATCCCTTATCTAGGCATGGAACACCAGACCATGAACGGCTATGGAAACGGCTATGAGTTAGACTCGTATGGCTTCGATTGGCTAATGCAGCACGAGTTCTCTCACGAGTGGTTCGGCAACTTAATGACACAGGCAGAGAGCGAAGATTTTTGGCTGCATGAGGGCTTCGCCAATTACATGCAGCCAGTCTATGCGCAGCAAGTTATAGGAGATGCTGGGTACTGGAGCTATATGTGGGATTTCTACAATGGCATGGTAAATTGCAAGCCGATCGTCCCAGGCGAGACGGTATCTATGGATTATTTCGATTCAAACGACGCCTACTACAAAGGCAGTTGGACGCTGCATACGCTACGAGGGCTGATCGGTGAAGAGGCTTTCTGGCGCTCGGTGCGCCGACTCATCTATGACACGGCGAACCCATGGACGCTCTCCTACCCGATACAGCCCACGCGCCGTAGCAGCGATGACTTTGTACGGATAGCCAGCGAAGAATACGGGAAAGATTTATCTTGGTTCTTCGATATGTATTTAAGGAAAGCTGAGCTTCCGCATCTGCTGCAAGAGCGAAACAACGAGGGGGTGAGTTTTAGCTGGCCCAACAATCCAGGGGTAGAGTTCAATATCCCCATTCTGGTAACTCAGGATGGCCGGTTAAGTGAGCATACAGTGCCGTCAACTGGTGAGATATTCCCTCTGGCAGAAGATGCCTTGCTTCAGGTGGATCCTAAAGTCACTCTGTTAAGGAATTTCGGTACTACCGAAGCTTGCGTTCTTGAATGAACTTCCTATCTTTCCAGTCGACGTTCGTCACCGAAAGTAGGCAGTATCAGCTGGTAGGCTTCTGTTAGAAAACCTATTACGTCTTGCTTGTATTCCTGTGCATGGACGTCTTGAATAGCGGCGAAGCGTAGATCTATCTCGCTCATAAGATGGGAAAATTCCGCGCTATCGGCGGCGGTATAGGCCACTTCGAATCCCGGTATAAATTTTAGTATTTGTTCGTGAAGTAATGCGACCTCCGCCTGCACTGCTGCGCTAAGTAATTGGTGATACGCGCTAATGAGTCGAGTGGCTTGGTGCGCATCGTCTATTCTGTGGTCGATAGATTCTATAGGCCCAATGAGGTTGCCGTCGATCTTGAGGAGCGTGAACTCATCTTCTGCGCCGTGGGCACTTGCTAAGTAAAAACCTAGGATTAAAGGGACGAAAAAGGAGTGAGCCATTCCGTGTTATCTCCTAAATGTGCAACCTGAAGCAAGCTACTTGTCTTCATAAGAAAAAACAGACTTCAGTTCGCGTTTGCTTATTTTCCAGCCATCATCTGTTAGCACGAAGTTGTCATGATATTCACCAATGATGGCGAATCCTTCTATAGAGCTTGATCCTGCAGCTGACGTATAGATAGTTGCATAACTTACGCCGGTGGCATGTAGCTCATCGATAGGCTCAATGTGAATCGTACTCATCAGATGCCGGATAGACCCGCTCTTATCCAAGCCTTCTATTCGCGCGCGAATGTTATCGCGACCTTCCCATGTCTGGCTACCAACGCTCAAGGATGCATCTTCCGTAAAGAGATTCGCGAATTCAGTCGCATCGAATCTATCGCGGTGGTAGGCGTAGTCAGTAACTAAATTTATACAGTCTCGATAGACGTCGCTAGCATAGGCAGCTGGGATGAGGCCGAAGGATAGTGACAGGACTAACAAGGCGTGCTTTAACATTGGATTTTTCCTGAATCAGTGGGTAGAGAGTAAAAGAGTCTACTAGCTTTTACCCCCAAAATACCATTGTAATCAGTATAACTAATAGAGATGTGGTATTTGCACAGGAAAATCGGATAGAGCCGCCGCACATCTACATAGAGTACGCGGCCGCATCTCCATCCACTATGCTGCAGATCCAGAATGAGGAAATTGTCGATATAATCGCCGTAAAGCTGCGATATCGATTTGGTTCATGATGCACGAAAAGTGTTTTCTCAGGAATCAGTCTTATTAATTCCCAAGATCAAATTTAATCCCCTGAGCCAACGGCAACTCACTCGAATAATTGAGTGTTGAGGTGCTTCTTCGCATATAGCCCCTCCATGCGTCAGAGCCTGATTCTCTACCGCCGCCGGTTTCTTTCTCTCCACCAAAGGCTCCGCCAATTTCCGCCCCGCTAGTTCCAATATTCACATTGGCTATTCCGCAGTCACTTCCCAGCGCACTGGTAAATAATTCGGCTTCACGCACATTGTTAGTAAATATTGCTGATGACAATCCTTGAGGCACATCATTATTTGCGAAAATGGCAGTTTCAAGGTTTTTATATTTGAAAATGTAAAGAATAGGCGCAAACGTTTCTTCTTTAACGTTCTCAATATTCGAAGGCATCTCAACAACGGCTGGTCTAACATAGTAGGCATCAGCATATTTATCCAACTCTATACGATTGCCGCCAGTTACGGTTGCACCTTGTTTCAGGGCTAGTGCTAGTGCTTTTACCATGTTGGAGAAAGCCATTGCGTCTATGAGA